>CABUBY010000074.1 GCA_902489955.1 uncultured Collinsella sp. | reverse complement strand
AGGGGGCCGCAAGCACACCCGTCCCGGCTAGCGCCGAAACAGCTCGTGAGCGCGGTCGCGGAGATTAGTTGCTCGAATGACACCTTCGTAGCGATTGATGCGCAGACGTGGGAAGGCATTGAAGAAGCGCAGGTCGCGACGGCTGAGCGACACACTCGGCACCGGACGGTTCGCGCGCCTGCCGGCAAGGCGACGACTGAGCGACGGACGTGGCATGCTCGGCGCGGCATCGGCCACGCGGCGGGCAGCGAGCGCCAAGCCGCGAGCACCATCCGAAATAAACGTCGGCATCGAAGCCTTCTCGCGCAGGGCATCGAGCGTCGCGTCGCCCAGCTCCGCCAGCCACGCGTTAACGGCACGGCTGCGGATATGCGTCTGTGCCACCGAGTCGATCGCCGAATCGGGAATACGTTCGAGCATAGAGTCGGACGCATCGGCAAGCGATTCGTTGATGCGGTCGGCAAGGTCGGCCCGAACGCGCTCCAGCTGATCGGACAGGCGGCGCCAGCTGGCCAAAGAGCACACCGCGTCGACCATCATCGCGACCGCGACGATAAAGGCGGACAGCCGCACAATCAGCACCGGCAGATGGCCAAGCAGCCCCAGCAATGCCGGCTCCACTAAACGACAAATACACAACGCACCCAGGCCAAACGCGCATGCCCAGTACAGGCAGATGCGTCCGTGCAGGTTAAACGGCAGGTGCGAATAGTCCCAAAAGCGAGCGCCCGTTGTTTTTTCCAACAGCACGCCTACGCTGTACTCAATCACGCTGCATACGAGCGCTGCAGCGACAAACTGGCTCGAGGCATCCGGAATCCCGCGCAACAAAAGCCAGCAGGCTATGCCGCCCGCGCCATAGATGGGGCAGCACGGCCCCAGCAAAAAGCCGCTGTTGGCAAATCGTCCGTGATTGAGCATGGCGCATACTGTCGACTCCCATGCCCAGCCGCAAAACCCGTAAAAGGCAAACGAGAGCACCAGTGCCGAGAGTGGGCAGGCGGCAAGCGTCGCGCCGCCAAACGCCATATCAATCGCGGTCCCCACCGTCTACCCTCTCCTCTTTTCGCTCGATTCGCCACTCACGCCATCGTCCGCCTCGTCCTTGCGCGGTAGACGGCAGGCGACCGTCTCGCGCAGAGCACACCATTTATCCGCCAGGCACACAATCCATGCCTCACGGCACGTCGGCGGCACCGGCACCAGCGGAAACATATGCCGCACGATGATATTCCGCTCACGAGACGTCAGATCAAAATCTTCCTCCGCACGCGACAGGGCAAAAAATGGATGCCGAAATCCGTGCAGTCGATGGCTCGGGTCGGGGTCGTGCCAATCGTAGAGAAAGTAATCGTGTAACAGGGCTCCGCGCAGCAGCGAGGCACGGTCGACCGAAATGCCAGCACGGCCCAAATGCTCGGCAAAGGACAGGCTCGCGCGCGCTACCGAAGTCACATGCGCATAGACCGTCACGTCACCATGCTGGATAAACTCGCGCGTCAGGTCCAGACGGCCCGCCTGTGCCAGTTGACGGGCAGCATAGTCTACTTCGCACGCGATTTTCTCGGCACGAACGGCATCGGACATGCTGCCTCCTTCCAGCGGCTCACGGCGGCAAGCCACGGCCTGTGCACAATCGATAAAAACATCATGGAACACATCAGTATGGCATCGGACAAAACGTTTTGCCCCACCAGTTGGCGAATTACCGCGCCGCCGTCACATATCAAACGCCAAAATGTGCGAGACTGTCTTGTGCAATTGTGTCGGCCGAGGGAGCGCCGGCGCTCGATTCGCATGGAGTAACCCACAACGATGCTGCTTACGCAAACGACAACGCCCGAGGACGTCAAGGCTCTTAATCGTGCCGAGCTCCCGCAGCTCTGCGACGAGATTCGCCACGCCATCCTCGAAAGCTCCGCCGCCGTCGGCGGGCACGTTGCCCCCAACCTGGGCGTCGTTGAGCTCACGGTCGCGCTCCATCGCGTGTTTAACTCCCCCACCGACAAGATTGTCTTTGACGTGTCGCACCAGACCTACGCCCACAAGGCGCTGACCGGGCGCGCGTACACCTATATCGACCCGGAGCGTTATGGTGAGGCTTCCGGCTTTGCCAATCCCGACGAGTCCGAGCATGACCTGTTTGCCATGGGGCATACCTCGACCTCGGTGAGCTTGGGCTGCGGCCTTGCGCACGCGCGCGACCTGGCGGGTGACACGTATAATGTCATTACTGTTGTTGGCGACGGTTCGCTTTCGGGCGGCCTGGCGTTTGAGGGCTTTAACAATGCCGCCGAGCTCGACAGCAACCTGATCATCATCGTCAACGATAACGACCAGTCCATTGCCGAAAACCACGGTGGCCTCTATCGCAATCTGGCCGAGCTGCGCGCCAGCAACGGTACCTGTGAGCGCAACATTTTCCGCGCGATGGGGCTCGACTACCGCTACCTGGACGCCGGTAACGATGTGTTGGCCCTCGTCGACGCGCTGCAGGAACTGCGCAATATCGATCACCCCATCGTGCTGCACGTCTCCACCGCCAAGGGTAAGGGCTTTAAGCCGGCCCAGAGCGACCCGGAACGCTGGCACCACGTGGGTCCGTTTGACATGGCGACTGGACGCAAGCTCTGCCCGGGCCATCCGAGCGAGCCCGCACCGCGCACCTATGCCGATATTACGGGCGAGGCGCTCAGCGCCGCCATCGAGCGCGATCCGCAGGTCGTGGGCATCACGGCCGCCACGCCCTACATCATGGGCTTTACACCCGAGCTTCGCGCTGCCGCCGGCAAGCAGTTTGTCGACGTGGGCATTGCCGAGGAACACGCCGTGACCTTTGCCACCGCACTTGCGCGCTCGGGCGCCAAGCCAGTCTTTGGTGTGTACGGCACGTTTTTGCAGCGCGCCTACGACGAACTGTGGCACGACCTGTGCCTCAACGATGCCCCCGCAACCATCTTGGTGTTTGGCGCCTCGATCTTTGGCACCACGTCCGAGACGCACCTCTCGTTCTTCGATATTTCCATGCTGGGCGCTCTTCCCAACATGCGCTACCTAGCGCCGGCCTGCATGGAGGAATATCTGTCCATGCTGAACTGGTCGCTCGACCATCGCGAACATCCTGTGGCGATTCGCGTGCCCGGCATTGGCCTGGTGAGCCGTCCCGACCTTGCGCCCACCGAAGACACCGACTACAGTGCCGTTCACTACAACGTGGTGCGTCGGGGCCGCAATGTGGCCGTGCTTGCGCTCGGTGACTTCTTTGAGCTGGGCGAGCGCGTGGCAAACCGCCTGGCCGCCGAGTACGGCATCGAGACCACGCTCGTCAACCCGCGCTTTGCAACCGAGCTCGACCGCGAGTTCCTCGACAGTCTTGCCGCCGAGCATCGCGTTGTCGTCACCCTCGAGGACGGCATCTTGGACGGCGGCTGGGGCGAGCGCGTGGCATGCTATCTGGCATGTACGCCGTTGCGCACGCGCACCTTCGGCATCGCCAAGGGCTTCCCCGACCGCTACGACCCCAACGAACTGCTTGCGCAGAACGGCATGACGGTCGAGAACATGGCCGCCGAAGCCGTAAGGCTACTGAACGAGTAAGAAAACCTCCGCAAGGGAAGCACCCCTGCGGAGGTTTTTGTTTTCGCGACGCGATTATCTCGATCTGTAACATCTAGGGTCCGAATTCCCGTCTACCTGTTACAGATCTAGACAAGACGTCTTAGTCCCTGACCTTTGTCTCAATCTGTAACAGATAGAGACCTTTTGTCCGTCCAGATGTTACAGATCGAGACATTCGAATTCCCCTGAAGAGAAAATCTCAATCTGTAACAGTTACTCGGCAAAAACGGCTGCAGATGTTACAGATTGAGACAAAGCAGCAAGGCATGCCACCGCATCGGCCAGGACCACCACAAAGGTGCCTGTCCCTTTTTGGTAGGTAGAATTACCCATAAGGTAAGTATGTTTCTGAGTTATTTCGTGTTGACCCATTTGAGCGCGATAGGGTATAACTCTACTCAACCGCTAGGGATTTTATTGAGAAAGGTGTTCTACCATGAGCAAGAACCTCTCCCAGCAGGTCGTTCTCGACCGCCGCGGCTTCGTTGCCGCCACCTTCGCAACCGTCGCCGGCCTTGGTCTTGCCGGCTGCTCCGACACCAGCGCCGAGGCCGACAAGGGTTCCGCCGCCGGCTCCTCCAAGGGCTCCGAGGATACCGAGGTTTCCGCTACGCTCGATGCCAAGGCATTCGACAAGCTCGTCGACAACGGCCCCAAAGCCGACGACGATGCCATCGCCGCCAGCACCTGGGCCACGGCCGTCAAGGACGCCGGCGTCTTTAAGATCGGTGGCGTTCAGACCTCCACGCTCTTCTCCCTCCTCAACGAGAAAGACGGTCAGACCCGCGGCTTCGATGCCGGTATCGCACAGCTCCTGTCCAACTACATTCTGGGCGAGAACAAGGTCGAGATCACCCAGGTGACCTCGGACACGCGCGAGTCTGTCCTGCAGAACGGCCAGGTCGACGCCGTCTTTGCCACCTACACCATCACTGACGAGCGCAAGAAGCTCGTCTCCTTCGCCGGCCCCTACTACTACACGCAGCAGGCCATCCTGGTGCTCGCCGATAACGACGACATCAAGAGCGTCGACGACCTGGCCGACAAGAACGTCGCCGTCCAGTCCGGCTCCAACGGCCCCGCCATCCTGGAGGAGTTCGTTCCCAAGGCCAGCCAGCAGGAGTTCAAGACCGACGAGGAGGCCCGCCAGGCACTCCAGCAGGGCCGCGTTGACGCCTATGTCATCGACAACAACATGCAGCAGAGCGCCCTGGTCCGCGAGCCGGGCAAATACAAGATCGCCGGCAAGCCCTTCGGCAGCAAGGAGCCCTATGGCATCGGCCTGCCGCTCGATTCCGACGGCGTCGCCTTCGTTAACGACTTCCTTAAGAAGATCGAGGACGATGGCACCTGGACCGAGCTGTGGCAGATCTGCATCGGCGACCGTACGGGCGACACCAACGTTCCCGAGCTGCCCGAGGTCGGCGCCTAAGCTCGCAAGCTGGGCATCAGCCGCTGCGAAACCATACGGAAACGCACGATTCGCTTTATTGCGCTAAACTGTTTCCTTACTGAGTTGTCGGGGCTTCCGTACACACGGGAGCCCCTTTCCTTATCGGCGGGAGGTCCGCATGAGTCTCTCCGAGCTCTGGTCGCTCTATGGCCAGAACTATATCGACGCGCTGCTCGCAACCTGGGGCATGACGCTTGAGTCGTTTGCCATCGCCATGGTGCTGGCCGTCGCCGTCACCGTGATGCGTGTGTCGCCACTCAAGCCACTGCGCGTCTTTGGCGACCTGTATGTCCAGGTCTTCCGTAACATCCCCGGCATCGCGCTGCTTATCATCGTCGTCTACGCACTGCCGCCGCTCAAGGTCGTCCTGCCCTACCGCACCTGCGTTATCGTCGCCACGGTCCTTTTGGGCTCGGCCTTTGGCTCCGAGAACTTTATGAGCGGCATCAACACCGTCGGCGTCGGTCAGGTGGAAGCCGCCCGCTCGCTGGGCATGGGCTTCAGCCGCATCCTCGCCAAAATCGTGATTCCGCAGGCACTGCGCTCAAGCGTATTGCCCATGACCAACCTCTTTATCGCCGTCATGCTCACTACCGCCTTGGGCAGCCAGGTGCCGCTTAAACCGCAAGAGCTCACTGGCGTGGTGAGCTACATCAACACGCGCTCACTCGGTGGCGTCGCCGCGTTCTTTATCTCGGCGCTCGGCTACCTGGGCACGGCCTTTGTGGTGAGCCACATTGGCAACTACATCGATAAGAAGGTGAGAATCCTCCGATGAGCAAGCATTCCTCCCCTGCGCTTACCATGCGCGATGCGCTCTACGAGGCTCCCGGCCCCAAGATGCGCGCCAAGATTCGCATCGGCACCGCCATCTCGCTTGTTGCCGTGGCCGCACTCGCCGTCCTGGTACTGCAGCGCTTTTATGTGACCGGCCAGCTTTCGGTCCACTATTGGTATTTCTTTACACACCTCACCACCTGGAAGTTCTTGCTTGCCGGCTTTGAGGGCACCGTTAAAGTCGCACTCACCGCTGGCGCCATCGCGCTGGTGCTAGGCTTAGCCCTTATGCTCGGCCGCACGAGCGACATTAAGCCGTTGCAGCTGGCCTGCCGTGTGCTCACCGATTTCTTCCGCGGCGTACCAAGCCTGTTGTTCATCTACTTCTTCTTTTTGGTGCTGCCCCAGTACAAGATCGCGCTGCCGTCGTTTTGGATGCTCACGCTTCCCGTCGCACTCGCTGCAGCCGGCGTGCTAGCTGAGATTTTCCGCGCCGGCGTCAACGCCGTACCGCGCGGCCAGGTCGAGGCGGCCCAGGCGCTCGGTCTCTCCAAGGCTAAAATCACCTTTAAAATCGTGCTGCCGCAGGCTATTCGATTTATCATTCCGTCGTTGATTTCGCAGCTCGTGGTCGTAGTCAAAGACACCACCGTCGCCTACGTGGTGAGCTACCCCGACCTCATGCAAAACGCCCGCGTGCTCATTACCAACTACGACGCTCTCGTGTCGGTCTACTTGGTAATCGCGGTCATCTATATCCTCATCAACGTCGCAATCAACAAGGCTGCTGTCTACGTTTCGCACAAGACCGGCGCGACCATCATCCGCTAACGCTTTACCATTTCGAGTCATAAGGAGCCGAGCACCATGGCACAGAGCACCTCTACCACCGGCAATCAGCCGCTGATCGAGCTCAAGCACGTCGATAAGCACTATGGCGACCTGCACGTTCTCAACGACATCAATCTCTCGGTCGACCGCGGCGAGGTCGTCGTGGTGATTGGCCCCTCGGGCTCGGGCAAGTCGACCATGTGCCGCACCATCAACCGCCTGGAAACCATCGACTCAGGCGAGATCCTCATCGAGGGCGAGCCCCTGCCGCAGGAAGGCAAGGATCTTGCCCGCATGCGTGCCGAGCTGGGCATGGTGTTCCAACAGTTCAACCTGTTTGCACATATGACGGTGCTGCAGAACGTCATGCTGGGGCCGGTCGACGTGCTGGGCGTGTCCAAGGAGGAGGCTCGCGAGCGTGCCATGGACCTGCTGAGCCGCGTGGGCGTGGCCGAGCAGGCCGACAAGGTGCCCGCACAGCTTTCGGGCGGCCAACAGCAGCGCGTGGCCATCGCCCGTTCACTCGCCATGCAGCCCAAGGCCATGCTCTTTGACGAGCCCACAAGCGCCCTTGACCCCGAGATGATCAATGAGGTGCTCGAGGTCATGGTGCGCTTGGCGCAGCAGGGCATGACGATGATCGTCATCACGCACGAGATGAACTTTGCCCGCCGCGTAGCCGACCGCGTCGTCTTTATGGCCGACGGCCAGATCGTGGAAACCGGCACGCCCGACGAGTTCTTCGACCATCCCCAGACCAAGCGCGCCCAGGACTTCCTCAACTCCATCAAGGGCCACTAACCAGCCACCCCGTGGGACAAATTCATCGGAAGTGTTGTCCCACATCTCCCATGCGCCCTGTCACCTTCAGATCGAAAGCAACACCTATGATCGGAACTCGTACTTCATCGTCATACACCCCGCATGTCGACGTCGCCCCCGCCGACCGTCCGCTCATCCTCGTCGCGCCGCGTTGGGAAGAGGCAAAGCCTTTTTTGAGCGAGACGCTCTCCCCCAACGAGGAAATCGCAAGTGTCTTTGTCGATGCCATCCTTGCCGCCGGCGGCCTGCCACTGCAGATGTCTATTACCGAAGACGTCGATGTTATCCGTCATTACGTGGAAATCGCTGACGGTATCGCTATTCCCGGCGGCCCGGACGTCAACCCCAAACGCTGGGGCGACGAGCGTCCTTACGACCCCACGCTGTGCTGTGAGATTCGCGACCGTTTTGAGTTTAAGCTGGTTAACGAGGTGCTTCGCGCCAAGAAGCCGCTCTTTACCACCTGCCGAGGCACGCAGCTGCTCAATGTCGCCACCGGCGGCACCCTGTGCATGGACGTGCCGAGCCTGGGCGCGCGCGAGGGCCGCACGCAGTGGCGCCATACCCACGTGCTCAACGATCCCGTGCACCCCGTCGAGGTCGTGCCGGGCTCGCTGCTGGAGCGCGCGGTTGGCGGGCACAGGCTGATCCAGACCAACTCGGCACATCACTGCTGCGTCGACCGTCTGGGTAAAAGCACGCGCTTGGTCGCCAAGGCAACCGACGGCGTTCCCGAGTGCATCGAGGTCGAAGGCCAGCCTTTCTGCCTGGGCGTGCAATGGCACCCTGAGTACACGTGGAAGACGCTCGAGACCGACTTTAACCTGTGGAAGTCGTTTGTCGAGGCAGCGGCAAAGGTTAAGCAGGCGCGCTAGCTCGCGAACCGCATAACAGATAAGGGCGCCCCGCCGGCCACAT
>CABUBY010000073.1 GCA_902489955.1 uncultured Collinsella sp. | reverse complement strand
CGCACACGGCACCGGCAGCCACGACGGCGCCCTTGCCCACGCGCACGCCCTCCAAGACCACGGCGTTGGCGCCGATCATGACATCGTCCTCGACGATGACGGGCGTGGCGCTGGCGGGCTCCACGACGCCCGCCAACACGGTGCCGGCGCCGATGTGGCAGTTCTTACCCACGGTGGCGCGACCGCCCAGCACGGCGCCCATATCGATCATGGAACCCTCGCCGATAACGGAGCCGATGTTGATGATGGCGCCCATCATGATGACGGCACGGTCGCCAATCTCGACGCGGTCGCGGATGATCGCGCCCGGCTCGATGCGGGCGTTGATGCCCTTAAGGTCGAGCATGGGCACGGCGGAGTTGCGGCAATCGTTTTCAACGTCGTAGTAATCGATGGAGTCGGCGTTGGCGTCCAGGATGGCCTTAAGCTCATCCCAGTCGCAAAAGACGGTCTTGCCACGACGGCCGCCGTAGACATGTGCGTCGCCCCAGGCAACCTTCATGCCCGGCTTCTCGCGCACGTACAGCTTGACGGGCGTCTTTTTGGGCGCGGTGGCGATGTAGTTGATAATCTCCTGTGCATCCATCTCGGCTGCGTTGCTCATTTGCTATCTCTCCTTTGGGTGGATTCGGTTGATACCTGGTTAGGCAAACATGACCTGGTCGAACGTATAGAAGCCGGGTTCGCGGACGACGAGCTTCTGCGCGGCTGCCAGGGCGCCGTTGACAAAGATCTGACGGCTCGTGGCGCGGTGGGTGAGCGTGACTTCCTCGTCCTGGCCAAAGAAACCCACCTCGTGTACGCCAGCTACGGTGCCGCCGCGCAGCGAGTGCATTCCGATCTCCTTGGGGCCACGCGCGCCGCACATGCCCTCGCGGCCATAGACGGGGTGGTAGCCTGCCTCAGGTTCAGCTTCGACGACGGCGTCGAGCAGTAGCTTGGCGGTGCCGCTCGGGGCGTCGACCTTTTGGTTGTGGTGCGTCTCGACGATCTCGCAGTCAAAGCCGGGCAGCTCGCGTGTGGCCTGGGCCACTAGATGACGCAGGGCTGCGATGCCGATGGAGTAATTGCCCGAGTGCATAACGCGGGTGTTCTGGCCCAGCTCACGCAGGCGGTCCATCTGCTCAGGTGAATAGCCCGTGGTGCCGGAAACGAGTGCGGCGCCCGTGCGCTCGACATAGGCGACGACGGCATCGAAGGTCACGACGTTCGAGAAGTCGATAATCACATCGGCAGCCGGTGCGTTCTCGAGTTCGCTCAAATCGAAGCCAATCTGGGCCACGATATCAAAAACGGGCTGACCGGCGGCGTCGACAATGCCCTCGGCGGTAGTGCGGATGAGCGAGCCCATGCGGCCCGTTCCCATAATGACGGTCTTAATCAAGCAGACCAGCTCCCTTCAGAGCATCGGTAAGTGCGGAGCGCGTGTCGTCTGCCATGGGGCACAGCGGCATGCGGTAGTTTGCCTCGATCATACCCATCTGAGCGAGCGCCTCTTTGACGGGGATGGGGTTGACCTCGCTAAAGAGGGCATTGATGAGCGGCTGGCCGGCAATCTGGATATCGCGGGCACGTGCCACGTCACCGTCCAAATAGGCGCGGCACATGTCATGTACGAGCTGCGGCTGAACGTCGGCCCACACGCTGATGGTGCCCGAAGCGCCCAGGCTCATGAGCGGCACTGTGAGTGCATCCTCGCCCGAGTACATGCGGAAGTCATCGGACAGCAGGTGGGCGATCTTGGCCGCGTAGGCGACGTTGCCCGAGGCCTCCTTGATGCCCATGATGTTGGGGTGCGCGGCTAGGCGCTCTACGTTGCGCTCGCTGATACCGCAGCCGCAGCGGCCGGGGATGTTGTACAGGATGCAGGGGATGTCAACGGCATCGGCGACGGTCTTAAAGTGCTGATAGATACCCTCTTCGTTGGACTTGTTGTAGTAGGGGGTAATGAGCAGCAGGCCGTCGGCTCCCAAGCCCTGGTAAGTAAGCGACTTGGTGAGCATGGTCTGCGTGGAGTTGGAGCCCGAGCCGGCGATGACGGGGACGCGTCCTGCAACATGCTTGACCACGGCGGCGACGACGGAGTTGTCCTCGTCATCGGTCATCGTGGCGCTCTCGCCGGTGGTGCCCAGGGTGAGAATGGCGTCGGTGCCATTTTGCAAGTGGAAATCGATAAGGCGCTCGAGCGCGTCAAAGTCGACACTGCCGTCCTTTTTAAACGGCGTAACCAGGGCGACGATTGAGCCCTCGAGATTGCGGATGTCCATGTTCTTCTCCTTCGCCTCCGCGATCTGGATGCGTTTGTTCCATTGAGCTGCGACTGCCAGGCGCTCGTCTTCGGCGCGACGGCGGGCACTTTCGGCGCGCGACTTGGCCAGCAGCTCTCGGCCGCTCGGCAGCACGTCGAGCGTGGCAAAGTAATCGCCCGGGCGCTCGGCACGGCGGATGAGGTCGGCCGAGCCATCGGGGCGCAGTAGGACCTCGGCGGAGCGCAGCCGCCCGTTGTAGTTGTAGCCCATGGAGTAGCCATGCGCGCCGGTATCGTGGATCACGAGTACATCACTCATGTCGATCTGCGGAAGCTCGCGGTCGATAGCGAACTTATCGTTGTTCTCGCACAAGTTGCCCGTGATGTCATACGTGTTCGTGACCGGTGCTGCGGTCTTGTCAGGGCCACCCGGCTGTCCCATCACCGTAATGTGGTGGTAGGCACCATACATAGCGGGACGAATGAGGTCGACGGCGCTTGCGTCCACGCCGATATAGTCCTTGTAGATCTGCTTCTCGTGGATGGCCTTGGTGACCAGGCAGCCGTAGGGGCCCATCATAAAGTGGCCCATCTCGGTGCAGATGGCCACATCGCCCATGCCGGCAGGAACCAGGATCTCGTCGTATGCCGCGTGCACTCCCTCGCCGATGGCGTGAATGTCGTTGGCCTGCTGCTCGGGCAGGTAGGGGATACCCACACCGCCGGACAGATTGATAAAGGCGACATGTGCGCCGGTCTCGCGCTCCAGGCGCACGGCAAGCTCAAAAAGGATGCGTGCGAGCTTGGGGTAGTAGTCGTTAGTGACGGTGTTACTGGCAAGGAAGGCATGGATGCCAAATTTCTCGGCGCCCTTGGCCTTGAGCATGCGAAAAGCCTCAAAGAGCTGCTCGGTGGTCATGCCGTACTTGGAGTCGCTGGGGTTATCCATGATGCCGTTAGAGAGCTGGAACAGGCCGCCCGGATTGAAGCGGCAGCTGACCGTCTTGGGGATGGGGCCCGCGACGCGCTTAAAGAACTCGATGTGGCTGATGTCGTCAAAGTTGACGATGGCACCCAGCTTGTCGGCGAGCTCAAAGTCCGCCGCCGGCGTGTCGTTGGACGAGAACATGATGTCGTGGCCGGTGATGCCCAGCGAGCGGGCAATCATGAGCTCGGTATAGCTCGAGCAATCGCAACCGCAGCCGTATTCGTTGAGAATGGAGATGAGTGCCGGGTTGGGGTTGGCCTTGACGGCAAAGTATTCCTTAAAGCCCGGGTTCCATGCAAAGGCGTCGCGCACTTCTTGCATGTTGCGGCGGATGCCCGCCTCGTCGTATAGATGAAACGGCGTGGGGAACTGCTCGACGATATGCTCGAGTGTCTCCTTGTCCACAAACGGCTGCTTGGCCGCATATGCCTCGTTGGGGGTCAATGCCATGTCCCGTAAACCTCGCTATCCAGACGGCGCCATCTGCGCATCGAATCCGCATAGCGTGGACCCAATGTCCGGATAGCGCTCCCGCATTGCTGCAGACAGTCCTGTGGGTGTTTCCCACAGGCCCACCAGGTTGTTCGTGCCCGTAAAACCCAGTTCGGCGGGTTTCGCCTCCCCACGGGGTCAAAGCCTGCCGGCTCGCCCGCGGCTCTTCGTGCCCGCGCCTCTATCAAGTGGTAAAGACCCTATCACGTTGCACTTTACCAAACAAGAGTATTCGTATATAACGTTTAAAAAATGCAGGGATATGCTGGAAACATGTGCGCCACAATCCTGTATCACAATAAGTTGCAACAGATGTGCCTCACGAAGGGATCCTCTATGACCGAGCTCCAAGAACTCCGTCGCTATCGCCGCGATCTCCATCGCATTCCGGAGCTCGATTTCGATCTTCCGCAAACCATTGCCTATATCGAGGGCGTGCTCGCCTCGCTTGCCTGTGAAGTGACCCATCCCTGCCCCAGCTGCGTCTGTGCTTTCTTCGACGCCGGCGTTGATGCCGCGCATGCCACGGCGATTCGCGCCGATATGGATGCGCTGCCCATCGCGGAGGCGACGGGAGCGGCCTTTGCCTCGACCCATCCCGGCAAGATGCACGCTTGCGGCCATGACGGACACATGGCCATGGCGCTTGCCGCCGCGACGTATGTCGACCGTACGATTCGCGATCAGCCAGGCGCCATTAGGCGCAACGTTCTCTTTGTGTTCCAGCCGGCCGAGGAAACGACCGGTGGTGCCAAGACGGTATGCGAGAGCGGTGTGTTCGAGCGCTATGGGGCCGACCGCATCTTCGGCTTCCATGTGTGGCCCGATCTGCCTGCCGGCACGTTGGCGAGTTGTTCCGGTCCGCTGCTGGCGCGTTCGAGCGAGACGCACATTCATATTCACGGAACGAGCATCCATATCGCTAAGACCTATGGCGTGCCGGTTGAGGAGTCACACGATGCCGCGTTGGCGGCAGCGAAGTTTTTGGTTACCGAGCGCGAGCTGATGGACGAGTTGGGTGCCGATGAGCCCTGCATTGGCAAGTTCGGCCTGCTGCAGGCAGGCACCGTCTGCAATGCGGTGGCGGGGGAGGCCCATGTTGCCGGTAGCTTGCGTGTGTTTACGGACGCCATGTTCGACCGTGCGCGCGAGGGCGTACGCCGTGCGCTCGACGAGGCGTGCACCGCAACGGGCTGTACGTACGATCTCGACTTTGCCGAGGGCTATCCGCCAGTCGATAACGATCCCGAGTTGTTTGCCCACATTGCGCCTGCCTTGCCCGAGCTGCAACTTGTGGACGAGCCGCTGCTGATCGCCGAGGATTTCGCGTTCTATCAGCGCCATCTGCCGGGCGTGTTTTTCCTGCTGGGCACGGGTATGCCAGAGGACCAAGACAACCCGAGTGATTCGGATGGCTGCCCCGCCTATGCCACAAGTGCTCTGCATACCGATAGCATGCTCTTTGACGAGGAAATTCTGCTCAAAGGCCTCGATGTCTACAAACGATTGCTTGTGATGGAGTGACGATGAGGCGACGTCGGCAATCAGCCGTATATAGTCCGGGTGGATGCGGGTGCGGTTTGCTGCTGCTTCCGGTCATCGCTGTGAGCATTGGCGTAATGTTTGCGCTTGCCGGGTTGGCAGCAGCGGCACTCGTGTTGCTGATTGTGGCCATTGGCGTGACGATTTGGCTTTGCCGCAATCGCGAGCAACGCCGTGCCGACGGTAAAACCACTGTCGGCTGGGTCGTCTTCCTGATTATTGCGTACCCGCTGAGTGCCAGCTACCTGGTGTTCTTTGTCCTGTTGATGATCAGCGCCTTTACTGGGGAATCCGTAACGGTGGGTTGACGCGCTGCCAGCAGACGGTTGCGCAAAGTGCGTTTGCTCGGCGTTTGGATAACTGCATTGGCCGTTTACTGCAGCCTTAGCTCTCAGCTAATGAATTCAAGTTCAATCCTTTCTACGATGTGCTGTATGCCGGCGCGGTAGCCGGATCGTAGGAAGGATGAATAATGGCAAAAGAGGGAAAGAAGCCGATCGGCAAGATTGTCCTAGGCGTCATCGTGGTGCTGGTTATCGTCGGTGCCGTGGGCTCTATGGGTGGCAATTCAACCGATTCGTCTGCGAGCGATTCGGCAAAACCTGCCGAGGCGACACAGCAGGCTGAGGAGCAAAAAGAACCGCAAGAACCGTATACCATTGCTGATGAGGCTGAAGACACCTCCAATCAGTTTGCCTATAAGATCACGGGCACGCTGACCAATAACACGGACAAGGAAAAGAGCTACATTCAGATTGAGTATGTTCTGTATGATGCCGATGGCAACCAGGTTGGAACGGCTCTTGCAAACACCAATCATCTGAAGGCGGGCGGCTCCTGGAAGTTCGAGGCGCTGGGTACAGTGTCTCCCGACCAGGTTGCTAGCTGGGAGCGTTCGGACGTAAGTGGTTTCTAGCATGTTGCATGCACTGGGGGAGGTGAAGTCGTATGCCCGATAAAAAGCTGACCGAGGAGTTGCTCAATGAACTTCTCGATGCGCCGAACATCGATGGCTATATCAGGGAGCACGACTTTGCCGCCCCGTCGCTTTCGAACTACCTGAAGCAGCTACTGCAGGAAAAGGGCTTGGAGCGCTCGCGTGTGGTTCGTATGGCCGATCTCAATGAGACCTTTGGCTATCAGATCTTTACCGGTGCGCGTCATCCGAGTCGCAATAAGGTGCTGCAGATTGCCTTTGCGATGGCGCTGACGCTCAAAGAGACTAACCGTGCGCTGACGGCTGCCGGGGTAAGCGTCCTTAACTGCAAGGACCGCCGCGATGCGATTATCATCTTTTGCATCGATCGCGGGTGCAGCCTCCAAAAGGTCAACGAGGAACTGTATCGCTTTGACGAGGAGACGGTGAGTTAGCGGCTGATATCTGAGCCGGTGGAGCTGTCGAACAACGATGCAAACGAACGGGGCGCGGATGCCATGGGGTGTCTGCGCTCTGCGCTATGATGGAGGCTATGGATACTCAGATCCCAACATATTCCGATGACGAGTTGACCGCAGCGCTTGCCGAGCACCTGGCGTCGCTCGATCGTGACGACAGCTATCGCGTGGAGCGTGTACTTAAGCGCTCGTCCGTTGAAACAACCGAGCTCGTGTACTTTGAAGGAACCGGCGGTGGTTCGCTCGGCCCCTTTGTCCGTAAACGCATCGATGCTTCGGCTCAAATCGGCGGGGCATACGAGCGTCTGTTTGCCGCTCAGCGGGCAGGCAGGCGTTTTGAGCACCTGCCCAGAATCGTCGATTGTCGTCGTGTGGGCGACGAGCTCAACGTGGTTATGGAATACATCGAAGGGGAGACGCTCGGGGCGCTGGTGTACCGTCTGGGAGCCACCCCCGATTATGCGCGTGAATTGTATCCTGCCCTATGCGATGCCGTGGGTGAGCTCCATGCCGGTTTTGCAATGGCGGGGGAGACGTCGGCGCCGGTGATCCATCGCGACCTCAAGCCGTCGAATATCATCGTGACAGGTGCCAACTATACGCCTGATGACGGCCTGACGTTTTCATCGCTGGTGATTATCGACTTGGGGATCGCGCGCGTATGGCGCGATGGCGCCGATGCCGATACCGTCAAGTTTGGGACACGGCCCTATGCGCCGCCCGAGCAGTATGGGTTTGGGCAGACGAGCGTGCGCAGCGACGTCTACGCACTTGGCGCCCTGTTGTTCTTCTGCTTGACGGGAGTCGACCCTAAACCAGGGCTCGACATGCGCGAGCAATGCGAGGCACGCGGCATTCCCACTCCACTTGCCGATGCCGTCTGCATGTCGATGGCGCTCGACCCGGCCAAGCGTTTTGCGAGCGCGGAAGCGTTGGGACGGGCGACGCGCGCGGCATACGATCTAAGTCGCCCCGTGCGGCCTCCTGCGCCTGCGCCTGTCCGTACTCCGGCCTCGGAGACGGTGTTGACGCCCCAAGGGCTCCAGAACCCTGCAGGGCTTCCTGGGCCTGCCGCCTCCGCTGCATGCGGTCTGCTCTCTCGCGTTCCGGAGTCTCTGGGGCGCATTTGGAATACGCTCGTCTGCTTTTCGCTGCTTGTGTTCTTTGCCGGAAGTCACTTTGCCGTCTTTCACCCCACGGGAGCAAACCAAAGCTACCCGACGTGGCTTCTCATAATCGAGTATTTTTTCTTTGTCGATGGCCTTATGGTGCTTATGCATTTTGCGCTGCTCGATAAGCGCCGTCTTCGTCGGCGATTCGCACTGCTCGACAGCTATCGCGGCAAGAAACTCGCGAAACTCTGGCTCAAGGCATTGGGTGTGCTGCTCCTATGCATGATCGTCATAGTCGCGGTTGCCAATGCGACCGGCGTCGTCGATACCTCCGCTACCTAAAAGAAAAGGGCCCCGTTGGGGCCCTTTGCAGTTGCACTTAGATGCGGTTCATCTGAGCGGCGACTTTGTTGTACCAGTCCTGCCACGTGGGCGGGCAGTACTTTTTGGCCGCAGCCGGGGTAAGGGTGGAGCCGTAGTTGGCGCCCAGATAGGCAACGTGAGCGGAGATGCCCTCGCTCCAGCTGCCAAAGCTGCGCCAACCGCCGCCACGTGCACTCCAGCCCCAGGCGTTATAAGAATTGGCGCAATAAGCACCCTTGGTGCTCTCGATGCAGGCGATGGCGGGGGACCAACGGGGGTCGACACCGGTATTCCAAGCGGCGACGGCAAAGTTGTAGCCCTGGCCTGCCATGGGGGAGCCGGCGAGATAATTGTCGATGCGGCTCG
>CABUBY010000072.1 GCA_902489955.1 uncultured Collinsella sp. | reverse complement strand
GGGCGTGCCTCCGGTGCTCGTAAGCGGCGATCACGCCAAGGTCGATGCTTGGCGCCGCAAGAATGCCATCGAGCGCACCTGTCGCTGGCGTCCCGACCTGATCGAGACGGCACGACTTACGCCCGAGGAGCGCGCATATGCGCAAGAGATCCTGGACGCGTCGTATTCGCAGAGCGAGGAGTGAGAATGGTTCCGTCGCAGCATTCCGTGCTAAAGGGTGCATTTGAGTGGATCGTGGTCGTCGCGATCGCTCTCGTAGCCACCTTTTTGATTCGCTCGTTTGTGGTCGAGCCCTTTGTGGTGCCTACCGGTTCCATGGAGTTCACGATCGAGATTGGCGACCAGATCCTGGCGCAAAAGGTGAGCCTTGAGCTCGGTCAACCTGTTAAACAGGGCGACATCGTGGTGTTCCACAACCCCGACGGCACCTCCGAGCACGATGTGCTCGTCAAGCGCGTCATTGCCACCGCCGGCCAGACGGTCGATCTGCAGGACGGCAAGGTGGTCGTTGACGGTCGGGCGCTCGACGAGGACTACACGACCGGCATGAGCTGGCCGCTTTCAGTCCAGGCTCCCGGCGCTCAGGTGAGTTATCCCTACACCGTTCCCGACGATTGTGTGTGGGTGATGGGCGACAACCGCGAAAACTCTGCCGACTCGCGCTACTTTGGTCCCGTCGACCGTTCCGATCTGATTGCCGTGGCGCTCGTGCGCTACTGGCCGCTCAGCCGCATCGGCGCCATCGACTAAAAACCGCTATAGTACAGTACCTAACCGTGTAATCGTTTCGACGAGGGGATATTAGAGGCATGAACGCTTCATCGCTTTCCTTCCAAGACATCATCCTGCGCCTCCAGCAGTACTGGGGCGAGCAGGGCTGCGTCATTATGCAGCCCTATGACTCCGAGGTCGGTGCCGGTACCTTCCACACCGCGACCACGCTGCGCTCGCTCGGTCCCGCCGAGTGGCGCACCTGCTATGCGCAGCCCTGCCGCCGTCCTGCCGACGGCCGCTACGGCGAGAACCCCAACCGCATGCAGCACTACTATCAGTTCCAGGTGCTCATCAAGCCGTCTCCGGTCAATGCCCAGGAGCTCTACCTGGGTTCGCTGGCCGCTATCGGCCTGGACCCCAACGACCATGACGTTCGCTTTGTCGAGGACGACTGGGAGAGCCCGACCCTTGGCGCCTGGGGCCTTGGCTGGGAGGTCTGGCTCAACGGCATGGAGGTCACGCAGTTCACGTACTTCCAGCAGGTAGGCGGCATCGAGGTCGACCCCGTGCCCGTCGAGATCACCTATGGTCTGGAGCGTATCGCCATGTACGCGCAGGGTGTCAACTCCGTCTACGACCTGGTGTGGAGCTACCTGCCCGACGGCACGCCCATGACTTACGGCGACGTGTTCCTCGAGAACGAGCGCGAGTTCAGCGCTTACAACTTTGAGGTCGCCAACGTCGAGATGATGCGTCAAAAGTTTGACGACTACGAGGCGGAGTGCCACTCCTGCTTGGAGCGCAAGCTGCCGCTGCCGGCCTACGACTGCGTCATGAAGTGCAGCCACGCCTTCAACCTGCTCGATGCCCGCGGCGCGCTGTCCGCGGTCGAGCGTGCCAACTACATCCTGCGCGTTCGCGCCGTCGCGAAGGCGTGCTGCGAGGCCTATATGGCCGAGGTCGCCGGAGTCAACGAGAATGCCGACCAGGAAGGCGAGGTGGCGTAAGCCATGGCAGACGCTAAGGATTTCCTGTTTGAGATCGGTACGGAGGAAATGCCCTCCGCGCCGCTGAACAACGCCGTCAAGCAGCTCGGTACCATGATTGCCAAGGGTCTCGACGAGGCCGGCCTTGCCCATGGCGAGGTCCGCGTTATCTCGAGTCCGCGCCGCCTGACCGCACTTGTGGCCAACGTCGCCACCGCGACCGATGAGGTCCACGAGGTCAAGCGCGGTCCCGCGGCAAACATCGCCTTCGACGCCGACGGTAACGCCACCAAGGCTGCCCAGGGCTTTGCCCGAAAGTGCGGCGTGGCTGCCGAGGACCTGGTGCGCCGCGAGGACACCGACGGTCGCGAGTACGTCTTTGCCGAGAAGAACATTCCCTCCGCCCCGGCCACCCCGATCCTGACGGCCCTGTGCGAGAAGACCATCGCCGGCCTTCAGTGGCCAAACTACCGTAGTCAGCGCTGGGGTCACGAGCACGCCACGTTCGTGCGTCCGGTCCGCTGGATCTGCTGCCTTCTGGGCGAGGACGTCGTCCCCGTGTCGTTTGCCGACGTGACGAGCGGCAACACCACGCGCGGCCATCGTGTGCTTGGCCCCGGTGACCACGTGGTCGCCAGCCCTGCCGTCTACGAGCAGGTGCTCGAGGACGCCGGCGTGCTCTCTGCCGAGCGTCGTCGCGAGGCCATCCTCGCCGGTATCGCCGAGGTCGAGGCCGCCCGTCCTGGCTGCCATGTCGACACGCCCAAGAAGGTCTTCGAGGAGGTTATCAACCTCTGCGAGTGGCCGACGGTGCTCGTAGGTACCTTCGATGAGGAGTTCCTCAAGGTCCCGCACGAGATCATCTGCGAGTCCATGCTCACCAACCAGCGCTACTTCCCGATCTATGACGGCGAGGGCAAGCTGACGCGTGAGTTCGTGGTCGTCTCCAACAGCAAGCCCGAGAATGCCGAGCGCGTGATCGACGGCAACGAGCGCGTCGTGCGCGCCCGTCTGGACGACGCTAAGTTCTTCTACGAGGAGGACCTGAAGATCTCCCTCGACGAGTTCCGTGAGCGCCTGGCCAAGGTCGCCTTCCAGGAGAAGCTCGGCAGCGTGCTCGCCAAGTCCGAGCGCATTGAGCAGCTCGCGCTCGCTATTGCCCGCGAGGCTCATCTGGGCGCCCATCTTGCCGCCGACGCCGCTCGCGCCGCGCACCTGTGCAAGGCCGACCTGGTGTCCAACGCCGTCGTCGAGTTCACGAGCCAGCAGGGCGTGATGGGCGGTTACTACGCCACCGCGATGGGGGAGAACGACGAGGTCGCCCACGCCATTCGCGATCATTATCGTCCCCGCTTTGCCGGTGACGAGCTGCCCGAGGGCACCGCTGGCTGCATCGTGGCCTGCGCCGACAAGCTCGATACCATCGCCGGTATCTTTGCCATCGGCGAGCCCCCGACCGGCTCCTCCGATCCCTACGCGCTGCGTCGTGCCGCTATCGGCATCATCAACATTCTGCGCGACCGTCTGCCGATCGACCCCACGTCGCTGATTGACTTTGCTCTGCAGCTTTACAGCGAGCAGGGCATTGAGTTCGACGCCGCCGAGGTCGCCCAGCAGGTTCGTGACTTCTTCCATGGCCGCCTGGTGAGCATGGCCCGCGACGAAAAGATCCCGGCCGATACCGTTGCCGCCGTCTCCGCGGTGCACATCATCGCCCCGTCCGTCTTCTTCGCCCGCTGCGCCGCCCTCGACGAGGCCCGCAAGAATGATGCCGAGACCTTTGACAACCTGGCTACCGCCTATGCCCGTGCCGCGCACATCTCCAAGCCCGAGCTGGGTGCGGAGTATGACCGCAGCCTGATGGGCGAGGCCGAGCTCGCGCTCGCCGACGCCTCCGAGGCTGCTCAGACCGCTGTCGATGCCGCCCTTGCTGCCGAGGACTACCCGGCCGCATTTGCCGCCCTCGCCGCCCTGCGCGCGCCCATCGACCGTTTCTTCGATGAGGTCATGGTCATGGACAAGGACGAGCAGCTTCGCGATAATCGCCTTAAGCTGCTCAACCGCTTCGAGGCCGTTTTCTCTGGCATCGCCAACATCGGTGAGCTTGCCCGCAAAAAGTAAGCCAGCTTGCGCATAAGCGCAAAAGGAGCCCCCCATGGATTGCCCGGTCACCGCTCGTCCCACCGTTATCGTTATCTCCGACTCGCTCGGTGATACCGCTTGTGAGGTGGTGCTTGCGGCGTCCGGGCAATTTGATGAAGGGGCTTTTCGCGTTTTACGCCTGCCTAAGGTGACCTCCGTGGAGCAGGTCAAGTCATTTGTGGGGCCGCGCGTCGATGCGGACCATCGCGATATCGCCGTGTTCCATACCATCGTCGACCCGGCCCTTCGTGCTCGCGTGCTCGATTACCTAGGTATGCTGCATATCCGTTCGGTCGACCTGATCGGCCCGACACTCGCCGTGCTTTCATCGCTTATCGGCGTTGCGCCCAAGGGCGTGGCTGGCGTGATTCATAAGACCGACGACCGCTATTTCCACCGCATCGATGCCATGGAGTATTTCGTTGAGCACGATGACGGTCGTGGTTGCGACGATCTGTCGGGTGCCGATATCGTGCTGCTGGGTGTGTCGCGTACATCCAAGACGCCGTTGTCGATGTATTTGGCTTATCAGGGTTACAAGGTTGCCAATGTTCCGTTGGCGCATGGTATGGAACCGCCAAAGTCGATTTACGAGGTCGACCCGATGCGTTTGTTTGGCCTGATTTCGACCGTCGACGTTATTTCCGAGATTCGCGATAGCCGCTTGGGCGATGACTACGCCCGTGCCGTTGCCGGCTCCTATGCCGAGCCCGAGAGCGTGCGCAGCGAGCTCGAGGAAGCTCGTGCCCTCATGAAGCGCCTAGGCTGCTTTGTGGTGCGTACCGACGGCAAGGCCATCGAGGAGAGCGCCTCCGAGATCATCAGCCACTTGGAGGAAATCCAAGAAGCCCGTGCCCGTCGCGCCGCCCGCCGAGCCCAGCAAAGCTAACTCATTGGGGTAGCTAAAATGCACTGTCTTTAAAAGACTAACTAAAAATAATGCACGATAATGGTAAAGCGATTTAGCAAGAAACTTGCATTTGACCTGCAAGTTTCTTGTAATGGTATCTTCATAAGGTAACCAACTTTACCTACCGTTTACCGCCACATTTACCACGTTTACCAAACCCCGCGCCCTCTACGCAAACCCGTTCAATGCCCGCCGTATAGTTCCCTCACGGCCCGCATCCGGCGGGTCGATTCGTTACCACGGTCGTGCGCGTAGGCGCATGGAAGGGGAAGTATCGTGAGCGATTGCAAGAGGGTTTACCGTTTTGGAACCGACGCCCAGGGCACCTGTGTCACTGAGGGCGACAAGTCCATGAACTTCGTGCTTGGCGGCAAGGGCGCAAACCTTGCCGAGATGAGCCGCATCGGCCTGCCGGTTCCCGGTGGCTTTACCATTACCTGCCAGACTTGCGTCGAGTACTCCGGTGCCGGCAACGTGTGGCCCGGGGGCGCACTCGATGAGATCGTTGCCGCCGAGGCGGACCTCGAGGCTCGCTGCGGCAAGAAGCTCGGTGACGACAACGATCCGCTGCTCGTGTCGGTTCGTTCGGGCGCTCCGTTCTCCATGCCCGGTATGATGGACACGGTTCTCAACTTGGGCCTCAACGACGACTCCGTTCAGGGCCTCATCGCCCAGACGCAAAATCCGCGTTTTGCCTGGGATAGCTACCGCCGCTTTATCCAGATGTTCTCCAACGTCGTCATGGGCGTTGACGCCGACCTGTTCGAGAACGCCCTGACCCAGGCCCGCCTGGTCGCCGGCGTTCGCGTCGATTCCGAGCTTTCGGCCGAGGATCTGCAGGAGCTCGTCGAGACCTTTAAGGGCATCTTCTCCGAGAACGTCGATGCCTCCCTGTATCCCGAGCTCGAGGTCGCTGACGGCAAGCCCGTCTTCCCGCACGACCCGGAGCTTCAGCTACGCCTTGCCATCCAGGCCGTCTTTGGCAGCTGGATGAACGAGCGCGCCTGCATCTACCGCAAGCAGCACGGCATCTCCGACGAGCTCGGCACCGCCGTCAACGTGCAGGCCATGGCCTTTGGCAACAAGGGCGAGACCTCTGCGACCGGTGTCGCCTTTACGCGTAATCCGGCCGACGGCACCAAGGAGTTCTACGGTGACTTTTTGGTTAATGCCCAGGGCGAGGACGTCGTCGCCGGTATCCGCAACACCGAGCCCATCGCCGACCTCAAGACCACCCCGGGCCTCGAGTCCGCAGGTGAGGAGCTCGAGCGCGTGTTCCTGACGCTCGAGGATCATTACCGCGATATGTGCGATATCGAGTTTACCATCGAGCAGGGCAAGCTCTGGATGCTCCAGACCCGCGTGGGCAAGCGCACCGCCACCGCCGCCCTGCGCATCGCCATCGAAATGGTCGAGGAAGGCCTGATCACCCGCGAAGAGGCCGTGAGCCGCATCGATCCCGCGCAACTCGACCAGCTCCTTCACCCGCAGTTCGACGCCTCCAAGAAGTACGAGGCTCTCGCCAGCGGTCTTAATGCCAGCCCCGGTGCCGCCGTGGGCGAGGTCGTGTTCTCGAGCGACGACGCTGTCGCGCGTTCCGCCGAGGGTCACAAGGTCATTCTGGTTCGTTGGGAGACCAACCCCGACGACCTGAAGGGCATGGTCGCCGCCGAGGGCATCCTGACCAGCCACGGTGGCAAGACGAGCCATGCCGCCGTTATCGCCCGCGGCATGGGTACGCCCTGTGTCTGCGGCGTTGAGCGCTTCCACATCGACGCCGCCGAGAAGGTCGTGCGTATCGAGGGCATCGACCGCGTGCTGCGCGAGGGCGATGTCATTTCCATCGACGGTACCCAGGGTATCGTCGTCGACGGCGCCGTCGATCTGGTTTCGGCCGAGCTCACCGGCGACCTGGACACCATCCTGTCCTGGGCCGACGAGATCCGTCTGGACGAGAGCGACGGTCACGCCAACCACGTGCGCGTCAACGCCGACAACCCCGAGGATGCCGAGCTCGCACTCGAGTTTGGCGCCGAGGCTATTGGCCTGTGCCGCACCGAGCACATGTTCCTAGGCGACCGTAAGAACATCATCCAGAGCTTTATCCTGTCTGACGATGAGGCCGTGAAGCAGCAGGCCCTGGCCGACCTGCTCAAGGTTCAGACCGAGGACTTCCTGGCGATGTTCAAGACCATGTCCGGTCGCGATGTGGTCGTCCGCCTGCTCGATCCGCCGCTTCATGAGTTCCTGGATAATCCTCGCGAGCTCGAGGTCGCCATCACCAAGAAGGAAGCCGCTGGCGCCTGCGAGAAAGAGCTTGCCGTCCTGCGCGCCCGCTTGCGTCGTATCGACGGCATGGTCGAGTCCAACCCGATGCTCGGCCTACGGGGCGTGCGCCTGTCCGTCGTCTTTGGCGATCTGCCGCTCATGCAGGTTCGCGCCGTCGCCACGGCTGCTGCCCACCTTATCAAGGAGGGCGTCGACCCGCGCCCCGAGATCATGGTTCCGCTCGTTTCCATCACGGCCGAGCATGTCCAGACCCGCGAGGTTATCGAGCGCGTAATCGCCGAGGTTTCCGACGAAGAAGGCGTCGAGCTCAATATTCCCGTGGGCACGATGCTCGAGCTGCCGCGCGCCTGCATGATCGCTGACGAGATCGCCCATTACGCAGACTTCTTCTGCTTTGGCACCAACGACCTCACCCAGACGACCTTCGGTTTCTCGCGTGACGACGCCGAGGCTAAGTTCATCCCGCTGTACATGCATAAGAAGATCTTGAAGGACAATCCCTTCGAGACCATCGACGCGGCGGTGCTCGAGCTGGTGCGCATGGCTGTCGAGAAGGGCCGCGCCACCAACCCGGGCATGCACTTTGGCGTGTGCGGCGAGCACGGCGGCGACCCCAAGTCCATCAAGGGCCTGTTTAACGTGGCCGACGTGGACTACGTGTCCTGCTCGCCCTACCGCGTGCCCCTCGCACGCCTGGCTGCCGCTCAGGCCAAGCTCGAGGCCAAGCGTTCCGCCTAACGTTTTGGGTTTAGACGCCTAGCGTAGCCCCCCTTCATGCCGCCCGTCTCATTCGTGAGGCGGGCGGTTATCATGTGCGGGTTTTGTCTTTTTGTCTGCGTAAAAAATTGTTCTTGCAGCAGAAACCCGCGCGTGTATACTCGAATACGTTTGTTCAACTACGTGCCGGCCAAGGTGGTACGGCACCTCTAGAAGAGTAAGGAATTGCACATGGATTACATCCGCGCAATCGAGCGTCAGCAGATCCGCGAGGACATTCCTCAGGTTCGCGTCGCCGACAACGTCAAGGTTCACTACCGCATTAAGGAAGGCGACCGCGAGCGCATCCAGGTCTTCCAGGGCGACGTCATCCGCATGGCCGGCGCCGGTGCCCGCGAGACCTTCACCGTCCGCAAGATGTCCTTCGGTGTCGGTGTTGAGCGTACCTTCCCGCTTCACAGCCCCAAGATCGCCAAGCTCGAGGTCGTTCGTCATGGTCGCGTCCGTCGCGCCAAGCTGTACTACCTCCGCGACAAGGTGGGCAAGGCTGCTCGCATCCCCGAGAAGCGCTAAGAAGATTGCAGCGTCTGTCCACTCGTTTGGACACAAGGGTCACCTTCGGGTGGCCCTTCTTTTTATCTGATTTGCATGCAAGGAGGGCCTGGTATGGCCAACATGACGAGCTCGGTTTCGGCATCGCAGGTTGCCGGAGAGCTGGCGAGCGCAACGTTTGAGGAGATCCCCGCCCTCGTGGAGCATTATCGCGAGGACCCGCGCCAGCAGGTGATCAAGGCTTGCGAGCGTGCTCTTAAGCGCCATGCCAAGGAACTTGCCGAGCGCGAGCGCGTCAATGACATGTACGAGCTTATGCATGAGCTTGGCGGCGATGGGGTGGTCGTTGGTGTCGACGAGGTGGGTCGCGGATCGGTGGCCGGTCCTTTGACGGTATGCGCCGTCTGCCTTCCTATGGAGCCGCGCGTCTGGGGCATCAACGATTCCAAAAAGCTCACGCCGGCGCGC
>CABUBY010000071.1 GCA_902489955.1 uncultured Collinsella sp. | reverse complement strand
GACGTCATGCGGCGCCAAGCCGCACTTCAAAGGGTTTGTCCCTTTGGTGAAGCGTTGACGGGAGAGGGCCCGTTTCCGGTGTAGGCCGGCGCTTCGCACTTCCGCCATGTCAGAGGTGTCAAACCCCGCCCCTGATGTTGAAGGGAGCATTCATGCTTCTGGTCGCTAACGGTTCCGTCTTTACCCGCAACGCTCAGGCCCCGTTCATTCCCAACGGTGCGGTCGCCATTGACGGAGATACGATCGTCGAAGTGGGCCCCGAGTGCGAGCTCAAGGCCAAGTACCCGGATGCCGAGTACGTCGACGCCCAGGGCAATCTCATCATGCCCGGACTCATCAACTGCCACACCCACATCTACTCGGGTCTGGCCCGTGGCCTTGCCATTAAGGGCTGCAACCCCACTAACTTCCTGGAGAATCTTGAGCAGCAGTGGTGGAAGATCGACGATAACCTGACGCTCGACGGTACCAAGGCCAGCGCCTATGCCACAATCCTTGACTCCATCCGCGATGGCGTCACCACGATCTTCGATCACCATGCGAGCTTCTGCGAGATCCCGGGAAGCCTCTTTACCATTAAGGATGCAGCTCAGGAGCTGGGCATGCGTTCGTGCCTGTGCTACGAGGTCTCCGATCGCCGCGGCCAGGAAAAATGCGACCAGGCCATTGCCGAGAACGCCGAGTTTGCCCAGTGGGCCGCCAAGGAGCGTCGCGATAACGACAACCACATGATCGCCGCCATGTTTGGCGGACATGCCACCTTTACGCTTTCGGACGAGACCATGGACAAGATGGCCGAGGCCAACAACGGTCTGACCGGCTTCCACATCCATGTGTGCGAGGGCATGAACGACGTGTGGGACTCCCGCCTCAACCGCGGCGGCATCAGCCCCGTCGAGCGCCTACTGCAGCACAACCTGCTGGGTCCCGACACCATGCTCGGCCACTGCATCCACGTGACGCCTGCCGAGATGGATATCGTCAAGGAGTCCGGCACCTGGCTCGTCAACAACCCCGAATCCAATATGGGCAACGCCGTGGGCTGCGCCCCCGTGCTCGAGTTCTTCCGCCGCGGTATCCCCGTGTGCATGGGCACCGACGCCTACACCCACGATATGCTCGAGAGCCTCAAGGTCTTCCTGATCATTCAGCGCCACAACGCCGCCATGCCCAACGTGGGCTGGTGCGAGGCCATGACGATGCTGTTTGAGAACAACGCCAAGATGGCGAGCAAGTACTTCGATCGCAAACTCGGCGTGCTCGAGGCCGGCGCCGCCGCCGACGTCATCGTTATGGACTACAAGCCCTTTACGCCGCTGAGCGAGGAGAACATCGACGGCCACATGCTCTTTGGCATGATGGGCAAAAACTGCCGCACCACCATTATCAACGGTCGTGTCCTGTACAAGGATCGCGAGTTTGTCGGTATCGATGAGGACAAGATCAACGCGTGGACCATGGCCGAGTCCAAGAAGCTCTGGAGCACGCTCAACGATCGCGTGTACTAATCCAACTGGAGATTCGCGCGCGTCGGATGTTTCGCCGCATCCGGCGCGCGCATAGGCGGCCTCCGCGGGGTCGCCGGCGCTGTGCTAGCGCTACACCGTATTTGCGCCCGTCGCGCGGTCTCGCCGGGCGTTACAGAGAGGAGCTCGTTATGAGCGACATCATGAGGCCGATCCCGTTTTCGCAGCTGATGAACTGGATCATCGAGGAGCACAAGACCCAGGACGCCATCTTTGGCGTGCGCAAGATGGTCACGACCAACCAGGAGGGCGCGCTTCCCATTTTTGACGAGCGCATCGAGACTCCGTTTGGCCCGGCCGCCGGCCCCAACACGCAGCTGGCCCAGAACATCGTGGCCTCTTATGTGGCCGGTTCCCGCTTCTTTGAGCTCAAGACCGTTCAGGTTATGGACGGCGAGGAGCTCTCCAAGTGTGTGAACAAACCCTGCATCGTGGCACAGGACGAGTGCTACAACTGCGAGTGGTCGACCGAGCTCGAGGTTCCGCAGGCCTTTGCCGAGTACGTGAAAGCATGGTTTGCCTGCCACCTGATCGCTCGCGAGTACGGTCTGGGCAGCCCGGACGGTTTTGTCTTTAACATGTCCGTGGGCTATGACCTCGAGGGCATCAAGAGCCCCAAGGTCGACGCCTACATCGAGGGCATGAAGGACGCTAGCGGCTCCGACGTCTGGAACGAGTGCCGCGCATGGGCGCTCGCCAACCTGGACAAGTTTGAGCATGTCGACGCCGCGTTTGTCGAGTCCATCCCGGCACGCGTGTCCAACTCCATCACCGAGTCTACCCTGCACGGCTGCCCGCCGGCCGAGATCGAGCGCATCGCGACCTATCTGATCACCGAGAAGGGCCTCAACACCTACATCAAGTGCAACCCCACGCTGCTGGGCTATGAGTTTGCCCGCCAGCGTCTGAACGAGCTGGGCTTTGACTACATCGTCTTCGACGATACGCACTTCCGCGAGGACCTGCAGTGGGCCGATGCCGTGCCCATGTTCGAGCGCCTGATTGCCCTGTGCGCCGAGCGCGGCCTGGAGTTTGGCGTCAAGCTGACCAACACGTTCCCCGTCGACGTGACGAGAAACGAGCTGCCCTCGACCGAAATGTACATGTCCGGCCGTTCGCTGTTCTCGCTGACCATCGAGGCTGCCCGCCGCATTACCGAGCAGTTCGATGGCAAGCTGCGCATCAGCTACTCCGGCGGCGCCACGGTCTACAACATCCGCGCCCTGTACGATGCCGGCATTTGGCCCGTCACCCTGGCGACCGACGTGCTCAAGCCCGGTGGCTACGAGCGCTTTAGCCAGATGGCCGGCGAGTTTACCGACCTGGATGGCAAGCCGTTCGCGGGCGTCTCGCTCGACGCCGTGACCGCGATCCAGGCCGATTCGCTCACCAACCCGCTCTACAAGAAGCCGTTGCGCCCGCTGCCCGACCGCAAGGTCGCCGGCAAGAGTCCGCTTTCCGACTGCTTTACCACGCCGTGCCGTACGAGCTGCCCCATCCAGCAGGATATTCCCGCCTATCTGGCGGCTGTTGACGAGGGCCGCTACGAGGATGCGCTCAACATCATCATCGAGCGCAACGCTCTGCCGTTCGTCACTGGCACCATCTGCCCGCATCCCTGCGGCCGTGCCTGCGAGCGTGCGTTCTACGAGCCCGAGGGCGCCCAGATTCGCGCCAGCAAGCTCAAGGCCGCCCGTGAGGCCATGACCGCCGTGCTGCCCAAGCTGCGTGCTCAGGCCATCGCCAACGACAGCGAGCGCAGCGTTGCCGTTATCGGTGGCGGCCCGGCCGGTCTGGCGACGGCATTCTTCCTGACGCGTGCCGGCGTGCCCGTCACCATCTTTGAGGCCCGCGACTCGCTCGGCGGCGTGGTCCGTCACGTGATTCCCGAGTTCCGCATTGCGAGCGATGACATCTCCCACGATGCCGAGCTCTGCCTGGCCTTTGGTGCCAAGGTGCAGCTTAACGCTCGCGTGGATTCCATTGACGAGCTCAAGGCCCAGGGCTTTACCGACGTGGTCGTGGCCACCGGTGCCTGGATGCCCGGCTCTGCGGGCCTGGGCGAGGGTGCCGAGCTCGATGTGCTGGAGTTCCTCGAGGCTGCCAAGAAGGGCGAGAAGCTCGAGCTGGGCGAGGACGTCGTAGTCATTGGCGCCGGCAACACCGCCATGGATGCGGCCCGCGTGGCCAAGCGCCTGGCCGGCGTGAAGAACGTGCGCCTGGTGTATCGCCGCACCAAGAAGCAGATGCCCGCCGACGAGGAAGAGCTCGATTTTGCTCTGGCAGACGGCGTTGAGTTCTGCGAGCTGCTGGCGCCCAAGGCGCTCAACGGCGCCGTGCTGACCTGCGATGTTATGGAGCTCGGTGAGCCGGATGCAAGCGGCCGTCGCAGCCCCGTCGCCACGGGCGAGACCGTCGAGCTTTCCGCCACCACGGTGATCTGCGCCGTGGGCGAGGGCATCGATGCCAGCCTGTACGATGCCGCGGGCGTCGAACACGACCGTCGCGGTCGCCTTGCCGCCACCTCCACCGGCGTCGAGGGCGTCTGGGCTGCAGGCGATTGCCGTCGCGGTCCGGCCACCGTGGTCGAGGCTATCGCCGACGCCGCCGAGGTTGCCCGTGCCATTGCCGGTGTGGACTTTAACAAGTACGCCGACTGCAACGAGCAGGCCGGTCGCGAGGACACCTGCTACGAGCGCAAGGGATCGCTGTGCCGCG
Source organism: uncultured Collinsella sp. (assembly GCA_902489955.1). Lineage (GTDB taxonomy): Bacteria > Actinomycetota > Coriobacteriia > Coriobacteriales > Coriobacteriaceae > Collinsella. The sequence continues at coordinate 4,544 of CABUBY010000071.1, read as the reverse complement.
ACAAGCGCAACTGCACCAAGACCCGCTGCCTGGGCTGCGGCTCGGTGTGCGAGGTCTGCTGCGACGTGTGCCCCAACCGCGCCAACGTTGCCATTAAGGTGCCGGGCCTGGCCAAGCATCAGGTCGTCCACGTCGATGGCATGTGCAACGAGTGCGGCAACTGCGCCGTGTTCTGTCCCTACCAGGAGGGTCGTCCCTACAAGGACAAGCTCACCCTGTTCTGGAGCGAGCAGGATATGGAGAACTCCGAGAACGAGGGCTTCCTGGCTGTGGACGAGGACCACTTTAAGGTCCGCGTCGCCGGCACGGTCCGCACCGTCTCGGTCGATGCCGTCAACACCGGTCTTCCCGAGGCCGTCCGCCTGACCATCAGGGCTGTGCGCGACAACTATTCGTACCTTCTTAAGAAATAGGCGAGTCTCTTATGGCCAAATCCATTCAACATAACGTGGCCTACGTTGCCTGCGGAAGTGGTTGCGCCTCCGCAGGTGGCGACGCCCGCTGCAGCGAAGGCTGCATTGGCTGTGGCGCCTGCGTCACGGCCTGCCCCCACGGCGCCATTGCGCTGGTCGATGGCATCGCCCGCGTGGATCGCTCCAAGTGCACGGGCTGTGGCCTGTGCGGCATGGCGTGCCCGCAGCGCGTGATTGCCTTCGTTCCCGGCTACCAGAACATCCTGGTGCGCTGCAACAACACCGATAAGGGCGCCATTGCGCGCAAGATTTGCGACACGAGCTGCATCGGTTGCGGCATGTGCGCTAAAAAGTGCCCTGCCGGCGCTATCCGCATCGAGGACAACTGCGCCCATATCGACGGCGTGGACTGCCTGTCGTGCGGCATGTGCGCCGTCGTCTGCCCGCATGGCGCCATCCACGACCGCACCGGCATCACCGCCGGCGTGTAGAAGGGAATCACCATGGCACAGGAATTCACTTTTACCGTTAACGGCGTCGAGCGTACGACGACTCAGAACAAGCCACTGCTGCGCTACCTGCGCGACGACCTGCACATTCACTCCGCCAAGGACGGCTGCTCCGAGGGTGCCTGCGGCACCTGCACCATCCACGTGGACGGCGCGGCCGTCAAGGCTTGCGTGCTGACCACCGCCCTTGCCGCCGGCCGCAACATCGTGACTGTCGAGGGCCTGCCCGAGGACGTGCGCGAGGCCTTTGTGTACGCCTTTGGCGCCGTGGGTGCCGTGCAGTGCGGTTTTTGCATCCCCGGTATGGTCATGGCGGGTGCAGCGCTCATCGCCGAGGACCCCGAGCCCACCGAGGAACAGATCAAGTACGCCATTCGCGGTAACGTCTGCCGCTGCACCGGCTACAAGAAGATCATCGAGGGCATTTCGCTGGCAGCTGCGGTGCTGCGCGGCGAAAAGCAGATCGACGAGGATCTGGAGCGCGGCGATGACTACGGCGTGGGCAAGCGCGCCTTCCGTATCGACGTGCGCAAGAAGGTGCTCGGCGAGGGCAAGTATCCCGACGACATCGACGAGCTCGATCAGCCGGGTCTGACCTACGCCAGCGCCGTGCGCTCCAAGTACCCGCGCGCCCGTGTGCTCTCCATCGATACCTCCAAGGCCGAGGCCCTGCCCGGCGTGGTGGGTATCCTGCGCGCCGAGGACGTGCCGGTCAACCAGGTCGGCCACCTTATCCAGGACTGGGACGTCATGATCGCGGCGGGCGATATCACCCGCTGCGTGGGTGACGCCATCGTGCTGGTGGTTGCCGAGGACGAGGCGACGCTCGAGAAGGCCAAGAAGCTCGTAAAGATTGATTACGAGCCGCTGGAGCCCGTGCGCAATATCGCCGAGGCCAAGGCCGCCGACGCCCCGCGCCTGCACGACAGCTTCTTTGCCTTTGGCAACACGGTGGAGCTCAAGGACAACGTGTGCCAGAGCCGTCACGTGACGCGCGGCGACGCCGCCAAGGCGCTGGCAGAGAGCGCGTTCACCGTGACGCAGCGCTTTACCACGCCCTTTACCGAGCATGCCTTCTTGGAGCCCGAGTGCGCCGTCGCCTTCCCGTACAAGAACGGCGTCAAGGTGCAGTCGACCGACCAGGGCGCCTACGATACGCGCAAAGAGTGCGCCCACATGTTTGGCTGGGATAGCGAACCCGAGCGCGTGGTTGTAGAGACCATGCTCGTGGGTGGCGGCTTTGGCGGCAAGGAGGACGTGTCCATTCAGCATCTGGCCGCGCTCGCTGCCTATAAGTTCCAGCGTCCTGTGAAGTGCAAGCTCACGCGTGCCGAGTCGCTTGCTTTCCATCCCAAGCGCCATGCCATGGACGGCACCTTTACGCTGGGTTGCGACGCCGAGGGCAACTTTACCGGCCTGGACTGCGAGATCAACTTTGATACCGGTGCCTACGCTTCGCTGTGCGGCCCGGTGCTCGAGCGCGCCTGCACGCATGCCGTCGGCCCCTACAAGTACCAGAACACTGACATTCGCGGTTTTGGCTACTACACCAACAACCCGCCCGCCGGCGCGTACCGCGGCTTTGGCGTTTGCCAGTCCGAGTTTGCGCTCGAGAGCCTGATCGACCTGCTGGCCGAGAAGGTCGGCCTGGATCCGTGGGAGATCCGCTACCGTAACGCCATCGAGCCGGGCGAGGTTTTGCCCAACGGCCAGATTGCCGACTGCTCCACGGCGCTTAAAGAGACGCTGCTCGAGGTCAAGGATGCCTACTATGCGCATCCCGGACACGCCGGTATCGCCTGCGCCATGAAGAACGCTGGCGTGGGCGTTGGCCTGCCCGATGCCGGCCGCTGCAAGATCCGCATCGAGAACGGCGTGGCTGTGGTCTATGCCGCCACGTCCGACATCGGCCAGGGCTGCAACACCGTCTTTTTGCAGGACGTTGCCGAGGCATGCGGCCTGCCGCTTCGCTGCATCGCCAACGGCGAGTGCTCCACCGAGAACGCTCCCGACTCCGGCACCACGTCTGGTTCGCGTCAGACGGTCGTGACCGGCGAGGCCGTGCGCGGTGCCGCCTTCCTGCTGCGCGATGCCATGCTTGATATCGAGGCCGGCAAGTCTGCGCCCGCCGCTCCCGTGAATGCGCATGGCGACGGCGTCAAGATCGAGTACGACGACGGTCGCGCCTATCAGCTGCACACGCAGGAGCTCGTCGCCGGCCAGGGTATGCATCCTCAGGATCCCGCGGCCGCCATCAAGGCGCTCGAGGGACGCGAGTTTGGCTACGTGTACCTGGAGCCGACCGACAAGCTGGGTGCGGATGTTCCCAACCCCAAGAGCCACATCTGCTACGGCTTTGCCACGCATGTGGTCATTCTGGATGATGACGGTCGCGTGAGCGAGGTCTATGCCGCGCACGATTCCGGCAAGGTGGTCAACCCCATCTCCATCCAGGGTCAGATCGAAGGCGGCGTGCTTATGGGTATGGGCTATGCGCTTACCGAGGACTGGCCGCTCAAGGACTGCGTACCCCAGGCAAGGTACGGTACGCTCGGGCTGTTCCGTGCGCCCGAGATTCCGAATATCCACGCCATCTACGTGGAGAAGGACGAGCTGTTGCCCGTGGCATACGGCGGCAAGGGCATCGGTGAGATCGCAACGATTCCCACGGCGCCCGCCGTACAGAACGCCTATCGCGCATTCGACGGCAAGCTGCGTCCGGATCTGCCCATGGTGGATACGCCGTACAGCCGCGTTCGCAACCGCGGGTAGGGTGGGGTGCGGACGACCATTGCTGATGGGCTGTTCGCGCTCAACATCAACTACATACGCTGCGCCTTTGGCCCCGGCTCCATCGCGAGCTGGGGCCTTTTGTTTGGAGCGCCTCCGCATACGGAAACTGTGTCCCGGAATCCAGCTTCGGAACGGGATGAACTTTCCCAACGGGGCCGCATGCGGAAACTGCGTCCCGGAATCGTGCCTCAGAATGGGATGCGTTTTCCGCTGGCCGGCCGTTTGGAAAGTGCATCCCAGTTTGAGCGTTTATTCCGGGATGCGGTTTCCGCTGAAGGACTCAACCGGAAAGCCTGTCCAGCTCTGAGACGGGATTCCGGGACACGCTTTCCGCCAGGCCCGCCATCCGGAAAGTGCATCCCGTTTTGAGCGTCCAGGCTGGGACGCGCTTTCCGTTGGCGTGGCCGTTGGGAAAACGCGGCCCAGATAGGGGGAATGCGATTCGGCGATGCTTGGCCTAGCAGCTCCTACAGGTCCACCTCGTTGAGCCATGTCGGTAGAGCGGTCTGCCGGATGCCTGCCGTCTGCAGCTTTTTGGCGAGCATTCCTGTCGAGCGGACCTCGTTCATGGTAAAGCGCAGCAGAGGGTGGCCGTAGAGCGATAGGTGCGCCTCGCGCTGTCGTTCGGCAACGAGCGCCTCGGCGGTGGTGCGTCCGGCCAGCATGGTCTGGTCGGTATATTTGATGAGCCCGTCGAGCTCGCCCAGCGTGAGTTCCCGCGCCTGGCGCTCCCAGGCAAAGTCCGTTCGTATGGGCTTGGCCGAATCGAAGGGGTCCGTCAACTCGTATTGAAGCCAGTCGGGCGCAAAGCCCGTCTCGATCATGACGG
>CABUBY010000070.1 GCA_902489955.1 uncultured Collinsella sp. | reverse complement strand
TCTACCTCGGCTTTGGCGCGGGCCTGGCGGTCTTTATGTTCGCCGGCTTTGTAAAGAACATTCCGCTCGAGATCGAAGAGGCGGCCATGATCGACGGCTGCAACCCGGTCCAGGTGTTCTTTAAGATCGTCCTTCCCATCATGAAGCCCACCTATCTTTCGGTCGGCATCCTCGAGACCATGTGGGTCTGGAACGACTATCTGCTGCCCTACCTTACGCTCGACTCCACCAAGTACAAGACCATTCCTATCTTGATCCAGTACTTCCGCGGCGGCTACGGCCACGTCGAGCTCGGCCCCATGATGGCCTGCATCATGATGGTCGTTATCCCCATCGTTATCATGTACATCCTCTGTCAGAAGTACATCATCGACGGCGTGGTGGCAGGTGCCGTCAAGGGCTGATGCCGTAACTGTTTTGCAAGTTTCTGCGGCGCCCCTCAGCGCGGCGCCGCATATCGAAAGGTAAAGACATGGCCGAGATCGTTCTCAAACATGTTCAGAAGGTGTATCCCAACACCGAGTCCAAAAAGAAGGGCTTCTTTGGCAAAAAGAAGAAGACCGAGGAGAAGAAGCACAACCTCAAGGTTACCGAGGACGGTGTGCTCGCTGTAGAGGACTTCAACCTCACCGTTCACGACCAGGAGTTCGTCGTCCTCGTTGGCCCCTCTGGCTGCGGTAAGTCCACGACGATGCGCATGGTCGCCGGCCTGGAGGACATCACCTCGGGCGATGTGCTCATCGACGGCAAGCGTGTCAACGACGTGGCGCCCAAGGACCGCGACATCGCCATGGTGTTCCAGAGCTACGCTCTGTACCCCAATATGACGGTGTACGAGAACATGGCATTTACGCTCGAGCTCAAGAAGGTTCCCAAGGACGAGATCGACCGCAAGGTTCGCTCTGCTGCCGAGATTCTGGGCATTACCGAGTACCTCGACCGTAAGCCCAAGGCGCTCTCCGGCGGCCAGCGCCAGCGTGTCGCTATCGGCCGCGCCATCGTGCGTGACCCCAAGGTCTTCCTGATGGACGAGCCGCTGTCCAACCTGGACGCCAAGCTTCGTAACCAGATGCGTGCCGAGCTCATTAAGCTGCGCCACGAGATCAAGGGCACGTTCATTTATGTTACTCACGACCAGACCGAGGCCATGACCCTCGGTGACCGTATCGTGGTCATGAAGGACGGCGTCGTCCAGCAGATCGCCACGCCGCAGGAGGTCTTCAACCATCCCGCGAACATCTTCGTCGCCGGCTTCATCGGCGTGCCGCAGATGAACTTCTTCGATGCCCAGCTGGTGCGCTCGGGCAACGGCTTTACCGTCAAGACCGAGGATATGAACGTGGCACTCGCCCCCGAGACTTGCGCTCAACTTGCCCTCAACTGGGACGGCGGCGACGTGAAGGAGATTACGGCCGGCGTGCGTCCCGAGCAGATCCTGCTTGCCGACAAGGGCGAGGAGGGCGCGCTCCAGGGTACCGTCGAGGTGACCGAGCTCATGGGCTCGACCGAGCATGTCCACGTGACCGCTCCCGACGGCCAGTTTGTCCTGATTATCCCCGTCGTCGACCTCGAGGCCAAGGGCGCGCTCAAGGCTGGCGACACCATCTGGTTCAAGTTTGAGAAGAACGCGACCCACCTCTTCGATAAGGTCTCTGGCAAGAACCTTATCTAGGCCCGGTGCAACCAGGCCCTTCCTTTGGGCGACTGCGGTATTTCCATCCTTTTGCCGCGGTCACATATAAGGCTCCCCTCCCGTCCACTGGGCGAGAGGGGAGCCTTTCTTTGTGTCGGGGCTGTCTGTAGGTTTGTTTGTCTCGAACTGTAACAGGTAGAGGGCCAAATTGAGCCTAGATGTTACAGATTGAGACAGCGTCGAGCTGCCTGTCCTTCCGTCTTGATCTGTAACAGGTAGACTCAATTTTGTCGGCTAGATGTTGCAGGTCGAGATTTTTGGTCGAGGCAGGTCACGGACAACACAGGGGCACAAAAAACGGAGCCGTGTTGCCACGACTCCGTTTCTCAAGAGGATGGGTAAGGGAAGCGAATTAGTTCAGGTGCCAGATCTCGTCGTTGTACTGGGAGATGGTGCGGTCGGACGAGAAGGTGCCGGCGTTGGCGATATTGATCAGCGTCTTGCGCATCCAGGCGTCCTGGTCCTCGTAGTCGGCCAGCACGCGCTCCTTGGTCTGGATGTACTCCTCAATGTCGAGCAGGGCCATAAACCAGTCCTTGCCCTTAATGTCATCGTGCAGGCGCTGCAGGCGCTCGGCGTTGCCGGTCGCCATAAAGGCCGGGTTGGTGATGAAGTCCACCAGCAGTTTAATACCGGGCTTGCGGTAGAGCACACCGGCGTCATAGGTGCCGTCGGCATAGAGCTGCTCGACCTGTTTGGACGAGGCACCAAAGGTGTAGATGTTCTCGTCGCCCACGAGCTCGGCAATCTCCACGTTGGCGCCGTCAAGCGTGCACAGGGTTAGGGCGCCGTTGAGCATGAACTTCATGTTGGAGGTGCCGCTCGCCTCCTTGGAGGCCAGGCTGATCTGCTCGGAGATGTCAGCGGCGGGGATCACGCGCTCGGCGGCGGTGACGTTGTAGTTCTCGATCATGACGACCTGCAGGTAGGGAGCCACGTCGGGGTCGTTTGCAATCCACTGCGACAGCGTCAAGATCAGATGGATGATGTCCTGCGCGATAGTGTAGGCAGGCGCCGCCTTGCCGCCAAAGATGATGGTGACGGGGTGCTTAGGTCTGTTGCCGTTCTTGATATCGAGGTACTTCCAGATGATGTAGAGCGCGAGCATCTGCTGACGCTTGTACTCGTGGATGCGCTTGACCTGGACGTCGATGATGGCGTTGGAGGGAATGGTCACGCCCTGCTCGAGCGCCATGAACTGGCGCATGATGGCCTTGGCTTCGACCTTGGTGGCGGCCAGGCGCTCAAGAACGTCCTTGTCGTCGGCGAACTTGGCGAGTTTGCTCAGATCGCCGGTGCTGCGCCAGTCGGTGCCGATCACATCGTCGAGCAGGCTGGCGAGCGCGGGGTTGGCCCCATGGATCCAGCGGCGGAAGGTGATGCCGTTGGTCTTGTTGGAGAACTTCTTGGGATAGATCTCGTAGAACGGATGAAGCTCGGTGTCCTCCAGGATCTTGGTGTGGAGGGCGGCTACGCCGTTGATGGAGAAGCCAAAGTGGATGTCCATGTGGGCCATGTGGACGGTGTCGTGCTCGTCGATGATGGCGACGCGCGGGTCATCGTGCTCGGCCTTCGCGATCTCATCGAGCTTGACGATAATGTCGGCGATGGCAGGGGAGACCTTCTGCAGGCTGGCGAGCGGCCACTTCTCGAGCGCCTCGGCAAGAATCGTGTGGTTAGTGTAGGCGACCATGGAGCGTACGATGGTCACGGCCTCGTCAAACTCGATGTCATGCTCGGTGGTGAGCAAGCGAATGAGCTCGGGGATGACCATGGTGGGGTGCGTGTCGTTAATTTGGACCACGGCGTAGTCGGCCAGATCGTGCAGGTTGCTGCCGCGCTCGACGGCCTCGTCGATCAGGAGCTGGGCGGCGTTGCTCACCATGAAGTACTCCTGATAGATGCGAAGTAGGCGGCCCTGCTCGTCGGAATCGTCGGGGTAGAGGAACAAGGTGAGGTTCTTGGCGATCTCGGTCTTGTCGAAGTCGATGGAGCTGCCGGGGACCAGGCCGTCGTCGACGCTTGCCAGGTCGAACAGGCGCAGGCGGTTCTTGGTGGGCTGGCCGTAACCGGGCACATCGATGTTGACGAGCTTGGAAGTAACGGCAAAATCGCCGAACTCGACGGTGTAGGAGCGGTCATCGTCGACTAGGATGTCCTGCTCACCGAGCCACTCGTCGGGGACGGCCTTCTGCTGGTTGTCGACAAAGCGCTGACGGAACAGACCGTAGTGATAGTTGAGGCCCACGCCATCGCCGGTCAAGCCCAGCGTGGCGATGGAATCCAGGAAGCATGCGGCCAAGCGGCCCAGGCCGCCGTTGCCGAGTGACGGCTCGACCTCGAATTCCTCGATCTTGTTGAGGTCGTGACCTGCGGCGGTGAGCTGGTCCTTAACCTCGTCGTAGATGCCGAGGTCGATCATGTTGTTGATGAGCAGCTTGCCGATCAAAAATTCGGCGGAAATGTAATAGAGCTTTTTCTTGCCGTTGTTGAGCGGGCAGGCGGCGGAGCGCTCCTGCACGAGTTTGACCAGCAGCTTGTAAATGCGACGGTCGTCGAGCTGCTCGAGCGAGGTGCCAAAAGACTGCTCGGCGAGTTCCATGAGGTTAATTTGGGGCATGTTTTCTCCTGTGATGGGTTGTTTCATGTCTGCAATTCATAAGAAGCCCGCGCGAGGGGATTGGGGTGGCCTCGCGCGGGAAAAGCAAGCGCGTCCGCACGGTGGGGAGGGGTCGGGCGCGGTAGCTCCTATTGAGGAAGCTCGATTTTGGCTTCCGACGGGATGCGGAAGTAGGTCTCGGTCCAGTCAGTGAGTTTGTGCTCGAGCTCGCGGGTGATGGCGCCGTCGAGCATGCGCCAGGTCCAGTTGCCGCCCAGCGTGGCAGGGGTGTTGATGCGCGCCTCGTTGCCCAAGTTGAGCAGGTCCTGCATGGTGTAGATGCACGTGTCGCTCACGCTGGCTGCGATGGTTCGGTTGAGCGCGTCGGCGATGGGTTCGCCGGCCTGCTGATGGGTGTACAGGGCTGCCTGCTCGCGCTGACGCGGGGTGGCCGTTCCCTCAAACCAACCGCGCGCCGTCTCGTTGTCGTGGGTGCCCACATAGGCGACGGTGTTGGCGATGTAGTTATGCGGCAGGTAGTACGAGTTGGTACCCTCAAAGGCAAACTGCAGGATCTTCATGCCGGGGAAGCCCGAGTTGTCGCGCATGTCGATGACGCCGGGGGTGAGGAAGCCCAGGTCCTCGGCGATGATGGGCAGCGTGCCGAGCTTTTCCTCGAGCGTCTTGAAGAACTTGAGGCCGGGACCCTGCGTCCACGAACCGTAGGACGAATCGGGCGAGGAGAACGGCACCTCCCAATAGGCCTCGAAGCCGCGGAAGTGATCCAGGCGGATGACGTCGTACATGTCGAGGGCGGCGCGAATGCGGCCCTCCCACCAGGAGAAGCCGTCGGACTCCATGGCGTCCCAGTCGTAGATGGGGTTGCCCCAGTACTGGCCGGTGGCGGAGAACTGGTCGGGCGGTGTGCCGGCGACACTGACGGGGTTGCCGTCGGCGTCGATCTTAAAGAGCTCGGGGCTTGCCCACATCTCGACGGAGTCGCGCGAGACGTAGATGGGCAGGTCGCCGATGATGAGAATGTCGCGCTCGTTGGCGTATGCCTTGAGGCGGCTCCATTGGCGGTCGAAGAAGTACTGCGTCATCTGGTGGTAGAGCATGCGCGCGGGATGGGCGGCGCAGACCTTGGCAGATGCTTCGCCGCGGGTGCGCAGTTCTGCGGGCCACTCCCAAAAGGCCTTGAGTCCGCACTCCTCTTTGACGGTCATGAACTCGCAGTAGGGAATGAGCCAGTCTTCGTTTGCCTGGACAAAGTCGTCGAAATCGGCTGGCTTGTTGGAGGCGAAGCGTTCGGCGGCACGGTCGAGAATCTGGCGGCGACCGCTAAAAATCGCGCCATAGTCAACGTTGTTGGGGTCGGAGCCCAGATACACACCGTCGATATCGCGCTGTTCTAGATAGCCGGCCTCGATAAGCTCGGCAAAGTCGATGAAATTGGGGTTGCCCGCACGGGCCGAGAACGACTGATAGGGTGAGTCGCCATAGCTCGTCGTCGTAAGGGGCAGAATCTGCCAGTAATGTTGTTTGCACGAGGCGAGAAAATCGACGAAGTCGTAGGCATTCCAACCAAAGCCGCCGATTCCGTATGGTCCGGGCAGAGATGAGACGGGCATGAGGACGCCGCTTGCACGCTCCATGAATGCGCTCACCAACCTTCTTGTTGTGGGGTCGGCCTGCCGATGGGTGTGCAGTCCGCCTCCGATGTTCTGATTCGATACGCCTATTGTAAAACATGTTGTTTAAACATGTACAGGCAAGATAAAAAAGTTGGTCGATTTTCGGCGAATGGTTACATGTCATGAAAAAGCCCCGACCTCACAACGTGAGATCGGGGCAAGAGCGGTATGTAGGTTTTTGCTACTCGGCGTCGGCGAAGCCGTTGGGGTTGTGGCTCTGCCAGTTCCAGCTATCGCGGCACATGTCCGCGATGTCGTACTGGGCCTTCCAGCCCATCATGCGCTCGGCCTTGGAGGCATCGCACCAGTTGGCAGCGATGTCGCCGGCGCGGCGCTCGCGGATCACGTAGGGCAGCTCCTTGCCACAAGCCTTGGAGAAGGCGGCGACGACCTCGAGTACCGAGGTGCCGGTGCCGGTGCCCAAGTTAAAGATCTCGACGCCGGTCTTGCCGTTCATCCAGTTGAGGGCGGCCACGTGACCAGATGCCAGATCGCACACGTGGATGTAATCGCGCACGCCGGTGCCGTCGGGGGTGGGGTAGTCGTTGCCAAAGACCTGAACGGCCTCGAGCTTGCCCACGGCGACCTGGGCGACATAGGGCACCAGGTTGTTGGGGATGCCCTTGGGATCCTCGCCGATCAGGCCCGACGGATGGGCGCCGATGGGATTGAAATAACGGAGTAGCACGACGTCCCACTCGGGGTCGGCGGTGTGGACGTCCATAAGGATCTGCTCGATCATCCACTTGGTCCAACCATAGGGGTTGGTCGCGGGCTTCTTAGGATCCTCCTCGGTGACGGGCGGGTTGTCCGGGTCGCCGTAGACGGTCGAGGAGCTCGAGAAGATGATGGACTTGCAGCCATGGTTGCGCATGACGTCGATGAGCACCAGTGTGTTCTCGATGTTGTTGTGGTAGTACTCGACGGGCTTGCTCACCGACTCGCCGACGGCCTTAAAGCCGGCAAAGTGGATGACGCGGTCGATCTGATGGGTATCGAAGATCTTGTTCATCGCATCGCGGTCGAGCACGTTGGCTTCGTAGAAGGTGAGGTTCTTGGCGGCCTCGTCGCCCACGATGGTCTTGACGCGGTCGACGGCGACGGCGCTGGAGTTGGAGAGATCATCGACGATGACGACCTGGTAGCCACCCTCGAGCAGCTGAACGACGGTGTGCGAGCCGATAAAGCCGGCGCCACCGGTAACGAGGACACAGGTGTCTTTGGGGTCGAGTGCTTTGGACATGTAGTCTCCTATCGAATCAGGAACACTTCTCCAGGGGAGTATAGCGCAGGCAGGGACGCCCAAATCGTGCGCTGTAGGAAAAGCAGAGGATTGTGCTAACGTACTCATAGAAGAGCTTGCGTACGCATAACCTGATCTTTGGCATTTGCTTACGAGCCGCTGACCTTGCAGTTTCCTGCCGTTCGTGGAAATCGTTGGGACGCGCCATATGTACGCTAATATGTATGAGTTGAGCGACATATAAATAAGCATGTAACGGAGTACATATGTCACCAAACAGCGATTCCATCCTTTCCCAGGAGCTCTCGCGCCGCACTGCCCTCAAGGCCCTGTTCGGCGCCGCTTCTGCGGCAGTTCTTTTTGGCCTGCCCGCTCGCGCCCATGCGGCGGAGGCTTCCAAAGAAACCACCGATAAACTGAATGCCGCCCAGGCCCAGCTCGACGAGGTTCAGGCCCAGCTCGACAGCATCGCAAATGAGTATGCGGCGCTGGCCAACAAGAATGCCCAGACCCTCAACGACATCGAGAATGTCCAGGGCAAGATTGACGACACGCAGGCCCAGATCGATGAAAAGAAGGCCGAGCTCAAGAAGAAGCGCAACGACCTTTCCGATCGCGTGGCCGCCAGCTACAAGTCCGGCGGCACGAACATCCTGTCGCTGCTGCTGGCCTCTGGCTCGTTTGAGGAACTCGTCGCCAACGCGCATTACGTTGAGAAGATCAACAAGAGCGACCGCGACGCCATCGAGGACATTCAGACCATCCAGGAAGAGCTCGATGCGCAAAAGACCGAGCTCGAGTCGCAGAAGGCCGACTTAGAGAAGCTCAAGGACCAGCAGACTGCCCAGATGCAGGACATGCAGGCCAAGCAGCAAGAAGTCCAGACCGTGCTGAACGGTCTTTCCGACGACGTCAAGGAGCTCATGGCTCAGCGCGATTCCGAGATCCTCGCTGCTGCCCAGGCTGAGGAGGCCGCTAGGAAGGCTGCCGCTGCCGCGGCTGCCGCGAACAAGAACAATTCCTACTCGGGTGGTTCGAGCTCGGGTGGTGGATCGTACGCGCCCGGAACTCCGCAGCAGAATGCCGGCTCGGGCAAGCAGCAGGCTGTCGTCAACGCGTGCTACTCCACGCCTTCGCCGGGTCAGAACTGGTGCGCGGCGTGGGTCACCAATGTCTTCCGTAACGCCGGCGTTGGCTACTTTGGAGGCAATGCGTGCGACATGTTTAACGCCTGGTGCTATAGCTCCGACCGCTCGGCGCTGCAGGTGGGCATGATCGTGGCCGATTCCTCGCACAGCGGCACGGGTGCTCCGGGCCTTATCTACGGTCATGTGGGTATCTACGTTGGCGGCGGCATCGTTATGAGCAACGAGGGTGCCATTACGTCTAAGTCGCTTGATTCGTTTATTAGCTTCTATGGCACTGGCTCTGGCGTGCGTTGGGGCTGGCTTGGCGGTATTGCGCTGTCGTAGCTGCGGTTTGGTCCGGGACAGTCCGAGGGGCATAAGGTTGCCTGCTCGGGCAGTCCTGCTCGCACGGAGAGCACATTAAGTGCTCTCCGGCTCG
>CABUBY010000069.1 GCA_902489955.1 uncultured Collinsella sp. | reverse complement strand
AATTGGACAGCGTGAACATGAGCATCTGGAAGGGCACGACCATCGAGAAGACGAACAGGTAATAGAAGAAGTTCGAGATCTTGCTGTTAACACGAACCACGTACCAAGCGCACATGGAGCAGCACACCAAGATCAGCACGACCGACGTGACCGTGATGATGAGCGAGTACATAAATGCCGAGGCAAAGCCCTGCTCGTTAAGGGCGTGCATGTAGTTTGCAAGGCCGTTGAACGTCTCGGGCGTGAGCAGATCGAATGCCGTGGTGGTGCTGATTGCAGTTGCCTTTTTAAAGGAATTGAGCGCAATCATGAACACGGGGTAGATCCACGCGAGCGACAGGATCGTAAAGAAAATCGAGAGCGCGCGGTTGATAACCTTATCGCGTTTCATTACTGCTGCACCTCCTTGGACCTCGTGGCCTTAAGCTGAATCATGGAGATGGCTACGACCAGGATGCAGAAGATAACTGCCTTGGCCTGACCGATGCCCTGCCATGCGATACCGGCACGCGAATAGAACGTGTTGTAGATGTTCAGGGCGAGCATCTCGGTGGAGTGCGCGGGGGCGCCGCCGGTAAGGGCGAGGTTCTGGTCGAACAGCTTAAAGCCGTTGGTGATGGACAGGAACAGGCAGATAGTGATGGTCGGCATCAGGTTAGGGATCTTAACCTTCCAAAACGTCTGCCATGCCGTGGCACCGTCGACCTTGGCGGCCTCGATGTAGTCGGACGGAATGGACTGCAGACCAGCGATGTAGATGATCATCATGTAGCCGACCTGCTGCCACAGGGTCAGGATGATAAGGCCCCAGAAGCCAGCAGCAGAGTTAAGGGCGATGAGCTGGGCGCCCACGTTGGAGAGCAGGCAGTTGATCAGAATCTGCCAGATGTAGCCCAGCACGATGCCGCCGATCAGGTTAGGCATAAAGAAGATCGTACGGAAGATGTTGGTGCCCTTGAGCGCTTTGCGGGTGAGCGCCTGCGCGATGGCGAGGGCGATCACGTTGATGAGCACCGTCGACAGGAAGGCAAACGCCACGGTAAAGAAGAACGACGTGGCAAACTGCGGATCGGACAGTGCGCGCACGTAGTTCTCGATACCGACAAAGTGCGTGTTGTTGATGGTAATAAACTGGCAGAACGAGAGATAGAAACCCTGGATAAAGGGGATCACGAACCCGATCATAAACGCCAGACACGTGGGCAGCATAAAGAGCGGCCACCAGCGCTTGAGTGCTTTGCCCATAGAAGGGTCCTTTCAATATGCAGGGGGCGGGCAAACCAACGTCTGCCCGCCCCCTGTCGCTAATCAGATAGCTTGGGCAGCAACTGCTTACTCGGAAGCAGCCTTCTCGGTCTTCCAGCCATCGACGAAGGCGTTCTTGACGCCGTCCCACTTGCTGTTGTCGGCAGCATAGGCAATCAGAGCCTGCTTGAGGTTCTTCTTCCACTCCTCAGAGGGGATGTAAACGAAGTCCCAAGCGACGGTCTTCTTGCCGTCCTTGGCCATGGCAACGGCCTGCTGCGAGAAGACGTTGGTGGTCTCCTTAGCGCTCTTGAACGGGGCAGTCAGACCCATCTTGTCAGCGATGATGCTGGTGGCGGTGTCAGAAGTGACGCACCAATACATGAAGTCCTCGGTGGCCTTCTGGGCATCCTCGGAAGCCTGGGAGCTGACGCACCAGTAGTTCTCGCCGCCGGAGCACAGGCCCTGGTTCTCCTCGCCGTCGACACCGATGTAGATGGGCATCATGCCAATCTGATCGTCGGTCATGCCGGCCTTGGTGAGGTCAGCGTAGGCCCAAGAACCGTTCTGGTAGAAGACGGCCTTGCCGGTTGCGAACTCGTTGGTGGCGTCGTCGCCGGTCTTGGAGGCAAGCTGCGAAGGATCGCAGGTGGAGTCGGTGATGTACAGGTCGAAAATCTGCTTGAAGTTGTCGAGATACTCGCCCTTGATCTCGTCGTCCTCCTGGTTGTGCTCCTTCTCGAACTCGTAGTAGAGCGGGAGGTTGGCGAGGTGGGTGGTGTAGCGCCAGCTGGAGGAGTCATCCATGCCGGCGGAAGTAAAGGCGCCCTCAATGCCGAGCTCGTCCTTGCGGGCCTGGATGTCGTCGGCACAAGCCTTCAGCTTGTCGAAGGAGTTGATGTCCTCGGCCTTGTAGCCAGCCTTCTCGAGCAGCTGCTTGTTGTAGATGATGCCGTAGCTCTCCTGGACCCAGTCGATACCCAGATCCTTGCCATCGGACTGCAGAGCCAGGGAGTCGTCAATGAGCTCACCGCGGAGCTTGGTATCGGACAGGTCGGCGCAGTAGTCCTTCCAGTTCTTAAGACCGGTGGGGCCGTTGACCTGGAACAGGGTCGGAGCGGAGCTCTTGGACATCTCGGACTTAAGCTTCTCCTCGTAGGTGTTGGAGGCAGCGGTCACGATCTTGACCTCGACGCCCTTCTCCTTCTTATAGGCCTTGGCGATCTCCTTCCACTCCTTGTCGACCTCGGGCTTGAATTGGAGGAAGTAGACCTCAGCAGCGTCACCAGAAGCAGAGGAGCCGGAGCCGGCAGAACCACCGCAGCCCACGAGACCCAGACCAAGAACCGCAGCCGCGGAACCAGCAAAGCCCAGGAACTGCCTTCTGCTCATTTCGTTCTTCATTACAATCCACCCTTTCACACCGTGGCGGCACCCTTTGCCGCCGCCTTCGGAGATTGGCTCGGGGACTTTGCCCCTTTTGCTGATTTGAACGATACGCTATTTGGCTAGTTGTTTGAACAAGTATTACTAGAGCGGTAGAAAAACTTCGGTGAACGGTAATTTCAACTTGATACTTGACAAGTTTTGTATAAACAATTATTTATTATCGAATGCAGAGAAAACGCCCGGTCAAGCCGATACATCGTCGGTTTGACCGGGCGTTTTCGCTTTGAGGGCATGAGTCTCGTCAGGCTGCGAGCTAGCCGGCTATCGCTTGGAGTTGACGCGGTAGTGGAAGATCTCGGGGTGCGTACGGGCGTGCGTGACCTCGAACAAGATGCCGTCCGAGGTGTACGATTGGCTCTCCATAACGGCGACGCAGTTGTACTTACCAAGGTCCAAGTAGCTGCAGTCCTCATCGTTGGCGAGCTCGACACTCACCGTACGACGACTCGCCATCACTTTGACGCCGCGCTTGTGCTCCAGATAGTCATAAATTGACCTTGCGGCGATCTCGGGTGTCAGGCCTTTGGCGATCGACTCCAGAAAAAAGCCGTGGTCCACCTGGCGAGCGTTACCGTTAAGGCTACGGACGCGCACCACGCGAATCAACTTCTCGCCCACCTTAAAGCCCAGGCGACGAGAGAGTTGCTCGGTGCAGACCAGATGTTCAAAAGACTTAACGTCCGTCGATGCAACGGCATTGTTGCGCTTTGCAAACTCGCCAAACGACTCAACCTCTTCGAGTGCACCCAACATGTCGGTTTCGCCCTTAAGCCAAATAACGCGCACGCCCTTGCCGTGTATGGGCTGCACAAACATCCCGTCGGCCAGCATACCCAAGGCGCGACGGACGGTATTGCGAGTGCATCCGAACTCCGCGGTCAGCTCGGCTTCGGTTGGCAGCATCTCCTGAAACGCATAGGTCCCATTAATGATGCGCGAGCGTATTTCTCGGTAGATTCCTTCGTATATCGCTTTTGGCATTGTTTCACCTCTATATTGTTCATTTCCGGCTAGGCACGATAGCATTTCTTAAAGTTGTTTAAACCGAATATCGGTAAAGCGACAGGATTTAACCGTTGACGGTTTCTGTCATGCCCAAATCGGTTTCGCTCAAAACTGCCGGTACGACAATCGTCTGGTCCTCTACAATGAATCCATTGTTTAAACGTTTCCCCACGCGCAACGCGCCTCGATATTCGGAAGGCAGAACATGCTGCAAAAAATCCAACGCTTTGGCGGGGCAATGTTCGCTCCCGCCATGCTGTTTTCTATATCAGGCCTCATGGTCGGCGTCTCCGCTCTCGCAACGACTGCGGACATCGTCGGCGATCTCGCCGTATACGGAACCCCTTGGTACGTTTTTTGGACCATCATCCAGCGCGGCTCGTGGACGGTCTTTAAGCGCCTTCCGCTCCTTTTTGCTGTAGCGCTGCCCATCGGCCTTGCCCAAAAACAACCGGCACGTTGCTGCCTCGAGGCACTCGTGGCCTATTTTGCCTATTGCTTCTTTTTGAGCGAAATCATTAAGCTGAGCGGAGACAATCTTGGACTTAAGTACCCGTCGTCTTTGACCTCCGCTAGCGGCATCACCATCATCGACGGCATCAAGACGCTCGACACCGGCATTATCGGCCCGCTGGCGGTGTCGGCAACCGTCGTCGCCATCCATGACCGCTTCTACGATGCCAAGGTTCCCGATTGGCTCGGTACCTTCTCGGGCTCCTCGCTGGTCTACCTCATCAGCTTTTTTGCCGTGTTCGCCCTTGCCGCCATCTCGGCCGCCATCGTGCCCTTCGTATACGCTGTGACCGAAACGCTGCGCCACGCACTTGCGGGCGTCGGCCCCTTTGGCGTGGGTATCTTTGTGTTTTTGGAGCGAGCACTCGAGCCCATGGGGCTGCACCACCTGCTCTACATGCCGATCTACTACGACAACCTGGTCATTAACGACGGCATCTACGCCACGTGGAGCAGCTTGCTCCCCATCCTCTCCCATAGCACGCGCCCCCTTAATGAGCTTGCGCCGTGGGCCGGTTTTACCGCCACTGGCTGGGTCAAGCTCTTTGGCCTTCCTGCCATCGCAGCCGCGTTCTACTCCACCGCAAAACCTGAGCGCCGCGCCGGCCTCAGGGTCATCCTTGTTCCCGCCATCATCGCCTCGGTGGTTTGCGGCGTTACCGAGCCACTCGAGTTTCTCTTTATGTTCACCCACCCCGGGCTCTTTTTGCTCTACGCCGTCCTATCGTCTTGCCTTGCCACAACCATGAATCTCTTTGGCATCGTCGGCATCTTCTCGGGCGGCCTCATGGAGATGGCAGCCTTCAACTTTATTCCGCTCATGCGCATGCATGCCGGTGCCTATCTTTTGGCGCTCGGTATCGGCCTTGCCTTTAGCCTCATCTTTTTTGTTAGTTTTCGAGCGCTCATCTTGATCTATGACCTTAAGACGCCGGGCCGCGAGGATCATGTCGCCAATCGCGCGGCAATCGATCGTTTAACGGAAAGCGGCTTTGCCAAAGAGCAATCTCCCAATGACGAGGTCGATAGTCAATCCGATCAAGATCACGTCCTCGCTGAGCGGGTAATTCAGCTTTTAGGTGGCGTTGGCAATATCGTGGGCGCAACCAACTGCGCCACGCGCCTGCGCGTCGAGGTCGCAGACCCTTCCATCGTTGCAGATAACGCGTCGTTTGTCGCGGTGGGCGCCAAGGGCCTCATCATTACGGGCAAGACCGCCCAGGTGGTCATCGGCATCTCCGTTCCCCGCGTTAAAGAGCATTTTGACCAGATCATGGGCCTCGAGCCGGAATTTGTGTCCACCACCTCGGCCTCCCCTGCCGCCAGCGCAGCCCATAAGCGCGGCGCTATTTGCTTCTTCGATATCGACGGAACGCTCGCCTGGCAAGACCCCAGGCTCGCCCAAGACCTTCCCGAAGACGAGCGGGACCTCTCCCCCTATCCCAACGAGGCGGTTTCGCAGGCAATCCGCGAGTTTGTCGCCAACGGCAACATGGCCTTTATCTGCACGGGACGCACCCTGAGCTGCATCCACCCCAAACTTCTTGAGCTGCCTTGGACCGGCATCGTCTGTCTTGCGGGCGGTTACGCCGAGATCAACGGACACGCAATTCGCGATCTGTCGATGACGCCCAGTATGCTGCAGCGTCTTGCCCCCTACCTTGAGCAATCGGGCGAGGTCATCCGCTTTGAGGGCCTCAACGGCGTCGTGCGCATGAGTGCCGATGCGCCCGATGCTCCCGGATACGCGCGCACCCTGGGCGACGCAGTCACGCAGCTGCAACATTACAGTGTCTACAAGATCTTGATGTCTACATCGCTCGCCAACCACATCGCTCAAGATAAGGCACTTGAGCCGCTGCTGTGCTTTAACGAGCTCGAACTCGAGGTAACCGAAATCTCGCCCCGCGAATGCACGAAGCGCGGGGGCATCCAGTCTGTACTCGACGCCCTCGACCCCCACCACGGAACCGTATACGGCATTGGCGACGCCAGCAATGACGTCTCGCTGATGAACGCCGTCGATGTCGGTATCGCCATGGGCAATGCGCCGGACTATCTCAAGGATAAGGCCGATTACGTGACCGACACCGTCGATCACGACGGTGTCGTTGCGGCGCTCGAGCATTTTAGGCTGATTTAGGCGCGCTCCATCAAACGCACGCCCGTTGTCCTAAATCGCCAAAACTGCCGCGCCAAACGCCCTGATGTGGCAATATGTTATCTGCATATTGCATCAACGCAACCTCAGAAAGAATGCGAGAACCCGTGTCCAGTCCGTTTACCAGCTTTTTAGCCCAGCACTTTGACCAGATTAACGACTATCTGGCCACGTTCTTTGACGGACAGGCGACCTCTGCCGATATCGAGCGCTACCTGTACGCGCCGCTCTCGACTTTTACGGCCAACGCCGGCAAGCGCCACCGCCCGCTTATCTGCATGCTCGCCGCAACCGCAGTGGGCGGCAGCTTTGAGAGCGCCCGCAGCGCCGCGGCAGCTATCGAGCATTTCCAGTCGGGCGCGCTAATCCACGACGACATCGCCGACAACGGACAGCTTCGTCGAGGCAAGCCCTGTATGCACCTTACCGAGGGCACGGGCCTTGCCATCAATTGTGGCGACCTGGCGCTCACCATGGTCACCAAGACAGTTCTCGACGACCCTACGCTGGAGTCCGACGTGAAGCTGCGCGTGCTCCACGAGCTTACCGAGATGATCGTCCGCACCATTGAGGGTCAAGCACTCGACCTGGGTTGGGTCCGTGACGGGCGCTTTGATATCTCGGTTGATGACTACCTGGACATGGCGACGCACAAGACCGCGTTTTACAGCGGAGCCACGCCGCTTGCCGCCGGAGCCATTATCGGCGGCGGCAGCGATGAGCAAATCGAAGCGCTGCGCGCCTTTGGCCTACACACAGGCCTTGCCTTTCAGATTCAGGACGACCTGCTCAACCTTGTCGGCACTAAGGAAGCCGCCAACAAGGACTTCCGCACCGACATCACCGAGGGCAAGCGCACGCTTGTCGCCGTACACGCCCTCTCTGATGAGCGCCACCACGACGAGGTCGAGGAGCTTCTTTCCTCGGGCACCGATGATCCCGCGCAGCTCGCACGCGCCGTGGAGATCTTCCAGGAGACCGGCTCTATCGATTACGCCCACACTTACGCGCTCGACCTGACCGCTAAGGCCAAAGCGGCCATCGAGAACGTTGAGCTTGATCCGCACGCACGCGAGCTGTTCCTCTCCATGGCAGATTTCTTTGTGGAGCGCCTTAACTAACGGGGGTTATAAAACCTGTCAGCAGCGTATTTAGGCACAACTTGCTACACTGTTGAGTGCATGTTTATGCATCCCTTTGCGTTGTCTATCCGACAGACGCTCAAATAGTACGAATGGTACGCCGAAAGGGGTTCGTTCATGGAACCTATTACAACGGGCATGCAAGGAGCAGCCGTCGAGGACGTGCAGTCTCGTCTCCTGCAGCTCGGCTACACGATTGATGCCGCCGAAGTCACCGACAAGTACTTTGGAGCCACCACTGAGCAGGCCGTCAGCACCTTCAGGCTCGACAGCGGCCTTGCTGCCGGTCATGCCGTCGATATCCCCTGTTGGAGCGCCCTTGTAGACGCTTCGTATAAGCTGGGCGACCGCACCCTCTATCTGCGCATGCCCAATTTCCATGGCGCCGATGTACAGGCCCTGCAGCGCGCTCTCAACGTTTTGGGCTTTGCCTGTGGCGAAGACGACGGCTACTTTGGCCCGCATACCGAGGCCGCCCTGCAGCAGTTCCAGGAAAATGTCGGCCTGTTTGCCGACGGCATGGCCTTCCAGGACACCTACGCCTACATCAACCGCCTGCACCATGTGTGGGAGGGCAAGCCCTCGGTCACCGAAGCCGAGTCCCGCATCGGTTTTGCTCGCGCCGCCAACGTGCTCGAGCGCTTCCAGATTGCCGTTATCGGCGAGGACCCCATCGCACGCAGTGTTGCGTCGCGCATGTGGAATATCGCCACGGCAACGACCGACAACAGCGGCATGATGCTCTGCGACTCCGAGGTCCCAACCGACGTTGACCTGGTGCTCGAGATTGCAAGCGACGAGCTGCCCGCCGACGCCGCACCGCGCGCCACGATTGCCCTCGCCGAGTGCCACAACCTAGCCCAGCGCATCCGCACTGCCAATGTCGCCGCGCAGCAGAAGCCGGCACGCATTCGCATTGAGCTCACGGGCATGACGCGCTACAACGGCACCTTCACGGCCAGCGACGCGCAGACACTCGCCGTACGCCTGCTCGATGGCGTTTGCGATGCCCTCGCAGATTAGGTAAACTAAACGAGTTGCTTTTGGGCAACACCACACATTGGGACGTAGTTCAACGGTAGAACTCCGGTTTTTGGTGCCGGCTGTTGGGGGTTCGAATCCCTCCGTCCCAGCCCTTAAGAACACAGCGCTCCAGGCCCTTATGAACCTGGAGCGCTTTCTTGTGGGCAAGCGGAGGGATTCGAACCCGCAAGGAATCTACCTATATAAGACAGACGCCCCAGGCCCATAACGACCAAGAGCGCCTTGCATCTAGAATTATCAGCCCTGTTCCGAAAAGCGAGCCGCATGCAACAACCAAGTAACCACAGGCCCCGGGAGAGCGGGGACACCGGCTTAGGTTTATCGCGAGTTCCGCACGAACAGGAGGCCACTTAATGTGGCCTCCGTCGTGA
>CABUBY010000068.1 GCA_902489955.1 uncultured Collinsella sp. | reverse complement strand
CTCCTCGTCGAGCGTCGCCGAGAACAGCAGCGTCTGGCGCTCGGCCGGCGTCTCGCGCACAATGCGGCGGACGGCGGGCAAAAAGCCCATGTCGAGCATGCGATCGGCCTCGTCGAGCACCAGCACCTTGACCTCGTCCAGGTGGCAGGCACCCTGCTCGATCAGATCGACCAGACGGCCCGGCGTGGCGACCAGGATGTCGCAACCGTACTTGAGGGCAGCGGTCTGGGGCTTGTAGCTCACGCCGCCCACGACGGTCACGGCAACATGGCCGGTGACGTCGGCGATTTTGCTCGCGACCTCGTCGATCTGCTGGGCAAGCTCGCGCGTAGGGGTGATGACGAGCATCACGGGGCCACGGCCGTTGCCCTCGGGCTTCTTGGCACCGCGACGGCGGTTGCGGCCGCCGCGCTCACGCACGGGTTTGGGCGGAGCAATGTGCTCCAGATTGTTCATGGTCGGCAGCAAAAAGGCGGCCGTCTTGCCGGTGCCGGTCTGAGCGGCGGCAAGCAAGTCGCGGCCCTCGAGCACCACGGGGATGGAGCCGGCCTGCACGGGCGTGGGCGCCGTGTAGCCCAGGTTCTCGATAGCACGAAGCATCTCGTCGGAGAGGCCCAGCTCGTCAAAGGCGGGCAGGCTCTCGGTAGCGGACTCGACGGCTTGGGCAGCATTTGCCTCATCGGCGGCATCGAAGGCAGCCTGGGTCATGGCCTCGCGGGCCTCGTCCAGGATCTCGGCGTCGGTGACGTCGGACACAGAATTACGCATATGTTGTTGTTCCTTATCTGCACGCGCAATGGGCACGGCATGCGGCCGCGCGGGCGTGCTTGGTAGTGCGCTAATACATACAAAAACGGGTGCGCACAGAGAGGACGTTGCTCAGCACGCTGGCGATCGCTTTGGCAGCCCTATCACGCGCCGTCCAGACGCAGCAGCTCTAAGCGATGGAGCAGATTCGCCGCGGGTTAGTATACCCGTGCTTCGCATGCCCCCACGTAAACCACAGATGACGAGGCGGACGGAGTGGGCCTGGTCCGTTTGTCTCAATCTGTAACAGATGCAGGGCAAAACCGGGTCCAAATGTTACAGATCAAGACAGAGGGGGATTTCCGTTCAGTCCAAACCAAATCTCTCGGTCTTCCTGCAATTTCGAACATGTGGCCTATAATGTTGCTTTGGTTACGCTATATATTGCGCAGCCATTTAATACGTCGCCCACCGGGGCCATTAATTCCTATCGCCATATTGGCTAGGAAGCAATCAAAGGAGGTATCCGTGGCAGCAGAGACGCCTTGTTCGGTCCTCTATAACGATATTCGCTCGTTCGGCGGTCTTAAACATCTCGAGATCGCCCGAATGCTCATCAATGGAAACTCTTATCTCGGCAGTACCCTGCTCGAGAAATGCTCTTCCAACCGCTCGTATCTCACCCGTTACATCGTCCATCGCAAGCCTGACCAGTGCGCGCCCGCCATCTACAGCGACTTTACCGTCACCACGCTCAACCTTTCCGCGGCAATCTGCAGCAAGCTCGGCGGCGGCGAGTCCGCCTATCAGGCAATCGCCGAGCACTATCGCGGTCCGGCCGCCAACGAAATGATGTCGGCTCTCGCCAGCTACAAGCTGGACAGCCGCCTATATGCAAATGCCCTCAATCGCATCGACAACTTTGACGGCAATGCCGTGCGCGAAAAAAGCACGCTCTTCTTGATGCTCTTTGTAGCAACGGGGGCGCTCGCCGATCCCGTTCAGGGCGTGGCCACCGTCGAGCGCTTTTGCGACAGCAAGACGGGCGGGCACTTTGGCACCACCGAAACTACCGTCGGACGTGGCTTTATGAGCAGCCTGGAGCAGCCGCACACCGTCGCTCCCAACCTCGGTCTGCTCAGAACCCATGCCGACAACTGCGCCGACATGCAAATCCATCCCCTCACACGCGATCCGCGCGGCACCGTGATTGGTTCTTTGCCCAAAACCTCGCCCAGCATCACCGATGTAGGCGCCGACGCCTCGCGCGAGCATCTTCGTATTTGGCTCGAGGGTGAGCACTGGTACGCCCAGGGCCTTGGATCGACCAACGGCACAGTGCTCGAATCGGGCGCGGGCGACGGCGATATTGTGATTGAGCCGCCGCGCGACCAACGCGAGCCCGGCAAAGTCTATCCCCCCGTAGAAATCGCCAACAGCGACAGGCTCCATCTGGGTCTCTACACGACATTCCTTGTCATTGTGGACTAGCACGGACAGCGATCGGAAGACGGTCGCCGTCCGTCTTTCGTCTTCTACCTTCTGCGTCGTAAACGACAATACTCAGCGGTACACGTGAGCAGTGCGGCTATCATGGTACTTTACCGATATCCGCACTGCTCACGTGTACGCGCGGCAACCCATGCCAGACAAAGGAACGCCATGGATACTACCGATAGCGCCTATGGCGACAAACTCATCCGTCTCGATACGTTCGATACCGCCGTGGCGGTCGACCCCAGCGCCGAGGACGACGCCAAGCGTCGGTTTATGACGCTTATTCTCCAGACGGCCCACCGCAACAACGGCAACATCGGGCACGTGCTGCGCGCGACCAACACGAGCGGCGAGGTCTTTGCCGTCAAGCTACTCAAGGACAACGCCATCCTTTCCGGCCAAGCCCCCGACCGCTCCGCCGAGCAATCGGCCGCTCACCTGGCCAACACCGCCGCGCTGTTCGAGGAGTATCGTCATCTGTGTACCGTCTCGCATCTGCGCGGATTTCCGCGCGTCTATGGCTACGGATCGTGCGAGGATGACCCGCTCATCCTCATGGAGTGGGTCGAGGGCACCTCGCTCAAGCAGGCGCTGCCCTTGCTTCCGCACGACGCCTCGGGCGGGCTGACCACCCAGATGGTCGCCGCCGTTGGAAACGCCGTGCTTCGCGCACTCCTGATGACCCAGGGACTCGTAAATCCGGTCGTCCATCGCGACCTGTCGCCCGCCAATATCATGTTCCGTACCACCAGTCGAACGCTCGAGCAGCAGATCGTCGATTGCTCCTTTGACCCCTGCCTCATCGACATGGGCTCCGCGACCATGGCCCTCGGCGATGACACGATCACCCGGCGCGCCGACATCTGGCGCTTTGCCACGCCCGCATACGCCGCGCCCGAGATGCTCACGCAGGATATCGAAGGCATCGCGGCCCTTCGCCGCTCGCCCGCAATCGATGTCTACGCGCTTTCGAGCATTCTGTACCAGCTCTACAGCGGTCGCAAACCGTTCGATGTGGAGTCGACGGGTGCCGCGGCAACCGGTTCGTTCTACCTCATAAAGACCAAGACCAAGCCGGCGCCGCTCGAGCCGCGATGCAGTGACGACGAGGCGCTCGTCCAAATCATCATGAAAGGCATCTCAGTCGAGCAGCGTGATCGTCCCACCGAACAGCAGATGCTCGAGGTGCTCTCGGCATACCTCACCGATGCCGAATCCGAGGGCCGCGAGGGCGCGGGCAGTGACACCGCAATTGACATCGACTCCGGTACGCACCTTAAGGTCGACGTCGCCGGCGAGCGCGCGCGAGAGATTCTGGAGCAGGCCCGGCACGATGCCATGACCCGCCGCCGGTTTATTATCGGTGGCGTTGTCGCAGCCGTTGCGGGGCTCGGCGTTATCGGGGCGGCAACCCATGGCTTTGGCATCCCCGACTACCTGGACGGCATTCGCGGTTCGCTTGACGACTACACCTGGGATCAGCTACAGGAGATTTCGCTCAAGATTAAGGCCGCCGAGACCCGTAGCGAGGCGCGCGAGATTGCCAAGCGCTACCATCTGCTCGATAACAACGGGCATATTCCCTATCCATGTACCAAGCGTGTCACGCTCACCAACGGGCTGCAGGTCGGCGCGCAGCTTGTGGGCATCCGCCACGACGAGCTTCTAGACGGGACGGGCAAGGCCGGACTGACGTTTATGTTCGATGCCGGCATTGCCGAGCGCGATGCCACGGCCCAACCGTTGAGCGCCGGCTGGGCAGATTGCGAGCTGCGGGAATGGCTCGACGGCGACGGCCTTAAGCTGCTGCCCAACGAGTTGCGCGCACTCATTAAATCTGTCAAAAAGATCTCGAATAACGTTGGCGCTGCCAGAAGCGCATCGTGTCTGAGCGAGTTGCCCGCAACCCTTTGGCTGCCCGCCATGGTCGAGCTGTGCGGAGTGCAGCCGCCCGAGTCATTTGCCGAGGGCTTTCACTACCTGGCCGACATCTACAACGGCGAGGGCAAGGAGTACCAGCTCTTCCGCGAGCTCAAGGTGAGCCCGTATTCCACGAACGAGACGATGGTCCGCCAGTGGAAGGGCAAGGACACCTGCTGGTGGGAGCGCACGGTGAGCCCCGACTCATCGGAGACCGAAGGCACGCTCTACATAAACCGTGTGGGCCACGACGGCGACGCCTTTACGTACGCAACGCCTGCGGACAAGCCAAACAAACGAACCTGCGTGATCCCCGGATTCTGTATCTAGGGAACGGGCGTCTTGCCGTGACGGGACCCCTCCCCGTCAATTGTCTTGATCTGTAACACTAGCTCGGCAGATACAGGTCTAGATGTTACAGAACGAGACAAACCCCAACCCCGCGAGACAACATCTCAATCTGTAACAGTAAGGGGTCAAAAACCTCTCTAGATGTTACAGATCAAGACATTTGAGTTGACCGCAGACGCTCTGTCTCGATCTGTAACATCTAGCAGGCAAAACGGTCCCCAGATGTTACAGATCGAGACGTTAAGTTGTGACTCGATGTAATGTCTAGATCTGTAACAGTTACTCGACAAAAACGGGTCTAGTTGTTAAAGATTGAGATGATTGGTTGGGACGGTCCATCGGTCAACCATCCATCCTCATCTGTAACGAAATCTCATATATTATTTCTGTACTGGACACCCCCAGGGGGTATGGGTGTATAGTATCGGATGGTTAACATTTCCGACACTACGTCACAGAAAGGAGAAGCCATGGCTCAAGATAAGTTCGATGTGGGCGGCATGACGTGCGCCGCCTGCCAGGCGCACGTAGACCGCGCCGTGAGCAAGCTCGACGGCGTCGAGAGCGTCGCGGTCAATCTGCTCGCCGGTTCCATGCTGGTGGACTATGACCCCGCGCAGGTCACCCCCGACGACATCTGCAGCGCTGTCGATCGCGCTGGCTACTCGGCCTCGCCCGTCAGCACGGGCACCGACGCCGCCCAAAGCGGCAGCGCGCAAGCCAGGTCCGGCGCCGCCCATATGGAGTCGCCCACCAAAAAGCTGGAGGCCGCCGCCTCCGCCATGCGCACCCGCCTCATCATCTCGATCATCTTCCTCATCCCGCTGTTCTACATAGGCATGGGGCATATGCTCGGCTGGCCACTGCCCGGCGTCTTCACCGACCACACCCACAGCATGACGCTCGCGCTCACCGAGCTCGTCCTGCTCACCCCCATCGTCTACGTCAACGACGCATACTTTATCAACGGGTTTAAATCGCTCGCGCACGGCGCGCCCACCATGGACGCCCTCATCGCCGTCGGCGCCACCGCCTCCATCGCCTGGTCGCTCTACGCCATGTTTATCATGGCCGACCAGCTAGCCGCAGGTCAGGTGCACGAGGCCATGATGACGAGCATGGACAACCTGTATTTTGAGAGCGCCGGCACCATCCTGTCGCTGGTCACCGTGGGCAAATACCTCGAGACACGCAGCAAATCCAAAACCGGCGGCGCTATCGAGGCGCTCATCGACTTGGCACCCAAGACCGCGACCGTCGTGGCAGAGGACGGCAGCGAGACCACCGTCAACGTCGATGCCATTCTGCCCGGCCAGGTCCTGCGCGTGCGTCCCGGCGAGTCCATCCCCGTCGATGGCGTGGTGCTCGAGGGCAGCTCGGCCGTGGACGAGAGCGCGCTCACCGGCGAATCCATTCCCGTGGAGAAGACCGCCGGCAACACCGTCAACGCGGCCACGGTCAACCGCACGGGCTCGTTTACCTTCCGCGCCACGCGTGTGGGCGCCGACACGTCGCTCGCCAAGATTATCCAGCTCGTCGAGGACGCCAACGCCACCAAGGCGCCCATCGCCCGCATGGCCGACAAGGTCGCCGGCGTGTTCGTGCCCGTGGTGTTCGCAATCTCTGCCGTAACTTTTGTGGCATGGATGGTTTTGACCGGAAGCGTCAACGAAGCGCTCACCTCCGCCGTCGCCGTGCTGGTGATCAGCTGCCCGTGCGCGCTGGGTCTGGCCACACCCGTCGCCATTATGGTCGGCACCGGCAAGGGCGCCGAGATGGGCATTCTGTTCAAGAGCGCCGAGGCGCTGGAGAATCTACGCAGCGTGGGCACCGTGGTGCTCGACAAGACTGGCACCGTCACCCGCGGCAAGCCTGCCGTGACCGATATCGTGGTAGCCACGCGCGCTGACGGCTCGCCCGCCATGAGCGAAAAGGCGCTGCTCAAGCTGGCCGCCGCGCTGGAGCGCTCGAGCGAGCACCCGCTGGCCGAGGCGATTATGGCCGAGTGCGAAGCGCGCGGAATTGTCGCGCGCATGGTCGAGGACTTTGCCGCCGTGCCCGGACGAGGCGTTACGGCACGCGAGGGGCAGAATGTCATCGCAGCCGGCAACGTGCGCCTGATGGACGAGTTGGGCGTTACCGTGCCCGCGGGTCTTGCCGAGCAATATGCCGCCGAAGGCAAGACGCCGCTGTTCTTTGCCAGGAACGGCGAGCTTGCCGGCACCATCGCCGTGGCTGACGAGGTCAAAGAAACGAGTGCCGAGGCCATCGCCGCGCTCCGCAAGCTCGGCGTCGACGTGCGCATGCTCACCGGCGACAACCGCGTGACGGCCGAGGCCATCGCCCGCCGCGTGGGCCTCGACCGTGCGCAGGTCATCGCCGACGTCCTCCCCGCCGACAAGGAGCGCCACGTGCGCGAACTGCAGGATGCGGGCGGCAAGGTCGCCATGGTGGGCGACGGCATCAACGACTCCCCCGCCCTGGCGCGCGCCGACGTGGGCCTTGCTATCGGCACCGGCGCCGACATCGCCAAGGAGGGCGCCGACGTGGTACTCATGCGCAGCGATCTCATGGACGTCGCCCGTGCCATCGAGCTGTCACGTGCCACAATCCGCAACATCAAGCAGGACCTGTTCTGGGCGCTGTTCTACAACGGCATCGGCATTCCGCTGGCGGCGGGCGTGTTCTTCCCCCTCACCGGTTGGCAGCTCTCGCCGATGTTCGGCGCCGCGGCCATGAGCCTGTCGAGCGTGTGCGTCGTAAGCAATGCTCTGCGCCTAAAATCCTTTAAGCCCAAGACGGCGCACTGATGCACCCGACCTTGCCCCTCAAACCGTTGCTCGCGTACCCAAGTACGCTTCGCTCCTCTTTCGGGGCAATCTCGGGCACCTCAGCGCACCTTTAAGATGACGCTGTTCACGACTAAACTGTCAGATAATCTCAATCGATAAGGAGTACACCCATGCGATACACAATCAAGACTTCCGGCCTCATGTGCGGCCACTGCGACGCCACCGTCGAGACGGCGTTGCTCAACGTGGCCGGCGTAACCGACGCCGACGCCGATCACGAGACCCAGACCGTCCAGGTGGAGTGCGCCGACACCGTGACCGCCGAGCAGCTCGCCGCCGCCGTCGAGGGCGCCGGCGAGAAGTTCCACGCCCTGTCCGTAACCGCCGCGTAACGACCCACGCGCACCCCGACCAGAAACGAGGACCCGCCATGATGGCAGACCATAAATCGGTGACCCGTATGCTCAAGACGGCACGCGGACAGATCGACGGCATCCTGCGAATGGTCGAGGAGGACCGTTACTGCGTCGACATCTCCACGCAGCTCATGGCAACACAGGCGCTCCTCGCGCGCATTAACGCCGACGTGCTCAAGGCGCATATCGAGGGCTGCGTGACTTCGGCAATCGAATCGGGCGACGAAGACCTCAAAGCCGCCAAGCTCGCCGAAATCGAACGCGTCGTCGACAAGCTCTCCAAGTAATTGGGGCATTGGGGACAGACTTCTTTGCACCGTCTTGGTATTCCGGGGACAGGTATGTTTGCACCACATTGGTGCAGATTAACCTGTCCCCCTTGCTCTAAATCGGGTATAAAGGCGTGCGGAATATCGAATGAAAGGCAATTTGCATGAATGACTTTATGAAGGGTCGCAATGGTGCCGACGAACTCACCATCGTGATGGGTTTTGCCGGCATTGTCATCGCGATGATCGGATCGATAGCCCGCATCCAGTGGCTCAGCTGGATCGCCATCGCCGTCATCGTGATTGGCGTGCTGCGCGGCCTGTCCAAAAATATCGATGCACGTCGCAAGGAGAACGAGGCCTTTGTCGCCGCGACCGCGAACGTCCCCGGCTTGGGCAAGTTCGTCGCCAGCTTGGGCGGTGGAACTGCAGCGGCCAGCACCTCACGCGCAGCCGGCACCAGCAAGGAAGACTTTGAGCGTGCCAAGCGCACGGCCAAGAAGATGTGGAAGGGTCGCAAGACCACGGCATACCTCAAGTGCCCCAACTGCGGCCAGATGCTCTCCGTCCCCAAGGGCAAGGGCAAGATCCGCGTCACCTGTCCCAAGTGCCACGCCAAGATGGAAACCCGCTCCTAGCACCCGCACGCGGGACAAATTAATCAGGTTTGTTTGTCCCAAATCTTAAGTATTTGTTCGATAAAAAAGCCGAGGCCTCGTGTTGAGACCTCGGCTTTTTGTATGCGGCAACGGAGCTGCACCTTTGTCACATCTACGCCACACCGTCGCGGGCCAGCTCCTCAGCCAGCGCTTCGGCAGGCATGGCCATAATCGCGTCGAGCTCGGCGTCCACCTCGGGAATACGCTTCACCTTGAGCTTACGTACCAGATCACCGCGACACATCACATGTATCGGCTTACGCAGAGTGCGCAGGTCATCGAGCGGA
>CABUBY010000067.1 GCA_902489955.1 uncultured Collinsella sp. | reverse complement strand
CCAGTGCTCGCCGCTCTCGGCGTCAAAGAGCATGCCCATCCAGATGGAGCGCTCAACGCAGGAGATGTTGCGGACGACCGAGGCGACCTTTTTGCAGCCGTATTCGGCACAAATCTGGCGGGCCATCTCGACGTAGGTGTCGCGCTCCTCGATGCCATGGGCAAGGGAACCAGAGACGCAGGTCATGCCGAGGCCGGCAGGCGCATCCTCGTCGTTGGCGATGCAAATGTCGACGAGCGGCAGGAGTTCCTTCATGGTGTCCTGCGACTTCTCGGGCGACCACATCTTGCCGCGATAGTTCACGTCGCACACGGTGGTGATGCCCTTGGCGCGGCAGGCGGTGAGCGCATCCTTGCAGGCGGCGGCCATCTCATCGGAGACGGCGGGCGTCACGCCGGAAAAGTAGAAGACATCGATGCCCTTGAGGATCTCGTTCCAGTCAAAGACGTCGCGCTTGGCCATGTTGATGGCAGAGAACTTACGGTCGTAGACACAGCCGTTGTCGCGCTGCGAGGCACCGACCTCAAACACATAGGAGCCAAGGCGGTCGCCCTGACGCACGACGCGTGTGGTGTCGACGTCGTAGACCTTCAGCGAACGCAGGGCGCACTCGCCCAGACGGTTGGCCGGGACAACGGAGACGTAAGCTGCCTTGTCGCCCTGGTAGGCGAGGGAAAGAGCGGTGTTGGCCTCGGCGCCGCCATAGCGGACGTCAAATTCGGTTGCCTGCTCAATGCGCAGATGGTCTTTGGGCGAGAGCCTCATCATGATCTCGCCGAAGGTAAGAACCGTTTTACCCATGGTCGCGCAGCTCCTTTTACTCGTGCGTACACCTTTGATATGGCGTTGGCACGCAGGTGCCAAGACGGTAGGGTGCGTCTTTGCACCTGCGTGCCAACGCTTGCCGAAATCGGTTTACGAAATCGGTTTCGTTTCGAGTTGTAGTATACTCACCTACAGCGTTTTGCAAGCGAGATTTTTAAAAAAATGCCTAAAATGGCTCAGACTGCTGACAATTGGGAAACGGGGTGCGCCATGGCGCAGATGAGAATCAAGGACATTGCCGCCGAGGCGGGCGTGAGCCCGGCCACGGTCTCGCGCTATCTCAACAACCGTCCCGGGCAAATGACCGAGGAGACCCGCGCCCGCATCGCCGAGGTCATCGAGCGCACCGGCTATCGCCCACGTGCTGCCGCGCGCAATCTGCGCAGCTCGCGTACCAACCTCATCGGTGTGATCCTGGCCGACATCGCCAACCCGTTCTCGAGTGCCATGCTTGAAGGACTTTCCGCCAGCGCCGCCGCGCGCGGCTGCTCGCTCATGACGGCCATTAGCGGTAACGACCCCGCTAAGGAGGCCGAGTCGCTCGCCAGACTTATCGATGCTGACGTGGACGGCCTGGTCGTCAACACCTGCGGAGGCAACGACAAGGCGATCGCCGCGGCCGCGGGGCGCCTGCCCGTTGTGCTGCTCGACCGCGACGTTGCCGACGGCGGTGTCGATCTGGTGACATCTAACAACCGTGAGCTGGTCGCCGGCCTGGTAGACGCCTTGACCGCCGCTGGCAGCGAGCGCCTGTGCCTGCTCACCGAGGCAAGCGACGACAGCCCCGTGCGTCGCAAGCGCGCCGAGGCCTTTACCGACGAGCTTTTGCACCGCGGCCTTGCCGGCGAGGTCGTCACCCTGGCCGACGGGGGCGCCACGGGCGTCGGCCGCCTGGACGAGACCATCCGCGGCTATGCAGGTAAAAAGCTCGGCCTCATTGCTGTCAACGGCTTGGTTTTCCTGCGTCTGACCGAGGCGCTAGCGCAGCTGGGACCCTCGCTGCCGGCGGGGCTCAAGATCGCGACGTTTGACGACTACCCCTGGAACCATGTGCTCTTTGGTGGCGTGACCACGGCCGCGCAGGACACCCTCACCATTGCCGAGCGCGTAGTCGAGCGCCTTTCCGAGCGCATCGACGTTGTTACCACCACCGTGGGCGAGGCCGCAAAGCTCGCCCCCAAGCGCATCGAGGTTCCCGGTCATATCGAACACCGCGCATCGACCTCGCGCTAGTCTGTGTGATAATATATAGACAATGTCATACAGGAGGTATCCATGGCTGCGTCTGTGCTGAGTGTGCGAGTGGACTCGTCAATTAAAGACTCATTTGCCGAGCTGTGCGAAGAGCTTGGCATGACTTCGTCTGTTGCGGTCAATATGTTTATGAGGCAGATGCTGCGCGAGCGCTCTCTGCCGTTTGTTCCTTCACTTGGTAAAAGCTCTGCGAGCGAAAGCGCCGCGACGGGCATTTTGGATGCTGCCCAGATTGAGTCCGCCGTCCGCGAGGCGGCCAGCTCGATTCCCGCCATCAAAACCGTGATTCTTTTTGGTTCGTATGCCCGTGACGAGGCGCATGCCGATAGTGATATTGACTTGCGTCTCGAAGTCGATCGCGAGCAGGGCTTTGGTCTTTTCGCGCTGTCGGCATTTGGTGAGGCGGTGCGCAAAGAAACCGGGAGGCAGGTCGACCTCGTCTCGAGTGACTGTCTTGATGACGATCTTGCCGCGGCGATCGAGCGCGAAGGAGTGATCCTTTATGATCGCGCGTAAGTCAGACTGCCTCCGCGCCCAAGAGGTTTTGGAGGCCATCTCTGAAACGAACGAGCGCATCAAGGTTTTTGATATCACCGAGGATCAGTTTCTGCATGCGAATGACGTGCGGACGAGGGCGTTGGCGGACTCCCTTTTGATGTGTGCGCTTAGGGTAACGGAAGAAGCGGGCAAGTTGTCGGAACGCTCGCAGCGGCTTCATCCCGAAATCGAATGGCGTGGAATTATCGGCATGAGAAATTATCTTGCGCATGATTACGGCAATGTCGACCGCTCGGTTGTTTGGGATGCAGTGACGATGGAGTTCCCTACGCTGGAACGAGCCTGTAGACAAATTGTCTCCGAATCTGAACGCTAGCCGCTCGTTCGCAACTGCCTGTTCGCGCACGTTTTTTGAGCGCTTGATACGCTTTAACCCTGCGGAAACATTTTTCTGCGATAGTATCTGCGATATAGACCAGTCGAAACCCGCCCGAAAGAAAGGGGAGCGACATGAACCAGCAGAACATCGATTACGTACTCCGCTCCGTAGAGCAGCGTGACATCCGCTTTGTGCGTCTGTGGTTTGTCGACATTCTCGGCCGCCTCAAGAACTTTGCCATTAGCCCCGAGGACCTTGAGGTCGCTTTTGAGGAGGGTATTGGCTTTGACGGCTCCGCCATCGAGGGCTTTGCCACGCCCGAGGAAGCCGACATGCTCGCATTCCCCGATGCTTCGACCTTCCAGATCCTGCCGTGGCGCCCGAGCCACAACGGCGTAGCCCGCGTGTTCTGCGACGTGTGCACTCCCGATCGCAAGCCGTTTGCCGGCGACCCGCGTGATGCCCTGCGCCGCATGTTCCGCAAGGCCGAGAAGGCTGGCTATCTGCTCAACGTGGGCGCCGAGCTGGAGTATTACTATTTCCCCGACGAGCACACCCCCGAGCCGCTCGACAACGTGGGCTACTTCGATCTTTCGGTGAGTGACGCCGCCCGCGACCTGCGCCGCAACACGGTCCTCACGCTCGAGAAGATGTCCGTGCCCGTGGAGTACACCTTCCACGCCGCCGGCCGCTCGCAGCACGGCATGAGCCTGCGCCATGCCGAGGCCCTAAGCATGTCCGATGCCATCACCACGGCCAAACTCATCATTAAGCAGCAGGCTTACGAGAGCGGTTGCCACGCCTCTTTTATGCCCAAGCCGTTGGCGGGCGAGGATGGCAGCGCCATGTTCCTGTGCCAGTCGCTGTTCGACCACGACGGCAACAACGTCTTTTGGGGCGAGGACGACGAGAAGTACCATCTCTCCGATATCGCCAAGCACTACATGGCCGGCATTCTGGCACACGCGCGCGAGATCAGCGCCATCACCAACCCCACGGTCAACTCGTACAAGCGCATCACCACGGGCGGCGACTCCGTGCCGCAGTACGCCACGTGGGGTCTGCGCAACCGCGCGAGCATGGTCCGCATCCCGGTCTACAAGCCCGGCAAGCAGCTGTCTACGCGTATCGAGCTGCGCAGTCCCGATCCCATGGCCAACCCGTACCTGGTCAACGCCGTCACGCTGGCGGCTGGTCTGGACGGCATCGAGCGCAAGCTGGAGCTCCCGCCCGAGGCCACGGCCGAGACGCTCAAGCTTACCGACCGTCAGATGGTCGAGGCCGGCTACGCGCCGCTGCCGCGCTCGCTCAAAGAGGCGCTCGACGTGTTTGAGGAGTCGCAGTTTATGAAGGATGCTCTCGGCGAGCACATCCACAGCTTCTTCCTCAAAAAGAAGCGCGACGAGTGGCATAAGTTTGAGTCTACGATCACCGAGTGGGAGATTAAGCACTACCTGGCGAACTCCTAATCGCGCTGGCTTGTTTCAGTACGATTGAGCTCATTTCTTTGGAGGCCGATATGTCCGATAAGAGTGCCCTGTTCATGGCGCGCACGACGCGCTTCCACGAGTTTGCCCGCAGCTTGACGACCACCCTGGGTGTCGAGGTGAGCCTGGCAACCCCCGATTCGCCGACTGCGGCGCATGACTTTGACCTGCTGATCCTCGATTCCGATGGCATCCGCAGCGACCGCATCGATCAGATTGCCAAGTGGCTTGACGATCGCGGCGGTGTCCCCATGCTGGTGATCGTCGACGACGAGGCGCTCGGTACCCTGCGCCTGCCGAATCACGCGCATGCCGACTTTGTGTGCCCCACGGCGACGCCAAACGAGCTCAAGGCTCGCGCGCAGCGCCTGATGGGCGAGGAGGAGACCGTCACCGCCGACGATGTGCTCAACATCGATAACCTCGAGATTAATCTGGCTACCTACCAGGTGACACTCGATAACGAGCCCATCGACCTGACGCTGATGGAGTACTCGCTGCTGAGCTTTTTGGCGACGCATCCCAATCGCGCCTACAGCCGCACCGTCGACGTGCACATCCGACGCATCCGCTCCAAGGTGGGCCCGCAGATCGCGGCGCACATCACCACCGTCCGCGGCGTGGGCTATCTGTTTAAGGACTAGATTTCCACCACAAAGGGGACAGGCACCTTTGTGGTGGTTTTGACGCAGGTGCGGGTTCCTCTCGAATCTGCAACAGAACTTAAGCCTTCCTAAAAGATTGCGTTCTCGTACACGTACGCCCGCATATTGGGGTACAACTCAACGTGAACAATGATGGCCCGCCACATGTTTGGCGGGCCTTTGATTATTTGACGAAAGGATCGCAGCTATGAGCGAGAACGATTCCCAGCGTCCCCAGGATGTTGGCAATGCCGGTGAGACTCAGCAACAGCCGCGCGTGCAGGTGGAGTCGACGCCTGCCGGCAGCAACATTCCCTACGTGCAGGCCTACGACACGCAGACCGGCAAGCCGCTGGGCAGCCAGCAGGTTGTAAACAAGCACACAGTGGTCAAGACCAAGACCAAAAAGCTGCCGATCTTTATTACGGCACTCGCCGGCTGCGCCTGCGGCGCCCTACTGGTCATCGCGCTCATTATGAGCGGTACGCTCAATATCGGTGGCGGCAAGAATGCCGTGACGGCGGGTGCTTCGGGTTCGTCGACGCAAAAGATCACGATCGACTCCGAGGACACCACGCTGGCCGAGGCCGTTTCTGCCAAGGCCCTGCCCTCCGTGGTTTCCATTACCGCCACTTCGAGCGGCAGCCAGAATGGCTCGCTTTCGCAGTCTGCCGACGAGTCGGACAGCTCGGGCAGTGTCGGTTCGGGCGTGGTGCTCGATACCGAGGGCCACATCCTCACCAACAACCACGTGGTCGATGGCTATGACCAGTACGTGGTGACCATGGACGACGGCACCACCTACGAGGCCGAGTTCGTGGGCAACGACGCCTCGAGCGACTTGGCCGTCATCAAGCTCAAGGACGCCGACGCCTCCAAGCTTACGCCGATCGAAATTGGCGACTCCTCCAAGCTCAACGTTGGCGAGTGGGTTATGGCGATCGGCTCGCCGTTCGGCAACGAGCAGTCTGTCTCCACGGGCATTGTGTCGGCGCTGTATCGCTCCACGGCCATGAGCTCTACCAGCGGTAACACTATCTACGCCAACATGATTCAGACCGATGCCGCCATCAACCCGGGCAACTCCGGCGGCGCGCTCGTCAACGACAACGGTGAGCTGGTGGGCATCAACTCGCTCATCGAGAGCTACTCGGGCTCCAGCTCGGGTGTTGGCTTTGCCATTCCGGTCAATTACGCCAAGATCATTGCCGACCAGATCATCGACGGCAAGACGCCGGTGCATCCGTACATGGGAGCTACGCTTTCGAGCGTCAATGCGCTTAACGCCCGCACCAACAAGCTGAGCACCGATAGCGGCGCGTATGTGGCGAGCGTCGTTGAGGATGGTCCTGCCGCCAAGGCCGGCATTCAGGAGGGCGATGTCATTACCAAGCTGGGCGACGACGAGATTACGAGCGCCGATGGCCTGATCATCGCGCTGCGCAGCCACGAGGTGGGCGAGAAGGTCGAGATCACGCTCATGCGCGGCAAGGAAGAGAAGAAGGTCACCGTCGAGCTGGGCTCCGATGAGGAGCTGCAGAACCAGCAGCAGGACGACAGTTCGACCGACACCGGCAACGGCGGTATTACCGACGAGCAGCTGCGCCAGTACCTGGAGGAGCTGCTGGGCCAGCAGGGCCAGGGTCAGGGCTACGGCCAGGGTTACTAACGAGCCATTTCGCACATGCCGAAGCCAGAGGGGCTGTCCCATCAACGCGGGACAGCCCCTCTTTTCTTATTGATCCGTTGGGGACGGAGGAAAACGGATCACTTGTGGCTGGCAAGAGGCCTGGTTCGTAATGGTCTGGACAGTTAGTTCAGATACGTATAAATCTGGGGCAGCTTGGGATGCGTTTTGAGCAATTTTTGATTGGGATGGGGTTTGAATGGGTGTTTGGGAGGGCGAGCGGGACGTTTACATGGTCTCAGGGAGCCCAAATTAGTTGAAACAGGGGTGTTCGTGTCTAATCCAGCTCTAGGATTTATACGTATCTGAACTAACTGTCCACCCCAGTCTGGCGGCTGCCGATTCGGTGCGGTTTGAGACCGCTATTCGGCCCCATTGCGACCGGTGGTACTCTTGTATCCGTTTGAAATCGAGCGAAGGAGTGCCGCTATGGAGCAATCGAGCCTGTTTGGTGACGGCGTGGACATCGATACCGAAACACCCGCGACCGCGGAAGCCACCGCACCGGACGATGCCCGTGCCCAGGCGGCAGCGCGTGCGGCCGAGCTGCGCCACGAGCTCGATTACCACGCCTATCGCTACTACATGCTCGATGCGCCCGAGATCACGGACGCCGCCTTTGACAAAATGCTCGTTGAGCTGCAGGAAATTGAGGCGACCTACCCCGATCTGGTAACGCCCGACAGCTACACCCAACGCGTGGGCGGCTACGTGAGCGAGCAGTTTATGCCGGTCACGCACATGGCGCGCATGTATTCCATGGACGATGCCATGGATCTGGACGAGCTCGACGCGTGGCTCCAGCGCACCGAGGATGCGCTCGGTGCCGGCAGCGTTACCTATACCTGCGAGCTAAAGATTGACGGCCTGGGCGTGGCCCTTACCTACCAAAACGGCACCTTCGTACGTGCGGCCACACGTGGCGATGGCACCACGGGCGAGGATGTGTCGCTCAACGTGCGCACCATCAAGGATGTGCCCATGCACCTGTCCGAGCCGGCGCTTGTCCACATGGGCGCCGACCGCGAGCGCACCATTGAGGTGCGCGGCGAGGTCTACATGCCTAAGGGCAGCTTTGTGCGCCTGAACGACGAGGCCGATGCCGAGGGCCGCGACCCCTTCGCCAATCCGCGCAACGCCGCCGCCGGCAGCCTGCGCCAAAAGGATCCCAAGGTCACGGCGCGCCGCGACCTGGCCACCTTTATCTATGCCATCGCCGATACCGACCCGCTGCACGTCCACAGCCAGCGCGAGTTCCTCGATTGGCTGCGCAGTGCCGGCTTTAGCGTCAACCCCAACGTGGCACGTTGCGCCACGCCGGCCGAGGTCCACGAGTTCTGCGCCCAGGCGCTCGAGCACCGCGGTGACCTCGATTACGACATCGACGGCGTGGTCGTAAAGGTCGATAGCTTTCAGCAGCAGCTCGACCTGGGCTTTACCGCCCGCGCGCCGCGCTGGGCCATTGCCTTTAAGTTCCCGCCCGAGGAAAAGCAGACCGTCCTGCGCGAAATTCGCATCCAGGTGGGCCGCACCGGCGTGCTCACGCCGGTCGCCGAGTTCGATCCGGTGACGGTCGCCGGCTCCACCATCGCGCGCGCTACGCTGCACAACATCGACGAGATCCGCCGAAAAAACGTGCGCGAGGGCGATACCATCATCGTGCACAAGGCGGGTGACGTGATCCCGGAGGTCGTGGGCCCGGTACTCGACAAGCGCCCGGCCGATTCGGTCGACTGGCACATGCCCGAGGTCTGCCCCGTGTGCGGCAGCCCCGTGGTCCACGAGGACGGCGAGGTCGCTTACCGCTGCGTCTCCATCGACTGCCCCGCGCAGCTCAAGGAGCGCCTGCTCCACTGGGTGAGCCGCGGCTGCATGGACGTCGACGGCCTGGGCGACGAGATTGTCGACAAGATGATCGCCGCCGGGCTGATTCACGACGTCGCTGACTTCTACCAGCTCACGGTTGACGACATCGCCGGGCTGGACACGGGGCGCACCTATGCCAGCTCAAACAGCAAAAAGGGCGTCAAGAAGGGCGATCCCATTCCGGTGGGCCTCAAGACGGCCGAAAAGATCATCGCCGAGCTCAACAAGTCCAAGAGTCAGCCGCTCGGTCGCGTGCTGTTTGCCCTGGGTATACGCCACGTGGGCAAGAGCGTGGGCGAGGTCATCGCCGAACGATTCCTGTCGATTGACAAACTTATCTTGGCGAGCGAAGAGGACATCGCCGAGTGCGAGGGCATCGGTCCCAAGATTGCGGCGAGCGTTAAGCAGTTCCTGGCCGTGCCCGAAAACCTTGCCGTGCTGGAGCGCCTGCGTCAGGCGGGCCTGTCGCTCGAGGTCGACCTGGGCGCCGCGC
>CABUBY010000066.1 GCA_902489955.1 uncultured Collinsella sp. | reverse complement strand
GGGTCGCCGCGAGCGCATCGGGCAGATTGTTCGCCTGGTCAAAAAGTACCGCGTGTGGGATAACCTCACGCCGGTTCGTTTGCGCCGCCTGCTCGAGGAACTCGGCCCCATGTTCGTCAAGATGGGGCAGATTCTGGCTAACCGGTCCGAGATTCTGCCGCAACGCTTTTGCGACGAGCTGCGTCGTCTGCGGTCCGACGTGGAGCCGGTGCCGTACGAGGTCGTACTCAGTTGTCTGGAAGAAGAATACGGCCTGCGCCTGGGGGAGATGTTCGATGCGATCGACCCCAATCCGCTTGGTAGCGCATCGCTCGCGCAGGTGCACCGCGCTCGTCTGGTGACGGGCGAGGACGTGGCCGTCAAGGTGCAGCGCCCTGGTGCGCAGCAGGTTATGGCACAGGACATCGATATCATCCGCTCGGTGGTGCGTATCGTTTCCAAGTTCGTCAACACCGATCAATTCGTTGACCTGCACGGCGTAGTCGAGGAACTGTGGACCTCGTTTCGCGAGGAGACCAACTTTTTGGCCGAGGCCAAAAACCTCAACGACTTCTACGAGTTCCATAAGAGCGTTCACGGCGTGACGTGCCCTAAATCCTATCTGGACCTGTGCACCGAGCACGTGGTGGTCATGGATTACGTCGACGGCATTTCGATCGCCGATCCTGAACGCTTGGTGGCCGAGGGCTATGACTTGGAAAAGATCGGTGCCGCGATTGTCGAGGATTACTCGACGCAGGTGCTCGATGACGGCTTTTTCCATGCCGACCCGCATGCGGGAAACATTATTCTCAAGGACGGCATCGTCTACTTTATCGACTTGGGCATGGTCGGACGCATGTCGAGTCACGATCGCGGTATCGTCAAGGACATGATTTTCGCCGTGGCCGAGGGTGACGTGCCCAAGCTTAAGGATTCGCTCATGCGCTTCGCCGTGACGCGTGGTGACTCGGCTGAGCTCGATCATTCGGTCTTTTTGTCCGATTTGGACTTTATCGTGGCTGACTTTGCGGGCCTTGACCTTAAAGACCTGGATATCGGCGAGTTTTTGACCTCGCTGTTAAACCTCGCGCGCAAAAATGACGTTGAGCTGCCGAGCGTGGTGACGATGTTCGCCCGCGGCATGGTGACGCTCGAGGGCCTGTTGACCGAGTACATGCCCAACGTCAACATGATCCAGATCATCCAGACGCATATTAAAAACGAGAAAAGCACCTATGCGCGCATGCGCGAGATGAGCCGCGACTTTGCAGCGAGCAGTTATCGCGCGGCGAAGGGCTCGCTCGAGGCGGCCGAGTATCTGGGCTTGGCTTCGCGTATGCTTACGCGCGGCCAGCTTAAGGTAAACACGCAGATCATGAGCAGCGATAAGGCGCTGCGACAGCTAGGTGGGATTATCGACCGCATGTCGATGGCAATTGTGATCGCCGGTCTGTTTATCGGTTCGTCGGTGGTGTACTACGCGCGCATCGAGCCGGTTGTGTTTGGTATCCCGGTCATTGGCTTTATGGGCTACGTGAGCGCGCTGGTGCTGGCGCTTATGCTGGGCCGCAATATC
The DNA here is from genome assembly GCA_902489955.1 of uncultured Collinsella sp. GTDB lineage: Bacteria > Actinomycetota > Coriobacteriia > Coriobacteriales > Coriobacteriaceae > Collinsella. Next base: position 7,648 of record CABUBY010000066.1, on the reverse strand, counting down.
TGGCTCAACAGTCACGGCGGCAAGCACTAGAGGCTGCGGCCGTCACCGCATTTTCCTATCGCAAACAATAGCTTTTACCTTGGGCTTCGCCTGCGTGCGAGGCCCTTTTGCGTGATACCATTTTGACGGTAATAATCGATGGCCTAGATGGTGGTGCGGAGACGCACGAATGCGCGGTTATCCTGCGCATTTGGGAGAATCGGGGTGCAAGTCCCCAGCTGTACCAGTAACCGTAATTCCTCTTGGCTCGGGATGCTCGCGTCGCAGATCGGACGACGTGCCCGAGTCGTTAAGGTTAAGTCGGATCGCCTCCCGTCTTGCATGCGGCTGCGGCTTTTGCCGCCGGTGTGCATAGGGCTCTGGAGGGAAGGGGGACCCCGATGGGGGAACTCGAGCGCAACATGCGCGATGACGTGGGGCAGTCTCAAGGCAACGCTCCAAGTACAGACAGTAGGAGACAAATGGATATGTTTGAGGACGAGCGCCAGCGCGTCTCGCATCGCCGTGGCGCGATTGCACGCGGTGTAGCCAAGCGCGGCCTGGTGGCATTCCTGGCCTTCGCGATGGCCTTTGGCACCACGCCGGCTCAGCTGTGGGCCGAGGGCGCCGAGGGCATTGCCGAGGCTGTGGCTCAGACGGCACCGCCTGCCGAGAACGGCTCTGGTGAGTCCGCGGCAAGCCCTGCTGCCGACCTCAATGCGAGCGGCGGGGTGGCGAATGGGGGCACTGCCGAGCAAGATGCCGCCGCGACAGCTTCGGGCCCTACCGGCAAGACTGAGGACGATGGCGCTGCCGGCAATGAGGCGCCGGCTGCATCGACGTCCGATGCCTCGAAGCAGGACGCCGCCGTTGTCTCTGCCGCTGGAGAGGCCAAGGCTCAGCCTGCCAAGGCCGAGAGCCAGGATGTCTCCGCCACGTGCTCCGTCGTCGGCACCGACGCCAGGGGCGCCCAGCAGACCTGGGCCGCCGCGCAGCGGATCACGCTGAAGGAGGGCTCGACCGCGGCCGACCTCTCCGAGCAGCTCTTCAAGCAGGCCGGCCTCAAAGCCGACTACGACCCCAACGGCTCCTGGGGCTGGGCGCTCAACTCGATCACGTCGCCCTTCGACTCCGGCCGCACGCTCGCCTACGACCCGGCGACCGGCGCGTACTGGCAGCTGTTCGTCAACGGCAGCGCCTCCGAGGTCGGCGCGGGCGGCTACACGCTCAAGGACGGCGACTCCGTCGTCTGGTGCTACTCGAAGTACGGTGACCCCGCGCCCGCCAATCAGATTTCCGTTAGCTGCACCGTTATCGGCCAGGACGCTTCGGGTGCTCAGCAGACATGGGCGCAGCCCACGACAGCTTTGGTGGAAGAGGGCGCGACCGCTGCTGATCTTTCCGAGCAGGCCTTTAAAAAGGCTGGCATTGGCGCCAAAACGGGGAAAGGCACGTATGGCTGGTATCTCGAGTCGCTGACTTCACCGTTCAACAAGACCGTGACGCTTTCGAGCGAGAAAGTTAACGAAAACACTTGGAAATTCTGGCAGTTCTTCGTTAACGGTCAGGCGGCCAATGTCGGCGCGGGCAATTACACACTCAAGGCCGGGGACAAGGTTACCTGGGTCTATGGCTTTGATGGAACCATGCCCGGCCAGGTTTCCGTTTCAATGGAGATCATCGGTAAGAAGGATGAGAAGGCGCAGCGCTGGACCGATCCTTCGACGCAGGTGTTTGTCGAGGGCACGACGATCAAGGACGCCTCCGCTGCCTACTTCGATGCCATTGGCATTGAGTCCAAGATGTACGACCAATTTGGTTATTGGGGCGTTCATAGTCTTGTCTCTCCGCTTGATGGCACCGAGCTGTCGGGTGCATGGTCGTTCTTTGTCAACGGTGTTCCCGGGCCTCAGCTCGATAGCGATTACGTGCTCAAGTCGGGCGACAAAATCGTCTGGGCTTACGCCCCTGGCGACACCGTTCCTAATCCCGATGAAGTCGTAGTCGATCCGAGCGCTTCGCGTCCGACCGATTGGAAAGCCGACTGGAGTGGCAATTCCAATGCGGTGGTCAAGAACGTGTCCACGCCTACGGGCGCGCTGGCAAGCTCTTGGACGTTCGATTGGAAGGCCTACTCGGGTGCCACGTATCCCAATGCGAGCGAGCCTGTTGTCGTGAACGGTAACGTTTACCTTGCCGTGAACAAGCGTTTGCTTAAGATCGATGCCGAGTCGGGCAAGGTGCTTGCCGAGTCGAACCTTAAGACTGCGATTGGCTACACCACGCGTCCGATTTATACGAAAGGCTTGGTCATCGTCCCGCTCGACGGCGGTGCGGTCCAGGCTCTGACGGCCGATACGCTGACGACGGTTTGGGTCACTGATCCTGTGAGCAAATCTGCCCAGTCGAATTCCCAGCTGACGGTCGATGGCAACTATCTCTACGTTGGCACCGTTGATGTCGACTATGGAACGAGTACGTACAATAACGGTCATCTGACGCGTATTAATATCCTGACCGGCGCTGTTTCTTGGCAGCATGTTAATGCTGATGAGGGCTACTACTGGACGAGCTCTACAGTGGGCGACGGCTACATTCTGGTTCCGACGAGTGCAGGTACCGTTGAGATGCTGAGCAAGTCGACGGGTGATGTGCTTGGCAGCGTTTCGGTTGGTGCCATCGTCAACTCCGGCTGTGTGCTGTCCAAAGACGGCAAACATGCCTATGTGATCTCGCGCGACGGCAAGCTCCACGTGCTGGCGCTGTCCGACGCAAAGGCAAGGGCAAATGCCTCTTCGCGCATTTCCGAAGAACGCGTCATCGATCTTGGCCTTACGGGTTGTGCCTGCATGCCCACGCTGTATGGCAATAAGTTAATTGTCGGTGGCGAAGTTTCTGGCGGTTCGGCGCTGGCGATTGTCGACCTTGATAACGACTTTGCTACGACGTTGGTTTCGTCTGCCGATGGCTCCGTGCTTCCTGCCGGTGGCATCAAGGGCGCACCGCTCGTGAGTGTCCAGGCAGATGGCGCGTACGTTTATTTCACTGTCAACTATGGTGCGACTTCCGACTATGTGAACTACACCTCGGGCGGTGGCGTGTATCGCTATAAGATGGGTGACGCACAAGCGACCGGTGCGTTTAGCGCAGCGGGACACAACAATTACTGTGACTCGCCGATTGCCTGCGATGCCAAGGGTAACCTCTACTACATCAACGATTCCGGCACGCTTTTCAAGCTGAGTGGTGGCGTTAAGGTCTCGTTTGAGACTGGCGAGGGTTCTAAGGTCGACTTCCAGACTACGGCCGACGGCAAGCTGGTCAAGCCGGCCGATCCGACGCGCGATGGCTACACTTTCGGCGGTTGGTTCACCGATGAGGCTTGCACGCAGGCGTATGACTTCAGTACGCCGGTGACGGCCGATCTGACGCTGTATGCCAAGTGGACCAAGAATGCCGTTAACCCTGGCGGCAATGGCGGTTCTGGCTCCAATGGCGGCAATGGTGGCGCTGGTAACGGTTCCGGTGCTGGCGCTGGCACGGGTTCCGGCTCCGGCACGAAGGGCCAGCAGGCTGGCGGCGCTGTCGCCCCGGGTCATAAGCCGACGACCAAGACGACGGTGTCGACCAAGACCGAGACCAAGGACAACAAGTCCGACAAGAAGGACTCCGATAAGTCCGACAAGAAGGACTCCGATAAGTCCGACAAGAAGGACGAGAAGAAGTCTGACAAGAAGTCTGACAAGAAGTCTGACAAGAAGGACAGCAAGTCCGACAAGAAGTCCGATTCCAAGTCCGATACGGGTGCTGCTTCCACGACCACTGCTAAGAAGTCCTCTAGTGCTGCCGAGCAGGAGACTGGCACCAATCCGCTCGCCATCGTTGGCATCGCCGCCGGCGTGATTGGCCTTGCGCTCATCGCCGTCTTCGTGCTGACCAAGCGCGGCAAGGGTGACGGTAATGCCCGATAAGCCCAAGGAGACCAGCGGGCAACAGCCCGACTCCTCGTTTATCCAGCTCGATGATCCAAAGCAAAAGGGCGCCGCTTCGGCGGCGTCCACCTCTCGTCGCAAGGCGCTCCTCGGCGTTCTGACTGCTGCATGCACCATTCTGATCGTCGTCTCGCTGGGTTTCGTCCATCCTTCCACAAGCGGTGCCTGGTCCATCGACTGGATCATTCAGACCGTGACGGGGGAGAGCGTCATCACCAAGGACACCAAGGGGTCTGGCTCGACTACGACTTCGGGCGAGGCCAGTTCCGAGGGCTCCAAGTCATCGAATGGTGCAAAAGACGAGTCTAAGGGTTCGAATGACGGCAAGGACGATTCCGAGTCTTCGGACAAGGAATCGGACAAAAAATCGGATAGCAAGAAGTCCGATGGTCAGAACGGCAAGAAGTCTGGAGATAAATCCGCTGCCCAGAATACGGGAGCCGGCGATACTTCCAATGTGTCTGGTGGTGCTTCTTCGGGCGGCGGTCAGTCGTCCGATGGAGCCTCCAGCTCTAATGGCGGAAGCGCTCCCTCGGGCGGCCAGGGCGGCTCGCAGGAGTCCAACTACGTAACGGTGACGGTTTCGGTCACATCGAGCGCCGTGGGCAATCCTGTGTCCTCTGGCGGCACCTTTACCTTTAACGAAGGCGCTACCGTCTACGATGCCCTGTGCGCGCTGGGCCTTTCTGTCAACGCACATGGCTCGTCGTACGGCACGTATGTCTCCGCGATTGGTGGTTTGGCCGAGAAACAGTACGGCGGTACGAGCGGCTGGATGTACTCCGTCAACGGCACAACGCCCATGACCGCCTGCAGTAACTACGTTCTCTCCAATGGTGACAACGTAGTCTGGTATTACGTTACAGGCTAGAGACCTCGACATAGCGCGCCAGACGGGCGGTTCGGACAAACATCCGGGCCGCCCTTTTTTCATGCGAATTGGACGGGGTCGCCTGAGATCTCGGTAAACAAAAAACCGATTGGAACGGGAATTCCAACCGGTTATACATTCAAGCAAATAGTGAATCGACTACGACCGTGCGCCCTCGAGGAAGAAGCGGCGGCTAAAGTAGTTGTACCAGGTGACGAGGAACGTTGCGATGGCCTTCATGGCCTGGTAGCCGATGCTCAAAAACGTGACGCCCACAAACATGTACAGGTCGTTGAGGCCCAGACCAATCACCGACAGGATGGTGAAGATCGTGAACTCGCGCTTGCGGCTCATGCCCTCGCGATGGTCGAACACGTACTTCATGCTGAGCCAATAGTTAACCACGACGGACGTGGTAAACGAGACCGTCGTGCTCATCAAAAAGTCGAGGTGGAACAGCTCGACGAGCGCAATAAGCATGCCCCAGTCGATGCCAAAGGAGATAAGACCCACGACAGCGAACTTGAGGAACTGCTTGGTATGAGGTTGTGCCAGTGCCTTGCGCACGTAATCACATCCAATGCGTTGATGAATCGAGCAGAGGATACTTTAGAGCTTTTGCAAGGGAAACGTAAGGTCCTTGCCAAGAACTATACGAACTCGCCAAATTTTCAAGAGCTAATCCGCAAACGTTGAAAATTTGCCCGTAAACGAGCAATGCCCACGAACAACACAGCGCTCGACGCGCGTCATCCGTGGACATTGTAAAGCTGTAAGGTTGCGAGTTACTTGGTCTCGTCGCCCTCCAGGAAGATTTTTCGAGTCACAAAGTTGTAGACCATGACAAGCGCGGTGGCGCAGATCTTGGCGATATTGGCCTCGAGTCCCAGGCCGGCGTTGAGCGCCAGCACGATGCCGTCGTTGAGCACCAAACCGATCACGGACAGCACGACAAAGATGATGAACTCGCGGCGGCGGCTCATGCCTTCCTTGTGCGCAAACACGTACTTCATGCTTGCGAGGTAGTTAAAGATGAGTGAGATGATAAAGCCGCTGGTGTTGGCGATTAGGATGTTGAGGCCCAGACCGTAGTGGAGCAGATTCATAATGCCAAAGTCGATAACCGTGGCAATGACACCGACGACGCCAAATTTCATGATCTGCGCAAGGAGCTTTTGCATGGTACCTGCCTTAAGCTGGCGCCGAAGCGCCGCGGGGATGACAAACTCAGCAAGTTTAGCCAATCCCCGCGGGTGGTGCTAGGCGCGCTCCTCGATAGCACCGTTTCTATATGCATCGAGCAGCTGACGCAGGTCTTGGATTTGGCTGCGGATCTTGGCGCCAGTATCGGTGTCGCTCACCATGCGGCGACGGTCCGCTTGGTCAAAACGGTTGGTCTCGCTTTCGATGTCCACGTTGCGCGTGAGTGCCTCGGCAACCGTCGTAAAGGCCCGGTGCGACTTGAGGCGGCAGCCGCGCGAGCTCGAGATGAGCGTATAGCCGGCGATGCCCGTCTTGGGATGGTAAGCGCGGCAGAAGCCGCCATCGATGACCAGCAGCTTGCCCTCGGCGCGGATGGGCTGCTCGCCCTTGGTGGTTTTAACGGGCGTGTGGCCGTTGATGATGTGGCCGGTCGGCGAGCATGCCATGGGCGCGACGCCAAACTCGCGCATGATATCATCGCAGACCGAGGGCGACTTGGTAAGCGTAAAGTACGGGTCCATCGGCTCGACCCAGGTGCTCTTATCGGCGATATAGGCGCGCTCAAAGGTACGCACCAGGCGTCCGCTGGCGGGTGAATTGAAGCCAATCCACAGGTACCACATCCAGTCGAGGGCATCGCGGTCGCCCACGCGCCACGCGCGGCGGGCGATGTGGTCGCAAAAATCGAGATAATCGCGGCCAGCGTGCCAGGTGCCCAGGCATTTCATGCTGCTAAAGGTGCCGTCTTCGTTGAGCGGAACGCAGCCGTGGAAGAGCAGGTTGCCGTTGGCGACCTTGTAAATCGAGCCGTGGGAATAGAGGAAATCGATATGGCGATGCAGGTGATCGGCGGTGACAAACTCTGACACGAGCTTGTCGATGATGTGCTGCTCCTGAGACGTGAGCGTGTAGGGGTCCGCCGGGTCGACGGTGGGGAAGTCGTTGGTCGTGAGCGGCCACACGCTGTCGTCGGCGAGCGTGACCGTGCCGGTGTCGTGGTCGATCTTGTCGAGTAACAGGCGGTCGGTCATATCGAACTCGGGGTGGCGCTGGATAATCTGGCCCTCGAGCTTAAAGAGCAGCACGTTGATGGCCTTGATCAGCGGGGTGATGGACTCACCGGCGGTGTAGGTGGCATCGGCAAAGGCGACAAGCTCACGCAGCGAGATGCCGTAGTCGTTCTCCAGGATCTCGTAGTTGTCGTAGCGTAGGTTGTTGCGCAACACCGTGGCGATGCAGGCGGGCTCACCGGCCCATCCACAGCAAGTCGTGGTTGCCCCACTGGATGTCGAGTGAATGGTAGGTGAGCAGACGGTCCATAATCTTGGCCGCGCCGCCGCCGCGGTCGAAGATGTCGCCCACCAGGTGCAGGTGGTCGACGGCCAGGCGCTTGATGAGCGAGGCGAGCGACTCGATAAAGTCGTCGGCGCTGGCGGTCTCCAGGATGGACTCCACGATGCGCTCGTGATAGCGCACGCGATAGTTGTTCTCGTCCGGGTGCGTGTGCAACAACTCGTCGATGATGTAGGCGTAGTCGCGCGGGATGGCCTTACGCACCTTGGAGCGCGTGTAGCGGCTTGAAAGTGAGCGAGCGACCATGATG
>CABUBY010000065.1 GCA_902489955.1 uncultured Collinsella sp. | reverse complement strand
TCAACCGCACCCGCGACGAGGCGGGCGCGGCGCTCAAGGTGCTTGGCGCCAAGGTTTCGGGCAGTGTGTCAAAGAAGACGGGCTATCTGGTCGCTGGCCCCAAAGCGGGCTCCAAGCTCGCTAAGGCCGAACAGCTGGGCGTACCCGTGCTGGACGAGGACGCGCTCGAGCAGATCTTGGCTACTGGTCAGGTGCCAGAGGCGTAAGGCATCGATAGCCAAATTGAAGAACCACCCGAAAAGCATGATGCCTTCCAGGCGGTTCTTACTTTGCTGGGGCAACGGGCACCGTGATTTGCGTCACGTAGGTTGTGGGGTCGTCGCTGATGATGTCATCGATAAGGGCGATCTCGCGCGACGGGCCGGCGGGTGCCAGGCCGTGTTCGCGCATATAGCCGAGCAGCTGCTTATAGCGCGGGCCCGCTTGCCCGTGCGTGCCGCGGAAGCTTATGGTCAGGCAGCGCGCGGCGGGTCGCACCTCGACATCGCCCAGGTATTCATCGGTGTCATCGAGCAGCAAAAAGACCTCGTCGTAGCCATCAAAGTCGCCGGTGGCGAGGCGCTCGGCGCTAATCCCAACGCCCAAGTTGCCCAGAAAGACAAAGGTCTCATGCTGGCCCTTCTGCAGTTGACGAATCTGCCACTCCAGCGCATAGGCGTCGGTAGGGTTGACGCGTTCGCACAGCACGGCGCAGCGAAGCTCGGGCGCATCGATTGTGCAAATGGTGTCGAGCTTGGTGTTCAAGGCATCGTGCAGTAGAGCAAGCCGGTTATCGATCTTGCGCGACACGCGCTCCAGCTCGCGGCGCTTGCGCTCGATGAGCTCCTGTTGCTGAGCCAGCTGCCGCTGCATAAGGTCCACATCGCGCGTGGTCACGAACTCGCGGATTTGCGCCAACGGCAAGTCGAGAACACGCAGGTGGCTGATGGTGTTGAGAGTGGAGAGCTGTCGCGATCCGTAGTAGCGGTACCCACTTGCCGGATCGATGTGCGCCGGGTCCAGTAGGCCCATCTGCTCGTAATGGCGCAACGTGCCCACGCTCAGGTTAAACAGGCGCGCCACCTCGCCAATGCGGAGTAGGCCCTCGGTGTGTTCGCTTGGCATGTCGGTCACAGGACCGCTCCTTTCGGTAAAAACAGGGGAGAGGCGCTAGGCATGCGTTGCCCCGCTATGCCACCAACTTGTCAAAAGCCCCGCGCCGGTTGAGCACGGTAAACGCGACAACGCAAATGACTGCCGACAAAATCGATCCGCACGGCGACGCAATGCCCATGGGAAACAACGTGTCGGAATAGGCGTTCGACAGCAGCCACGCGCCCGGCACGCGAATGAGCGCCACGGCCAGCACGTTGTGCGCAAAGCCGATGTAGCTCTTGCCGTATGCAGCGAAAAAGCCGCTAAAGCAAATGTGGATGCCGGCAAAAATCGCATCGAAAATGTAGCTGCGCATATAGCTGGTGCCGGCAGCGACCACCGCGGCGTCCTTGGCAAAAAAGCCGATAAACGCCGGCGCCACCAGCCACATCAGCACCGTGATCAGACAGCCGTACACCACCGAGATCGTCATGGCGTCCTTAAGCACCTGACGCGCGCGGTCGCCCTTGCCCGCGCCGGCGTTTTGCGCCGTGTGCGCGCTGACAGTGGCGCCCATGGAACTCGGCACAATGAACAAAAAGCTGATCATCTTCTCGACCAGGCCCACGGCAGCGGCGTCGACCAGGCCACGATGGTTGGCGATGACGGTGATAAACATAAACGCCACCTGGATGCAGCCGTCCTGCACGGCCACGGGCACGCCGATCTTAAGAATGCTGCCGAGCACCTCGGGCTGGGGGCGCAGGTCGCTGCGCTTAACGTGGATGTTCGTGCGACGGCTCTTGAGCCACACGAGCGCGAGGGCAACGCTTGCCGTCTGGGCGGTTACCGTGCCGAGCGCCGCACCCACGGGGCCGAGTCCCATGTGGCCGATAAATAGAAAGTCGAGCGCGATGTTGATGATGCACGCCACGCCGATCACGTACATAGGCGAGCGCGAATCGCCCAGCCCGCGAAAGATGGCCGAGAGAATGTTGTACGCGGCGATAAACGGAATGCCGACAAAGCAGATACGCAGGTAGGCGGCGGTGCCTTCGACTGCCTCGGCCGGCGTGCCAATGAGCGCCACGATTTGCGGGCACAGTGCGAGCAGGACAGCGGCCAGCACCACCGAGACGCCCATAAAGAGCGTGATGGTGTTGCCGATGGCGGTCTCGGCGCGATCGAAACGGCGCGAGCCCACAGCGTGGCCGACGATAACCGTCGTTCCCATGGCCAAGCCCACGAGCGTCACGGTAATGATATAGAGCGTCTGCGCGCCATTGCCCACGGCAGTGATGCCGGCGGCGCCGCTAAACTGCCCCATCATGTACAGGTCGGCCATACCGTAGAGCATCTGCAAAAAGTACGAGAGCATATAGGGCAGGGCAAAGACCGCGATGGTCTTAAGGACATTGCCGCGTGTGAGGTCGTGTTCCATGGGCGGGGCTTTCTGGCTGGGTTTGTTTACGTACCAGTGTAGTGAAAACCCTATAACGATTGTAGAGTCAAGGTTTGTGATGACGCCGGAGCGAAAAAGTCTCGCGCACCATTATTCCGAGTGAATATGGACACACATCACGAGAACTCGCCGCCGGCGCTAACCTTGCAGAAAACGATTTCGGAATACTTGACACCATTATTCGGCGCGCAATAATACGTGCGTTTGCGAACAACGTTTGATGGGGGTTGAACCTGCGTGCGCAATCTCAAAATACTGTTTTCCTATCTAGGGGCATACCGTCGCGATGCCATCCTCGGCGTGTTCTTTGTGTCGGTCGAGACGGTGCTCGAGCTGTTTATCCCGGTCATCATGGCCAACATCATCGATGTGGGCGTGCCTGCGGGTGATATCAACTACATGCTGCTGCAGGGCGCGTACATGTTGGTGTGCGCTACGCTTTCGCTGGTACTGGGCTTGGGTTATGCCCGCACGTCCGCCCGCGTTGCCTCGGGCCTAGGCGCTAACCTGCGCGAGGCCGAGTACAAAAAGATTCAAACGCTCGCTTTTGGTAACCTGGACAACTACGACGCCAGCTCGCTCGTCACCCGCATGACCACGGACATCACCGTTATCCAAAATGCTGTGGGCAACGGCTTTCGCCCTATGGTGCGCGGCCCGGTGACGCTTATCGTCGGCCTTATCTACGCGCTGATGCTGTCGCGCCCGCTCGCCACCGTCTTTGCGATCATCTTGCCCGTGCTGGCAATCGTACTGGGCGCCATCACCTATCGCGTCAGTCCGCTCTACCGCCAACTCCAGACCTCGATGGACCACCTCAACGGCGTGGTGCAAGAGGACCTTACCGCCGTGCGCGCCGTGAAGGCTTACGTGCGCGCCGAGCACGAGTGCGACAAGTTCGACACCGTCAATACCGAGCTCGCCGGCACGGCGACCAAGACCTTCGGCACCGCCGTGCTCAACCTGCCGGTGTTCCAACTCTCGATGTACGTGGCTGCGCTCTCGATCTTGTGGATTGGCGGCCGCATGATCATCGAAGGTCGCTTGGGCGTGGGCTCGCTCACGGGCTTTATGAGCTACGTGCTGCTGATCATGAATTCGCTCATGATGATTTCCAACGTGTTTTTGCTGCTCACGCGCGCTCTTACGAGTGTGGGCCGTATCGCCGAGGTGCTCGACGAGGAACCCTTTATCGCCAACCCTGCGGGAGACCTCGCGACTGCGGCGCCAGCGGACGGCAGTATCGAGTTTCGCGACGTTTCCTTTAAATACCGCGCGGATGCAGCCGAGGATGTGCTCGAGCATATCGACCTTCGCATCGAGAGCGGCTCGACGGTGGGCATCCTCGGCGGCACGGGCTCGGGCAAGAGCTCGCTTGTGCAGCTGATTGCGCGCCTGTACGACGCCACCGAAGGCGCCGTGCTTGTGGGCGGACGCGACGTGCGCGACTACGACCTCGCCGCCTTGCGCGACGCTGTGGGCATTGTGCTGCAAAAGAATGTGCTGTTCACGGGCACCGTGCGCGAGAACCTGCAGTGGGGCAATCCGCAGGCGTCGGACGATGAGCTCCTCGCGGCTTGCCGCGCGGCGTGCGTGGACGAGTTCCTTGATCGCATCGGCGGGCTGGACGGCGAGTTGGGCCAAGGCGGCGCCGGTGTCTCGGGTGGCCAGAAGCAACGTCTGTGCATCGCGCGCACGCTGCTCAAGCATCCGCGCGTGCTCATTTTTGATGACTCCACCAGCGCGGTCGATATGGCGACCGACGCAAAGATTCGCGAGCACATCGCTCGGATTCCCGATGCGACCGTGCTCATCATCGCCCAGCGCATCGCGAGTGTCATGGATGCCGATCGCATTGTGGTATTGGACGACGGTCGTGTCCACGGCGTGGGCACGCACGAGGAACTGCTAGCGGGCGACAACATATACCAGGAGATTTATGCCTCGCAGATGGAGTTTGCGAGGAACGCGGACGCCGGCGACGGCAGCGACGATGGTTGCGCGAATGATCCGATTTCCTCCGTCGCATGCGGATCGCCCTTGGAAGGGGGTGAGCGTCATGCCTAAGACCGCAGCCCAAGCACGCCCGGCCGACCTCAAGCGCACTGTGCGCCGCTTGCTCTCCTACATGGGGCATGCCAAGTTCTCGTTGCTCGCGGTGGGCGTGCTCGCCTCCGTTGCCGCCATCGCGAGCCTCGCCGGCACCTACATGGTGCGCCCCATCGTTAACGGTTTGGCCACGGGCGGGGAGGAACTGCTCGCCAAGCAGGTCATCCTGACGGCGATCATCTACGCCGCGGGCGTGCTCTCGGCCCTGGGCTACTCACAGATCATGGTGCGCGCGGCCCAACGCGTGGTGTCCGATATTCGCCGCGACCTGTTTGCGCACATCCAGACGCTGCCGCTCAGCTATTTTGACAGCACGCGCTCGGGCGACATCATGAGTTTTTTCACCAACGACGTCGACACTGTCTCCGAGGCGCTCAACAACAGCTTTGCCAACGTGATTCAGGCCGCTATTCAGGTTGTGGGCACCACGGCCATGCTCATCATCCTTAACTGGCAGCTCACGATTATCACACTCGTGTGCGATGCGGCCATTGTGCTGTATGCGCGCTACTCGGGCGCGCGTTCTAAGCGTTTCTTTGCCGCCCAGCAGGCATCGCTTGGCGACCTGGACGGATATATCGAAGAGATGGTCTCGGGCCAAAAGGTCATCAAGGTCTTTAACCGCGAGGCAGCGAATGTCGCCGGCTTCACCTGCCGCAACGACGAGCTTCGCCGCACCGGCACCGCCGCCGTGAGCTATGCTAACTCCATGGTGCCCATGACCGTCGTGATTGGCTACGTCAACTATGCCATCGTCGCCGTGGCGGGCGGCATGCTCTGCATCAAGGGGCTCGCCGACGTGGGCGCGCTCGCGAGCTACCTGGTCTTTGTGCGCCAGGCGGCCATGCCCATCAACCAGTTTACGCAGCTCGGCAACTTCTTGCTCAACGCGTTGGCCGGTGCCGAGCGCCTGTTTGCCGCCATGGACCTTGAGCCCGAGGTGGACGAGGGCTGCGTGGAGCTGGTGCAGACGGGCGATGCCGCGTGGGCGTGGAAAATTCCCGAGGGCCAGGGCGTGGGCTTCTACGGGCACCTGCATGACGTGGCAGCCGTTGATGAGTCGGGCCGCGCGGTGGCCGCCGACGGCACCGAGCTCACGTGCGGCTTGGTCCCGCTTGCCGGCGACGTGCGCTTCCATGCCGTGGACTTTTCCTACGTGCCGGGCACCCGCGTGCTCACGGACCTCAACCTGTTTGCCAAGCCGGGGCAAAAGATTGCGTTTGTGGGCTCCACGGGCGCCGGCAAGACGACCATTACCAACCTCATCAACCGCTTCTACGAGGTCGATGACGGCGAGATCACGTACGACGGCATCGACGTCAAGCACATTGCCAAGGCCAGCCTGCGCGGGTCGCTCGGCATTGTGCTGCAGGACACGCACCTGTTTAGCGGCACCATTGCGCAGAACATCCGCTTTGGCAAGCTCGACGCGACCGACGAGGAGGTGCGCGCCGCTGCCGAGGCCGCCTGCGCCGACTCGTTTATCCGCCGCCTGCCGCGGGGCTACGACACACCGGTCACGGCCGACGGCGCCAACCTGTCGCAGGGTCAGCGTCAGCTGCTCGCCATCGCGCGCGTGGCCGTCGCCGATCCGCCGGTGCTCATCCTGGACGAGGCCACGAGCTCCATTGACACGCGTACCGAAAAGCTCATCGAGCGCGGTATGGACCGCATCATGCGCGGACGCACCACGTTTATGATTGCGCACCGCCTGTCCACCGTCCGCGACGCCGACGCCATCATGGTCCTCGAACACGGCCGCATCATCGAGCGCGGCACGCACGAAGAGTTGCTCGCCCAGCACGGCGAGTACTGGCAGCTGGCGCATGGCTTAAAAGAGTTGGATTAACCCGTTCGAGTACGATGTTTTGACCCCTCCGCGCCCCTCGCCTCGCCTCAAACCATCACAACATTCGACGTTTTTTGCCAAAAACGGGAAAAGCATCGAATGTTGTGATGGTTTTTCTGCCGCTCGACCGGGTGGAATCGCTTTCTTGCGCGCGAAGGTGTGCGGACCCGTGGGCAGGGGAATAAGGTTGGTTATCCGACTCCATTGGAGGGCTCATGGACCTGCCGATCGTCCTGTCCCATAAGACTGCCTGGCTGTACCACAACGTGGCGCGCCCGTCCGAGCCGCCCTCGCGAGCAAGCAGCCTATACGATGAGGACTCGCTTGCTAACGAGGCGGAGCCGACCGCGAGCCTGCCCAAATTGGGACTCGATGCCAAGGGGCTGAGGGCTTCAACGGCAGTTGGAATCGTTACCGACTATCTGGTTTCGCTCGGTATTCCACGAGAAGAGCTCGATCATATCGACACGCTCGTCAACTTTGATTTTGAGCGCTCGACGCCGGCTGGATTTAGGTGCCACGTGTTTGGGGCGCCGGTACCTCCAGGCCATCTTATCGAGGTGGCAGAGGGCCTTCTAGTGGTTGATGAGGTCATGTGCTTTGTCCAAGCGGGTTCGTGGATGAGCGAGCCCGAACAGCTGGAATATGGCTACGAAATCTGCGCCCGATACCATTTGAATCATCTGTCGACAGGCGATTATATCGAGATGGGGCAGAGGTATATCGTTGCCGACTTGATTGCCTATTGCAATGAGAACCGATCTCGTCAGGGGGCTATACGCGCGGCCGCCGTGCTCAAGCGCGTGCACGATGGCGCGCGGTCGCCAATGGAGACGGCCACCGCAATCATGGTTGCAGCAAAACGTTCCCAGGGAGGGCTGGGATACGCCAAGATCGAGCTCAACCATCGGGTCGATGTTCCCAACGAGTTCAAGTATCTCGCAAAGGCCGGGTATTTCGAGATCGACGTATATGCGCCTGCAAGCGGTACGGGGATTGAATACAACGGATCGGACCATCTTGATAAACAGCGCAGCGCGTCGGATGCGGAGCGTATGACCGTGCTGAGCGCGCTGGGCTTTAGGATGATCGTCCTCACCGGGACTCAGTTTGCCCACCAGCTGCAATTGCACCGGGCGGTGAACGCCATCGCACTCGCGATGGGCCTTAAGTGCGACCGAAGCGAAGCGTTCCAGAAACGTCAAAATGACCTGCGAGAATTCGTGATTCGGCACTGGGATGGCGGTCTTTAGGGGCGTTCCGGTCCTTCTACGGGGTGCCGTGGGCAGGCAAACCATCACAACGTTCGACGTTTTTTGCCAAAATCGGGAAAAGCATCGAATGTTGTGATGGTTTGTGTGTTGAGGATGGGCTTGGAAAGTCCGTTTTGCTTGAAGCGACCTGTCCTGTCGTACGGGTGTCGGCATGATTCTCCCGTGGGGTATTATGTTTTCTGAAGAATAAAACGCTGCGTGAGGGGAGGGCTGCGTGGACGGGCACGTGCAACATGACGGTTTTGGCCGCGATATCAACTACCTGCGCATTGCCGTTACCGACAAGTGCAATTTTCGCTGCATCTATTGCATGCCGGCCGATGGCGTGGCGCCCCGCGCGCACGACGAGCTGCTCAGTGCCGAGGAAATTGCCCGCTTTGTGCGCCTGGTAGCGGGTGAGGGTATTCGCCGCGTACGCCTGACGGGCGGCGAGCCGCTGGTCAGCCGCCGTATCATTCCGCTTATTCGCGACATCCGCGCGATTCCGCAGATCGAGGACATCTCGCTTACCACCAATGGCGCCCTGCTGCCCAAGCTGGCGCCGCAGCTCAAAGATGCCGGGCTTAACCGCGTCAACATCTCGCTCGATACGCTCGATCCTATGCTCTTTGGAAAAATCACGCGTCTGGGCCGGCTCGAACAGACCATGGCTGGCATCGACGCGGCACTGGCTTGGGGCTTTGAGCCCGTTAAGGTCAACTGCGTTGTAGTGCGTCGACTCAACCAGGATGTGGCAGCCCTTGCGCGGCTGACCGTCGATCGCCCCATCCACCTGCGCTTTATCGAATACATGCCCATCGGTGACGAACGCACGAGCTCGCATTGCGCCGTGGACCCGCACGCGCCCGCGCTCAATCCCGAGCTGTGGGACGCGAGCGATACCGTGCCGAGCGATGAGCTGCGGGCGCGCATCAATGCCGGGGCTGGCGCGGTGGGTCTGGGCGAGCTCGAGCCGCTCGACATCAACGACGCCCCTGCCGGCGCGGGCCCTGCGCGCTACTGGCACTTTCCGGGCGCGGCGGGTACGGTCGGCTTCATCAGCGCCATGTCCAACCATTTTTGCGCGAATTGCAACCGTCTGCGCCTGACGGCCGATGGCAACGTGCGTCCGTGCCTGTTCAGCGATGCCGAGTATTCGGTGCGTGAGGCGCTGCGCCGTGGTGATGATATGCAGGTACTTTCGATTTGGCGCGATGCCGTGGCCCACAAACCGCAGGAACACGCGATAATTGAGGGCACGCAACGATTTATGTCCCAAATCGGAGGATGATCATATGGCCAAGAGCAGGTACGCCGATGCCACCAAGGCCGCTCGCAGGGCCGCGATGTCTGCCCACAAAGTCACGGCTGCGGCCAGCGATGCCGTTGCAGGCGCGCAGCCGACTGCCAGCGCTGCCACCGAGCCCGCCCGCGACGCCCGTCGTGACGAGCTGACGCACGTGGACGCCAAGGGCGAGGTACGCATGGTCGACGTGTCCGACAAGGCCGAGACCCATCGCATTGCCATCGCCGAGGGCACCATCCTCATGCACCCCGAGACGCAGACCATGGTGCTGCAGGACCGCGCCAAAAAGGGCGACGTGCTTGCCTGTGCGCGCGTGGCGGGCATTATGGCCATCAAACGCACGAGCGACATCATCCCTATGTGCCATCCGCTGCTTATTACCAAGAGTAAGTGCGACATTGCGCCCATCGCTCCGGCGGGGACGCCGGCCGAGGACGTGCCCGAGGGCTGGGCGCCGGCGCGCGCGGACGGGCAGGTTGGCTTTCACGTGCTGGTTACGGCGGGCGTGACGGGCAAGACGGGTATCGAGATGGAGGCCCTGACCGGCGCGAGCGCCGCGTGCCTAACGATCTACGACATGTGCAAGGCCGTCGATCGCGGCATGGAGATCGTCGACGTGCGCCTGCTGCACAAGGAGGGTGGCCGCTCGGGTGTGT
>CABUBY010000064.1 GCA_902489955.1 uncultured Collinsella sp. | reverse complement strand
CCCTCTTTTTTGCACAGGCGCGGTGGGATGGTAATATCGTTACGTTTGAACTGTTTCGATGTGAAACCGAGGAGATTCCCTCTATGAGTGCTGACTACCCGTCAATGACTACGGCCGAGATTCGCTCCAAGTTCCTCAACTTCTTTGAGGAGCGCGGTCTTAAGCTCTATCCTTCTTCGTCCCTCGTCCCCGACGATCCTTCGCTGCTGCTTGCCAACGCCGGCATGAACCAGTTTAAGGAGTACTACCAGGGCAAGAAGACCATGAAGGAGATCGGCGCGATCTCCTGCCAGAAGTGCGTCCGTACCAACGACATCGACTGCATCGGCGAGGACGGCCGTCACCTGTCCTTCTTTGAGATGCTCGGCGACTTCTCCTTTGGCGGCGTCTCCAAGCAGCAGGCCTGCGCTTGGGCCTTTGAGCTCATCACCAAGGAGTTCAAGCTGCCGCTCGACCGCCTGTACTTTACCGTCTTTACCGAGGACGACGAGACTCACGACGTGTGGCGCTCCCTGGGCGTTGCCGAGGATCACATCTCGCGTCTGGGCGAGGACGACAACTTCTGGGCCGCTGGCCCCACCGGTCCCTGCGGTCCGTGCTCCGAGATCTACTTTGACATGGGCGAGGAGGTCGGTTGCGGCAGCCCCGACTGCAAGCCCGGCTGCGACTGTGACCGCTTCCTTGAGTTCTGGAACCTCGTGTTTACCCAGTACGACCGCCAGGAGGACGGCTCCATGCCGGAGCTGCCGCACCGCAACCTCGATACGGGCATGGGTCTGGAGCGCATGGCCGCTATCATGCAGCACAAGACCGCTAACTACGACGGCGATCTAATGCAGCACCTCATCAAGCTGGGCGAGGAGATCAGCGGCAAGACCTATGACGCCGACGATTACTCCGGTGCCAGCCGCTCGCTGCGCATTATCGCCGATCACTCCCGTGCCGTCGACTTTATGATCTCGGACGGCATCCTGCCCGGCAACGAGGGCCGCGAGTACGTCCTTCGCCGCCTGCTCCGTCGTGCCGTGTTCCACGGCCGCCTGCTGGGCATCGAGGGCGCTTTCCTGACCAAGTTCATTGACGAGGTTAACGCTCAGATGGGCGAGGCCTATCCCGAGCTGCTCAAGAACGTCGCGCTCGTTAAGGGCATCGTCGCCTCCGAGGAGGAGCGTTTCTCCACGACGCTCGACAACGGCCGTGTTTACCTGGACGAGGCCTTGGCCGCGCTCGCCGACGGCGCCGTCCTTCCGGGCGACGTTGCCTTTAAGCTGCACGACACCTTTGGTTTCCCCATCGACCTGACCGTCGAGATCGCCGGCGCTGCTGGCCACGACGTCGACATGGACGGCTTCACCGCCTGCATGGAGGACCAGAAGGCCCGCGCTCGCGCCAATGCCAAGGGCGACGCCTGGGGCAGCTTCAACGACGTGTGGGTCGAGCTTTCGGACAAGGTCGCTGCGACTGAGTTCGATGGCTACGACAACGATGTGATCGAGAGCGCCAAGGTGGTCGCCATCGTGCGCAACGGCGAGTCCGTTGAGTCCGCTGCTGCGGGCGAGGACGTTGAGGTCGTGCTCGACCGCACCCCGTTCTATGCTGAGATGGGCGGCCAGCAGGGTGACGCCGGTGAGCTTTCCGCCGAGGGCGTTGCACTGACCGTTTCCGACACCAAGAACCACAACGGCCTGTATGCCCATGTCGCGCACGTCGCCGAGGGTACGCTGACCGTCGGTGCTACCGTGACCGCTGCGCTCGACGCCGAGCGCCGTGGCTTCCTGCGCCGCAACCACACCGCCACCCACCTGCTCGACGCCGCGCTTAAGCAGGTCCTGGGCGAGCATGTTTCCCAGGCCGGATCGCTGGTGACGCCCGAGCACCTGCGCTTTGACTTCACGCACTTTGAGGCCCTGTCCTCCGAGCAGCTCAAGGCTGTCGAGGATCTGGTCAACCAGCAGATTTTCGCTTCCAAGCCGGTCATGACCCGCGTCATGGGCATCGACGAGGCCAAGGCCGCCGGTGCTGTTGCCCTGTTTGGCGAGAAGTACGGCGACGTCGTCCGTGTCGTCTCCGTGGGCGCCGAGGACCAGCCGTTCTCCCGCGAGCTCTGCGGTGGCACGCACGCTGCCAACACCGCCGAGATCGGCCTGTTCAAGATCATTTCCGAGTCCTCCACAGGCTCCAATGTCCGCCGTATCGAGGCCGTGACCTCTAAGGGCGCTCTCGATTACATGGCCGACCGCCTGGCACTTGTTGACGCCGCTGCCGCTGCGCTCAAGTGCCGCGTCGACGAGGTTCCCGCCCGCGTGGAGAACCTGCAGGCCGAGCTGCGCGAGACGTCCAACAAGCTCAAAAAGGCTCTGACCGGTGGCTCCTCCGACGCCATTTCCAGTGCCATCGAGGGTGCTGTCGAGCTCGGCGGCTACAAGCTGGTCGTTGCTGAGCTCCAGGGTCTTGAAGCTGCCGACCTGCGCAACGTATGGGATACCGTCCACCAGAAGGTCGCCGGCCCTGTCGCTTGTGTCGTCGCCAGCGTGACTGAGAAGGGCACTCCGGCCCTGCTCGCTGCCGGCTCCGATGACGCCGTGAAGGCCGGGTTCCACGCCGGTAACGTGATCAAGCAGATCGCGGGTCTGGTCGACGGTCGCGGTGGTGGCCGTCCCAACATGGCCCAGGCCGGTGGCAAGAACGCCGCCGGCATCGCCGATGCCCTCGCGGCCGCCAAGACCGCGCTCGGCGCCTAAGAATCCCGGTAGTCGCTGTGGTCGCGCTTGCGCTGGACATAGGAGAGACCAGAATCGGCATCGCCGTCTCGAGCCGTGATGGCAAGATGGCGATGCCCGTCAAGGTGCTCCCGGCTGCCGAGGTCACTGGCATGGCAAAGACGTTTCGCTACTTGGTCGAGGACTATGAGCCCGATATCCTGGTAAGCGGACGTCCCTTGACCATGGCCGGTGAGCCCGGCCCCCAGGCCGAGCGCGTTGCCGCCGTGGCGCAAAAGATTGCCGACGAGCTCGATCTTCCGCTGGAGTTTGAGGACGAGCGTCTGTCCTCGCAAGAGGCCAAGCGTATCCTGCGCGAGCAGGGCCTCAACGAAAAGCAGATGAGGGGCAAGATCGACATGATTGCCGCCAGCCTGTTTTTGCAGACGTGGCTCGATCGTAAAAACGAGGAGGTTTCGCATGCCTAGCGCTTCCGATCCGCGCCAGCAGAATCGTACACGGCAGCCGGCGTCGCGCGCTGCCCAGCCTGGACAGCGTCCAGCACAGCCGACGCAGCGTGCAGCTCAGTCTGCCGCGCGCCCGGTGCAGTCCTTCTCTCATTCGGGCCAACCTGTTCAACGGACGGGTCAGCAGCCTTCTGCTCGCTCGGTTCAGCATCCGGCTTCTCACGCGGCTCCGCAGCCCACTGCTCGTACGGCCCAGCCTGTAGGCGGTACCCGCTTTAAGCAGCAGGCACCTACCCGGCGAACGCAGGCCCCCCAATCGCATTCGCATCACGCTCATGGCTCGCACGGCGTTGCTCCGGCCACGCGCTCGAGCTATAACACGCATGCTCGTCGCGGTGCTCAAAAGAAGAGTGCTCCGGTTCCCATGATCATCGGCGTTGTGGTGGCGGTGCTCGCGCTTGCTGCGATTGCTTTCTTTGTCGTGCCGGCCGTCAAGGGCTTCTTTGCCGGTGAGGATACGAAGGTCACGGCTGGTCAGCAGGTTACGGTGACCATTCCCGACGGTGCTTCGGGCGATACGATCGCCTCGATTCTCTCCGAGAACCATATCGTCGAGAATCCCAAGGATTACTATGCGGCGGTGAAAAAGCTTAACGCCGATATGTCGCTCAAGCCTGGTACCTATTCGTTCACCACACTCATGGATGCGACCAAGGTTGTTCAGCAGCTCATGGAAGGTCCCAACGCGGGCTCCAATGCGCTGACTATCCCTGAGGGCCTAACGGTCGATCAAGTCGCCGACCGTGTGGCCCAGGCCTACGACGGCATCTCTAAGGAAGACTTCCTCAACCAGGCCAAGGCCTCCAACTACGTGGACGACTATAGCTTCCTTAAGGGCGCCGCCAACGACTCGCTTGAGGGTTTCTTGTTCCCCAAGACTTATTCGTTGGGCGATTCGCCGACGGCCGATGACGTGATTCGCGCTATGCTCGATCAGTTTAAGACCGAGTACAAGTCGCTTGACTTTGCCAGCTGCGAGGCCAAGATCAAGGAGCGCTATGGCGTGGAGATGTCCGATTACGACATCGTTAACCTTGCCTCGATCGTCGAGCGCGAGGGCCTCAACGCCGACCAGCGCGCGCATGTGGCTTCGGTTTTCTATAACCGTCTGGCGGGCAAGCTCGATGGCCTGCGCTACCTCAACAGCGACGCGACCATGATGTACGTCACCGGTGGCGAGGTTACCGCCGACGACCTGCAGAGTGATAGCCCCTATAACACCTATAAGCACGAGGGCCTCCCGCCCACGCCCATTTGCTCTCCGTCGCTCGAGGCGCTCAAGGCCACCCTTGAGCCGACCGACTCCGACGACCTGTATTTCTACATTACGCAGGACGAAGAGTATTTCTCGAAGACCTACGAAGAGCATCAACAGTCTTGGAATTGATCATGAGGATTTTTAGCCCCAAACGATATGTTGCCTCGGTCGATCGCATCGACCTCGATACCCTCTGGGCCGACGGCAAGCGCGCCATTCTGCTCGACCGCGACAACACCCTGGTGCCGCGTGATACCGAGCAGGTACCCGCTGCGGTCTCCGCCTGGCTCGAGGCCGCCCATGCCAAGGGCTTTAAGCTGTGCATGGTGTCCAACAACTGGCATCGCGACCAGGTCATGGCATCAGCTCGTGAGTTGGGGCTCGAGGCCATCAGCCACGCCATGAAGCCCGCCCCGTTTGCCTTGAAGGCGGGTCTTAAGCGTCTGGGCGCCACGGCTAATGAGGCTGTACTGATCGGTGACCAGCTGTACACGGACGTGTGGAGCGGCAACTTTGCCGGCGTTGACACTATTCTGGTCAAGCCGCAGGCAACCCAGGACCTGTGGTACACGCAGATCTTCCGTATCTTTGAGCGCCGGGCCCTGCGCGACCTTCCCTGCGAGGAATAGGTTTCGCCATGTCTCAGCACATCAAACACGGCTGCGACCATATCTTCTTTATCGGCTTTTTGGGCGCGGGCAAGTCGACGCTTGCGCGCAATGTGGGCACTATGTTCAAGCGTCGATTCATCGATACCGATCGTTTGGTCGTGCGTCGATGCGGCAAGTCGGTGACCGAGATTTTTAAGACCGAGGGCGAGGATCGTTTTCGCGAGCTCGAGACCTCGGCACTCCGTTCGCTTCAGAGCGAGCGCAGCCTGCTGGTATCGTGCGGGGGTGGTATCGTCGAGACGCCGGTGAACATTGAACTGATGCACGAGATGGGTACCTGTGTGTACCTCGAAGGCGACTTTGAGGACTCGTTGCGCCAGATTCGCCGCTCCGATACCCGGCCCGATTTCCGCTCGCCCGAGCATGCTGCGCGCCTGTTTGAGCATCGCCGTCCGCTGTATCGCCAAGCCGCAGATATTACCCTTGATATTCGCAACAAGTCCTTCGAGGACGTTTCCTACCTTTGTGCCGAGATGCTTTTGGAGCGTGGACTGCTATGATTCGCCGTCAACTCATCAATTTCCAAAACCGCAGTGTCGATGTTCGCGTCGGTCTTGGCGCGTTTGAGGAACTGTCGCGCATGTTTGCCTCGGCTGTGGGCAAGCCTAAGCGCGCGATGGTGGTTTGGAACGACGCCACATCCGAGCGCTTTGGTGGGGTCGTCGAGCATGCGCTGGTCGACGCCGGTTTTGCCGTGTCGCCGCTCGCCCTTGAGGTTTCTCCTGCCGGTGCTACGCTGGCCGATGCCGATACCGTCTTTGGCGCCCTGGCGGCTAGCGGCATTACCTGCGACGATCTCGTTGTCGCTGTCGGTGACACGGCAACTTGCTCGGTCGTTTGCTGGTGTGCCAATCAGTGGTGCGGTCGCACCGAGTGCGCCTTGCTGCCGACTACGTTCGACGCCATGCTCACGGTCGCGACGACCATGAAGCCGCTCGTCGCCTCGTCGGCGAATGCGCTTCCCGCTATCGCGTTCCGTCCCGAGCCGGGTTTGGTCGTATGTGACCTCGACCTCGTTCGCGAGGCGGACTCCGAGGACCTCAAGCTCGGCTATGTGGTACTTGTTGGCACCATGCTTTCGAGCAGCAAGTCCCGCTGGAATCAGTTTACCGAGACCGTCCCCGAGATTCTCGCGGGCGAGGAGGTCGCGCTCGTCAATGCCGTTCAGTGGTCTCAGACTGCCCGCAAGGACGTACTGATGGCCACGAACCCGAGCGCCCGCCATGCACTCGATTTTGGTAAGACGGGGGAGCGCACCCTGCGCGCCTGCTTGGGCGATGCCGCTTCGCAGGTCCCTGCCTACCAGCTGTTGTCCGAGGGCATGCGCTTTGAGGCGCGCCTAGCACATGATGCCTGCGACTTTGATATCGATTACGTCTTTGAGGTCGATGACTGCCTGGAGGACTTTGGCATCGAGGAACTTGCCTTCGACCTGGAGCCCACCGCGTTTATCGAGGAGTTCCGCAAGCAGCAGTTCGCCCGCTCGAACCGCAGCATGTTGCCGCTGCCCGCAGCGCTCGGCGCCATTCGTCTAACGAGTGTTGAGGACGAGGTTCTTGAGCGCCATGCTCACGCCTACTTGGCTTCCCGCAAAGAACTTCTCTAAGATTTATTGACATCCATCGTCTTTCGTATCATGTTGAGGGACGGGTTTCCAATCGGTTGCGGTTCGTATGCGATTCCGACGTTCGGTTGAGACCCGTCCCGCACTTTTTGAGACAATAAGAAAGGAATCTGCATGTCTGAGTTTGCTGCCGGTCCTGCCGGTCGTATCGAACGTGTCCGTGCCCTGATGGTCGTGCGCGGTTACGACGCTATCGTGGTACGCGATGAGGCCAATCTTCGTTGGCTCACGGGCGTGAAGGGCGTCTTCGACTACACCTTCGAGTTCCCGCACGCGGCGTTTATTACGGCTGACCAGTGCCTGTTCCATACCGACTCGCGCTACCTCAACAGCTTTGAGGAGAACACGCCCGCCGGCAGCCCCTGGGTCTACGACATGGACGAGGGCACCATCCCCGGTTGGGTCGCCGGCAAGATCGCGGCCAACAAGTGCCGCGTCTGCGCTGTCGAGGACGACATGCAAATCAACTTCTACCAGGGTATTCAGCGTGGTCTGGAGGACCGTTCCGTCGCCTGCATGTTGCCGCTGATGCATGACGACATTCGCAAGATGCGCGCCATCAAGGACGCCGAGGAGATCGAGCTCATGCGCCATGCGCAGTCGATCACCGATGCCGCCTTCCAGCATATGCTCGGCTTTATTAAGCCCGGTATGACCGAGAAGCAGGTTCGCAACGAGCTCGAGAACTTTATGTTCGCCAACGGCGCCGACAGCCTGGCCTTCGGCTCCATTGTGGCGAGCGGCCCCAACACCGCCAACCCGCATGCCGTACCGAGTGACCGTGTCATCGAGAAGGGCGACTTCGTCCTCATGGATTACGGCGCGGGCTACTGCGATTATCGTTCCGACATGACGCGCACCGTCGTGATGGGCGAGCCTACCCAGGAGCAGCTTGACCTGTACGCGCTCGTGCGCCGTACGCACGAGGAGTGCGTCGCTGCCATCCATCCGGGCGTCGAGGGCAACGACATTTTTAAGCTTTCCAAGAAGATCATCGGCGATGCCGGTTATGGCGATTACTACAACCATGGCCTGGGCCACGGCGTTGGTATCGACATCCACGAGCTGCCCAACTTCAACCGCAGCAAGAACAGCATCGAGGTCGGCTCGGTTATCACCATGGAGCCCGGCGTGTATCTGCCCGGTGTGGGTGGCGTGCGTCTGGAGGACTACGGCGTGGTCACCGAGAACGGCTACGAGCCCTTCACCAAGACCCCGCACGACCTGCACGTCATCGATTGCTAGCCCATTTCGATAGATTTTTGGGGCGGGGCGTCCGGAGCAATTCGGGCGCCCCGCGTTCTCTTTTTATGCGCTCGCTGCAGGCGCCGTCTGCAAGTGTATAATTTCGGTCGTATGTAATTTGGACGCTTGTGCGTTCTGCCCATAACAAGAAAGGTCGCTATGCCTACCATTTCTACCGCCGACTTCAAGAACGGCCTCGGTCTCCGCATTAAGGACAAGGTCTACACCATCGTCGAGTTCCAGCATGTCAAGCCGGGCAAGGGTGGCGCGTTTGTGCGCTACAAGACCCGCGACATCAAGAGCGGCCGCGTCGTCGAGAACACCTGCAACGCCGGCACCAAGTTCGAGAGCGTCATGCTCACCACCCGTGAGTTCCAGTACCTCTACAACGATGGCGCTGACTACATCTTCATGGACAACGAGACCTATGAGCAGGTTCCCGTTCCCGAGGACATGGTGGGCGAGAACTCCAAGTGGCTGCGCGAGAACGACATCTGCCAGCTGCTCTTCGCCGACGATGAGCTCATGGGCGTGACGCCGCCGATGTTCATCGAGACCACCATCGTCCAGACCGACCCGGGCTTTAAGGGCGACACCGTCCAGGGTTCCACCAAGCCGGCCACGATTGACACCGGCGCTGTCATCCAGGTCCCCATGTACCTCAACGAGGGCGAGGTCATCAAGGTTGACACCCGCGACGGCAAGTTCGTCTCCCGCGTCTAGCAACCAACTCTTCTAGGAGGACTCATGCCCCAGGAAATCAAGATTGACGGCATCGGCATTTCGCCCGATGTTCTGACCGCCATCGTCTCGCGCGCCGTGTCGGATGTCGAGGGCATCGCCTCCGTTGGCGTCAAGGACCTTGCCACCAACCTTGTCTCCATGATGCTCTCGTCCAAGGCCCCGGCTTCCGAGCCGGCGGTCGAGGCCGAGGTCATCGGCGACAAGCTCGCACTCACCGTGCGTGTCGTGGTGTTCTTTGGCTATCCGTTCAAGAAACTCGCCGAGGCCGTTCGCGCCGCCGTGGTCGCCGCCATCGATGCCCAGGTGGGCGTCGAGGTCGAACGCGTTGACGTTTGCATCGACGGCCTCGTTTTCCCCAAGGAGTAACCTTTGAGCCTTAAGGTTTATCGCGGGCGCACGCTTGCCCGCAGTCAGGCGCTGCAGCTGCTGTTCCAGGCCGAGGCCACGGACAGCCCGCTCGAGCGCGTCCTCGAGGGCGATTTCCTGATTTCGAAGGGTCCCCTCGACCCCTATGCGTTGGAGCTTTGCCGCGGTGCCTACGAGCACATTGATCGCATCGATTGTGCCCTGCGCGCCGTCGCCAAGAACTGGGATCTTATGCGCATGCCCGGTGCCGACCGCAACCTGCTGCGTATCGCCGTTTACGAGATGCGCTTCCTCACCGACGAGGAGGTCTCGGACGCCATCGTGATCAACGAGGCTGTAGAGCTTGCCAAGGCCTATGGCACCGACCAGTCTGCGTCGTTCGTCAACGGCGTGCTGGGCAAGATCGCTCGTAGCGAGGAGCTGCCGGGTGAGGACCTGTACCAGGAGCTGCTGGCCGAAGATCGCGCTCGCGAGGAGGCCCAAGCCGTCGAGGCTGCCGCCAAGGTTGCGGTTGCTCAGGCTGAGGCTGGCGTGCTGGCCGAGGATGCGGACGCCGCCGAGGCTGTTGTCGACTCCGTCGAGGAGTAGTCATGCCAGAGGGTTCTGTCCGTAACTTTGATGAGATCTCGGACCGTCTGGATCAGATCATCGCTACCGTTCGCTCCAAGGATACCTCCTTGGAGCGTTCG
>CABUBY010000063.1 GCA_902489955.1 uncultured Collinsella sp. | reverse complement strand
CCTTTTGAATGACAAATTGTCGCCCTGGACGTCGCGCAGCGTCGAGCAGTTACGGCGTTTGGTAAAACGCCGTAACTAACGTGCTCCGTACTGCTCGTAGTAGGCGTCGATGGCGGCCTTGAGCTCGTCATCGATGACGACCTTGCCGTCGATCTCGTGGTTGTAGAGGGTCTCGACGACCTCGGCCATGGAAACGATGCTCGCAACGGGGAAGCCGTACTTGGCCTCGATCTCCTTCTGTGCGGTGGTCACGCCGCCCTTGCCGACCTCCATGCGGTTGAGAGACACAATGAGGCCCTTGATCTCGACATCGGCAGCAGCCTTGACCTTGGGATAGGTCTCGTCGATGGACTTACCGCTGGTGGTGACGTCCTCGACCATGACCACGCGGTCGCCGTCCTGGGGCTCATAGCCCAGCAGGTTACCCTTGTCGGCGCCGTGGTCCTTGGCCTCCTTGCGGTCGCAGCAGTACTTGACCTCCTTGCCGTACAGCTCGTGGTAGGCAATTGCGGTCACGACGGCCAGCGGAATACCCTTGTAGGCCGGTCCAAACAGCACATCAAAGTCGTCGCCAAAGTTATCGTGGATGGCCTGGGCGTAATACTCGCCCAGCTTCTTGAGCTGATAGCCCGTCACGTAAGCGCCGGCGTTCATAAAGAACGGGGACTGACGGCCGCTCTTGAGCGTAAAGCTGCCGAACTTAAGGACGTCGGACTCGACCATAAACTTGATGAACTCTTGCTTGTAAGCCTCCATGCGGGCTCCTCTCGTAATCGCGTACGTGCCTTCCAGTTTAGCGCAGGCGAAGCGTCGATGCGGGCGCGCTTTGGGGCCACGGCATTCTGTAAAGGCTTTGTCAGGGGGAATGGTTTTCCGAACAATGGGGTTGACATGTCAAACCCCCTCATCAAGAATACGGGCGGATTAAAAAGGGGTACGAGATACCCAAAGCGCGCTGCGCTCAGCCTTTAGGAGGTGTGCCATGGAAGGCAGTCCTAGTCGAAAAACCTGCATGTCGCCCTCGGCACGCCGCGAGGACTCCGCACACGCATAAACGCCACCGGCAGATCGCCAAAACCACCGCAGAGGCGCGCTGCACCCTTTGTGGGCTCAAGAGCTTGACGTGAG
Organism: uncultured Collinsella sp.; assembly: GCA_902489955.1. Taxonomy (GTDB): domain Bacteria; phylum Actinomycetota; class Coriobacteriia; order Coriobacteriales; family Coriobacteriaceae; genus Collinsella. The sequence continues at coordinate 9,215 of CABUBY010000063.1, read as the reverse complement.
CGACATCTAGGTTTTTTGAAGCAAATACGACACGTACGCTAACTCCCTTTAACAAGGAGGACCCTATGCTGATGCTCAAAACGGCCACGGTGCTCGAAGCAATCTCCAAGCGCCGCCACACGGCGCGTCCCGCCGCCCACGCCGGCCTGTCCAAGAACACCATATTCGCCGCCACCCATAGCGCCGAGGACGCTCTCGTACTGCTTGACGCCACGGCAAACGGCCTCACCGCCGAACAGGCACCGACCAAGACGCCCGCCCGTCGCATCGCCGACGCCTTCATCGATCCCTTCGCCGGCATCCTCGCCGCGCTCGCGCTGATCTCGCTCTATATCGACGTGCTCGCCGTGCCCGAGCCGCAGCGCGACCCCTCCGCGGTCATCGTCATCGGCATCATGCTGCTGGTATCGGGCGGCATGAAGTTTATCCAGGAAGCCCGCAGCGGCAATGCGGCCGAGGCCCTTAAGGACCTGGTCTCCAACACCTGCACCGCCCTGCGCGACGGCGAGCGCATCAAGATCCCCTTCGACGAGCTCGTCCCCGGCGATGTGATCCGTCTCTCTGCCGGCGACATGGTGCCGGCCGATGCCCGCGTCATCACCGCGCGCGACCTGTTTGTCATCGAGTCCGCACTCACCGGCGAGAGCGAGGCCGTCGAGAAGACCGCTGCCGTCACCGTCGTCGAGAGCGCCGACGGCTCCGCGCTGCCACTCTCTGCCTGCAGGAACATCGTCTTTACCGGCACCTCCGTGCAAAACGGCACCGCCATGGCGCTTGTCGTTGCCACCGGCTCGGACACCTATCTGGGCGGCATCGCCAAAATGCTCAGCGGGCGCGGCGAAAAGAGCGCGTTTGACCGCGGCGTCTCGAGCGTCTCCATGTTGCTCGTACGCCTCATGCTCGTTATGGCGCCGGCCGTCTTTGCCATCAACGCCGCCACCAAGGGCAACGTCATCGACGCGCTGCTGTTCGCCACGAGCGTGGCCGTGGGCATCACGCCGCAGATGCTTCCCGTCATCGTGACCACGAGCCTGTCACAGGGCGCCAAGGACCTCGCCCGTCGCCAGGTTATCGTCAAGGAGCTGCCGGCGATTCAAAACCTGGGTGCCATGGACATCCTGTGCTGCGACAAGACCGGCACCCTCACCGAAGACCGCATCGTGCTCGAGCGCTACCTCAACACCGATGGCAACGAGGACGCGCGCGTGCTGCGCCATGCGTTTTTGAACAGCTTCTTCCAGACCGGCCTCAAAAATCTTATCGACCTGGCCGTAATCGACCGTGCCGATGTGACACCCTCGACCGTCGCACCCGATTCCATGCTGGGCCAGAGCCTGCGCGACCGCTACACCAAGGTCGACGAGGTTCCCTTCGATTTCTCGCGCCGTCGCCTGAGCGTAGTTGTCTCCGACGCCCAAGGCAAAACCCAGATGGTTACCAAGGGAGCTGCCGAGGAAATGCTCGAGATCTGCTCTTTTGTCGAGGTCAACGGTATCGCCCGGCCGCTCGCCGAAGACAAGCTCGCCCAGATTCGCAAGCAGGTCGCCAATCTTAACGCCGAGGGCCTGCGCGTGATTGCCGTAGCGCAGAAGACCGATCCGCGCTGCGTGGGCGAGTTTGGCATCGCCGACGAGTGCGACATGGTGCTGATGGGCTTTTTGGCCTTCCTCGATCCGCCCAAAGCAAGTGCCGCGGGCGCCGTCGCCACCCTCGAGGCCAAGGGCGTGGCGGTCAAGGTCCTGACCGGCGACAACGACCGCGTCGCCGCCACCGTCTGCGAGCAGATTGGCATCGACGCGAGCAACGTCTTGCTGGGCTCCGAGATCGATGCACTCGACGACACCGAGCTTGCCGAGCGTGCCGAGAAAACCCACCTCTTCGCCAAGCTCTCGCCGCTGCAGAAGGCGCGCCTGGTGCGCGTCATGCGCGAGCTGCTCGGCCACACCGTGGGCTTTATGGGCGACGGCATCAACGACGCCGCCGCCATGCGTGCGAGCGATTGCGGCATCTCGGTCGATTCGGCCGTCGACATTGCCAAGGAATCCGCCGATATCATCTTGCTTCAGAAGGACCTGGGCGTGCTCGAGCGCGGCATCATCGAAGGCCGCCGCACCTACGGCAACCTGCTCAAGTACCTCAAGACCACGGTGAGCTCCAACTTTGGCAATGTGCTGTCCGTGACCGTCGCGAGCCTGTTCTTGCCGTTTTTGCCCATGAGCGCCCTGCAGCTGGTACTGCTGTCGCTGGTCTACGAGATCGTGTGCATCGCGCTGCCGTGGGACACCGTCGATGACGCCTGGACTGCCCGCCCGCGTGCCTGGGACGCCGCGTCCATCAAGGGCTTTATGCTCGAGCTGGGCCCCGTGAGCTCGCTATTTGACATCGTGACCTTCGCCGCGCTCTTCTTTGTCGTGTGCCCCGCCGCCGTGGACGCAAGCTGGCCCGAGCTTGCCGCCGCGGGCGACGTCGCGGGTATGGCGACCTTCGCTGCACTCTTCCAGAGCGGCTGGTTTGTCGAGTCCATGTGGTCGCAGACACTCGTGGTCCACATGCTGCGCTCCCCGCGCCTGCCGAGCCCGCGCGACCACGCCGCACCCGCACTGTGCGTTCTCACCGTGCTGGGTCTGGCGCTCGTCACCTGGCTGCCGGCAAGCCCCATCGCCGATGCGCTCGGCCTCATGCCGCTGCCCGCGAGCTTTTTCGCGCTGCTCGTCGGCATCGTCACCGCCTACATCGCGCTCACTCAGCTGGCAAAGCGCCGCTACATTGCACGCCACGGCAAGCTGCTGTAGCAAGTAGACGGAAAACACCCTGCCAGCTGCCGTTGCCACTACCACAGCTGCCAACGCCTCTGCCGCTGCCGTTGCCTCTGCCGCTGCCGCAATCTATCCCCTCAGCAATTGCGGTGAAATAGTTCCTGTTTAAAGCCGCGTGACTTTAATTTAGGGACTATTCCACCGCAACTTATTGGGAAATTAGCTAGTCCTTGGGCGTCCAGGACCAGAAGAAGTTGATAAGGGCCACACGCGAGGCGGTATCGGTCTTCTTGTTGATTGAGGAAATGTGGCGATAGAGCGTGGAGCGCGAAAGGAAGAGCGTTGTGGCGATGTCCTGAACGCTCTGGTCCGAAACGACCAATACCTCAAGAATATCGCGCTCGCGCTCTGTAAGCCCAAAGGTGGCGACGAAGGCATCAAGGCGTTCATCGGACGTGAGCTCCGCTGCTTCCACGGGCTCGGAGTCGGAGCATGTGGGCGCAAGATCCCCACCAAGATCGTCGGTGGCAAGCGGCAGGCCATCCTGCATCACGGCATCATCGGCTCGTTGCCCCAACTGCCCCAGCAGCGTAATCGCAATGCCCACAAACATCACGAGCGCCGCACCGACCGCAGCCAGCACGTTTTGACTCGAGATGATCGCCACCGCCGGCGCCGTCACGAGCATCGAGCACACGTTGTTGACGACGCGACCCATGCACGGCCAAAAATATGACCAGCGCGCATAGAGCGAGACGGCGACATATTTTGTGGTAAAGAACACCACGAAAAAGCCCGAGCCCAGATAAAAGATGATCGTGGCAGCAAGCTCGTTGCCGCCATTGCCATCGACGATGAGCACAAAGAACGAAAGCGTGGACAGTATGGCGGCACATGTCATGCCGATATTCATATACGAGCGGCCGTGCAGGTCAAATAGTGCGCCAGCGACCAACGAGCTCACGACAAGCAGCAGGCGCGGCCAATCGCCCAAATCGACGGCTCCGACAGCATGCAGGGTCGTGAAGCCCGCGTTGAGAGCGGCGAATACGCCGGAAAGATACGCCGTCGCCACGGTCAGGCGAACTACGGCGCGACGGAATGCCGCCTTTGCCTCGGGATCGTCATGCCACTTGGCGCCATATTCCAGAGCATCTACCGAAAGCCCGGCAGCACTGGGTTCAAAGTTGGGATCGGACTCGTCGCGCAGCTTGGCGCGTCGGGCACCGTGGAGCAACGCCACCTGCGCGATCGCACAGACGACCAGAACAGCCTGCTGAGGAATGCCGACAGGCATCACCATGTGGTTGAGAACCTGCACCAGAACGCCCATGGCGTAAGAAAGTGCGGCGGCGCGCGCCAAGCAGGGCGTTCGCGCAAAGCGCCTCGCAAAATTTGCATGGGCAGTCGATCCGCAGTAGCCCAGCGCGCAGCACGCCACCAAACCGCCGGCAATTACCACCTCAACCTGAACCGCCATAATCAACAGCAGCAATGCCGCCACCAGCAAAACGCCCGTGACGTCACTCGTTGCGTCGATAGCATGGGGACGGCGATAGTACAGAATAGGACGCACAAAAAAGCCAATCACGCTCGCGCCGATGACAAGGCTCTCATAAATAACGACCTCGTTCGGAGACACGAACTCGGCCATGCGCACATCAAAAAGATACTCGCACGCCAAAAACGTGAAGAAGAACAGCGCCAGGCATATAATCTCCCGAATGCCCCGACGCAAATATGCGGTTGTCTCTCCCATGCCCCTCATGGTTAACCCCCAGCCGCTCAATTGTCTGGAAATCTTTTTTAATAAAGAACCAGTCTCAATATCGAAGCCAGGCTCGAAATGCTGCCAATTCGACCCCAGCCGTCCACATCACGCCGCGATTTTGAGCCGCATGGACCAGAAGGGACGCGCGCGATCTCTAGCTCGGCCAGGAGTGTCCCCAACTACCACTCATTTAAGTACGTCCCCAATGAGTGCAATGACTACCCGCAGCAAGGAGTGTCCCTATGTGTCGGATGAAAAATGGGCCATGTGTCCCAGTTGTGGAGACTCCTTGAGCCGTCTGGGTATCGCGAAGGATCGCGCACTCCCCCATCATCAAAAGTGACACACGCTACCAGTTGATGGGAGGCAGCCATGGGCTTCTTTGACAAGATGTTCGAGAAGAAAGAGTGCGCGATTTGCGGTACCGAGCTGGGACTTCTAGGTAAGACAAAAATCAATGAAGGCTACCTGTGCAAAGAGTGCGCCGGCAAGCTCTCCCCCTACTTTCACGGCTATCGCTCCAGCACCGCGGACGATATCCGTGAGCAACTCGCCTACCGCGAGGCCAACGCCGAACGCCTGTCTTCGTTCAACCCCACGCGCACGCTTTCTGCCGGGCGCACCAATATTATGCTCGATGAGGACGCGGGCCTGCTGATCATCACTTCGCAGAGCCGCTGGCGCGACGCCAATCCCGACATCATCGAGTTCTCGCAGGTACTCGGCTGCGATATGGACATCGACGAGCATCGCACCGAGATCTATCGCGAGACCAAGGACGGCGAGCGCGAGAGCTACAACCCGCCGCGCTACGACCTGGATTACGACTTTAATCTGACCATCCACGTCAACACGCCGTACTTTACCGAGATCAACCTGCGCGTGAACGACTCCACCATCGATCAGCGCGGCTCCATCGAATATCGCGAGGCCAAGCGCCAGGCAACCGAAGTCCGCGATGCGCTGGTGCAGCTGCGTCAGGAGACGCGCGACAGCGTCGTGGCCGCCAAGGCCCCCAAGACCGCGGTGACCTGCCCCTTCTGCGGAGCCACCACCATTCCCGATGCCAGCGGGCGCTGCGAATACTGCGGCGGCGCCATCGGCGCATAGCCTCCGGCAGCGAAAGGACCGATCATGGCCTTCGAGAGCGTTAACTATCAGTGCCCTGCCTGCGGTGGTCCCCTGCATTTTGCCAGCGCCGAGCAAAAGCTTGTCTGCGACTACTGTGACTCACGCTTTGAAGTCGAAGAAGTCGAGGCCCTCTATCGCGACCGCCAGGACAAGGCAGATGCCAAAGCCGATGCCGCAGCCGCAGCTCCCAAACCTGCTGCCGACGACGCGGTGCAGGAGCTCGCCCAAAACGCCGGCTACATCTGCTCGTCGTGCGGCGCCGAGCTCGTGTCCGACGGCACCGTCGCCGTCACCACCTGCCCGTACTGCGGCAACTCCGCCGTGGCGCCCGGCCAGCTCTCTGGCGACTTCTCGCCCGACCTGGTGATTCCGTTTAAGCTCGGGCGCGACGACGTCACGGCCGCACTCAAGGAACACTACAAGGGCAAAATCTTGCTGCCCAAGAGCTTTGTCACCGGCAACCACATCGACGAGGTCCAAGGTGTCTACGTGCCGTTTTGGCTCTACGGCGCCCGCGTTGACGGCGAAGTGTACTTTGACGCGACCAACGAGACCGTGACCGAGGAATCCGACCGCACCGTCACGACCACCGACCACTACGATGCCTATCGCAAGGGCAATATCTCGTTTAAGCGCGTGCCCGTCGACGGATCATCCAAGATGCCCGACGGCCACATGGACGCCATCGAGCCGTTTGACTACGACGCACTGCGTCCGTTCTCGGTCGCATATATGCCCGGCTACATCGCCAACCGTTACGACGAGGACTGCGAGACCTGCAAGGCGCGCGCCGAGCGCCGTATGGAAGAAAGCACGATCTCGGCCCTGCGCGAGACCGTCGTCGACGAATACGACGATGCCACGGTCGAAAGCAAGCAGCTCGACTACACCTGGGAAGACAGCGACTACGCCCTGTTCCCCGTCTGGATGCTCTCCACCTCGTGGAACGGCAAGAGCTACCTGTTTGCCATGAACGGCCAGACCGGCCGCTTGGTCGGCGAGCTCCCCTGCTCCAAGCCCAAGCTCGCCATCGCCTCGGTGCTGTTCTTTGTGATTGGATTTGTCCTCTCCCAGATCCTCTTCATGGGTGAGAACGCCTTCGACCCGGATTACCTCGCCTTTGACATCGAGGGCATCCTCATTAACATCGTCGCGCCGCTGATCATCGTGATCATCGCGGACGTGTTGCTGGTCGGTCAGCTCAAGACAGCCAACGAGGCCACCCACGCCGACGAGTACTGCGGCGAGCTCGACTTGACCGAGAAGCACGACACCTTCAGCCACACCGAGACCACCGTTGTCATGAAGGACGACAAGGACGACTAACCATCCTGACCAATACCACCCGGCCTTTGACGAGAAAGGAAGATCACCATGGGACTCTTGAAAGCTGGATTGGGTGCTGCCGGCGGCGTCATGGCCGACCAGTGGAAGGAATTTATCTATTGCGAATCGATGCCTGCCGACGTCTTGGCCTGCAAGGGCAGCAAGCGCACCGGTGGCCGCAGCTCCAACACGCGCGGCGAGGACAACGTCATCTCAAACGGCTCCGTCATCGCCGTCAACGATGGTCAGGGCATGCTCGTGGTGCAAAACGGCAAGATCATCGAGGTCGCGCTGGAGCCCGGCGAGTTCGTCTTTGACACCGGCAGCGAGCCGAGCGTCTTTAGCGGCAATCTGGGCGACTCCATCAAGGAGACCTTCGCCAATATCGGCAGCCGCTTTACCTTTGGCGGCGACGCGGGCAAGGACCAGCGCGTCTACTTTATCAACACCAAGGAGATCATCGGCAACAAGTACGGCACCGCCTCTCCCGTGCCCTTCCGCGTGGTCGACAACAACATTGGTCTGGACGTCGACATCTCCGTGCGCTGCAACGGCGAGTATTCGTACCGCATCACCAACCCGCTGCTGTTCTACACCAACGTGTGCGGCAACGTGACCGATAGCTACACACGCGACAAGATCGACAGCCAGCTTAAGTCCGAACTGCTCACCGCCCTGCAGCCCGCCTTTGCCAAGATTTCGGAGATGGGCATCCGCTACAGTGCCATCCCCGGCCACACCACCGAGCTCGCGCGCGCACTCAACGAGGTCCTCTCGGCCGATTGGCGCGACCTGCGCGGTGTCGAGATCGTGAGCTTTGGCGTTAACTCCATCGCCGCCTCGCAAGAAGACGAGCAGATGATCAAGGACCTGCAGAAGGCTGCGGTCATGCGCGATCCCACCATGGCGGCCGCCAACATCGCCAGCGCCCAGAGCGACGCGATGCGCGCGGCAGCGGCCAACCCCAACGGCGCGATGGCAGGCTTTATGGGCATGGGCATGGCAGGCGGCATGGGCGGCATGAACGCCAGCCAGCTGTTCGCCGCCGGCCAGGCACAGCAGCAGGTCGCCCCGCAGCCGGCTCCGGCACCCGCCCCCGCACCGGCACCCGCCGCCCCCGCGGCCGGCACGTGGACCTGCAGTTGCGGCGCCACCAACACCGGCAAGTTCTGCCCCGAGTGTGGCAGCCCCGCACCCGCCCCGGCACCGGCCAAGTGGTTCTGCCCCAACTGCGGCAGCGAAAACGGCGGCAAGTTCTGCAGCAACTGCGGAACGCCCAGGCCCTAGCCCCTCTATCTGGTAATTGGCGGGGGATCCGCCACCCCCGCATTTACTTCTAATGGGTTTCGTTCGATAAAGGAGGACACCATGAAGACAACGTTCAAAAAATCCGTACTCGCATTTCTGACATGCGTCCTTGCGCTCGCCTTTGCCCTGACGGGCTGCAGCGGCGGCGGCAAAGACCCCAAGGCCAACTTCGTCGGCAGCTGGGAACTCTCGGGTGGAACCTTGGATGGCGAAGAGCTCACCGATGAGTACATGGATATGCTCAAGGAGTGGGGCCTCAACTGCGTCCTGATCCTCGACGAGGACGGCACAGGCGTCCTCGATATGTTCCTTGAGGTCGCCGACCTGAAATGGGAAGCCAAGGACGCCACCACCGTAACGATCACCGCCGAAGATGAGTCGCACGACCTGAAGCTCAAGGACGACAAGCTCGTCCTTGAGGTGGAAGGCGACAAGCTTATCTTCACCAAGTCCGACAAGGATCTGTCCGGCACGGTGAAGAAGGATCGCGAGGCGGCCGAGAAGGAAGAAGAGGTCGATGAGGCCGTCGAAGACGACGACGTCCAGAGTGTCGAAATCTCCCCCGCCGTCACCGTCGCCGATGACGATCTGTGCACCATCACCATCACCGAGAAATTCAAGGACGACTGGGGCGACATCGGCTTTGTCGTCAACATCACCAACAAGAGCGACAAGGACCTGACCTTCTACGCTCCTTCCGGCAAGACCAACGTCAACGGCACTATGAAGGAACCCTGGTTCTCGGCTAACCTGATGCCCGGCACCAGCGCCACCGAGGAATTCACGTTCTCGAGCGGCGAGCTTGACAGCCTTGACGACCTGGTCAATACGACCATCGGCATCGACGCCTACCTGACCGATTCCTACGAGGACGTCGCCTCCTACAGCGCAACCATCGCGTAGCGGCAGACATCGACGGCCGC
>CABUBY010000062.1 GCA_902489955.1 uncultured Collinsella sp. | reverse complement strand
ATCACCGTGACCTTCGATCTTGCCAAAGAGGAATAGTGCCTTTACCGAGTCCACTCGGTACGATAAAGTTATTGCAGTTAAAACGTACTTTTAAACGCAGGAGTTTCTTCATGGATTGCCTGAAGGTATCAAGCAAATCATCGCCCGCGTCCGTTGCCGGCGCCATCGCCGGCATGGTCAAGGATGGTGTGCCCGTCAACATTCAGTGTGTCGGCGCCGGTGCGGTCAACCAGGCCATAAAGGCCGTGGCTATCGCGCGCGGTTTTTTGATTCCAACTGGGTTTGATATTTCCTGCGCGCCCGTGTTCTCCGACATCCTCATTAACGGGGAGTCGCGCACGGCCATCCGCCTTTCTATCTACGTTCACCAGATCAATCGAGCTGCTATGGATAACGTCGTCATGGATGATGTTAAGCCTGTGGCATAGCTTCTGATTGCCTCGTTTTGCTCCCCATCGTTAGGACTTATGCACATGGACCAGCGTTCCGTACGCGATATTCTTGCCGGTAAAACCTACTTTATCCGCACCTTTGGCTGCCAGATGAATCAGCACGATTCCGAGCGCGTGAGCGGTCTGCTCGATTCGTATGGTTGCCTCATGGCGCTCGATCCCGAGCATGCCGATATCGTTGTCTTCATGACATGCTGTGTGCGTGAGGCCGCCGATACTCGCCTGTACGGTCAGTGCAATTCCTGCAAAAGCCTGCCGCCTTCGCCTTCGGGCAAGCGTGTGGTTGCCGTGGGCGGCTGCATCGCGCAGCGTGATGGAGAGGGCCTGCTCACCAACGTCGATAACGTCAATGTCATCTTTGGCACGCATTCCATCGCACATGTGGCCGAGCTCATTGCCGAGGCGTTCCTTGATGGTAAGCGTCATATCCGCACCAATGAGCATGAGGATACGGATGCCATGAGCATGCCGTGGCATCGCGAGACCCAGTATCACGCCTGGGTGCCCATCATGACGGGCTGCAATAATTTCTGCACCTATTGCATCGTGCCGTACGTGCGCGGTCGCGAAAAGAGCCGCCCCTTCGAGGAGATTGTCGACGAGGTTACCGGTCTGGTGCGCCAGGGCGTGCGCGAGATCACACTGCTGGGCCAAAACGTTAACTCATATGGTCGCGATCTGTTTGGCAAGCCTCGTTTTGCCGATTTGCTGCGTGCCGTGGGCGATACGGGTGTAGAGCGTATCTTCTTTACTTCCTCGCACCCCAAAGACCTGCTGCCCGAGACTATCGACGCTATGGCTGAGACGCCTGCCGTCATGCCGCAGCTGCACTTGGCAGTTCAGTCGGGCTCAACTCGCATCCTTAAAGAGATGAATCGTCGCTATACGCGCGAGGATTATCTGGGCCTGGTCGATCGCATCCGCAATCGCATGCCCGATATCGCGCTTTCGACCGATATCATCGTGGGTTTCCCCGGCGAGACCGAGGAAGACTTTGAGCAGACGCTCTCGCTCGCCGAGACGGTCCGTTATGCTCAGGCCTATACGTTTATCTACTCCAAGCGCGCCGGTACTCCGGCCGCCGAGATTGACGATCCCACGCCGCATGAGGTGATTCTTGAGCGCTTCAACCGTCTGGTGAAGGTTATCGAGACCACTGCGCACGAGTATAACCAGGGTGAGCTTCACACCGTCGTGCCGGCGCTTATTGAGGGTACGAGCAAAAAGAATGACGCGGTGCTGCTGGGCAAGAGTCCTAAGAATCAGACCGTTCATGCACCGATTCCCGAGGGCTACAGCATCGATCAGTTGATTGGCAAGATTGTCGATGTTGACATCGATGTTGCCAAGACGTGGTATCTGTCCGGATCCGTTGTGGGCGAGCCGCGCTAATGATTTCTCACGGGGCAAGCCTTTCTGCCGTTGCGATTGTCGGTCCGACCGCGGTTGGTAAAAGTGATGTCGCAGATCGTTTAGCGGCTCGTCTTTCGTCCGAAGTGCTGTCGTGTGACGCGATGCAAATCTATCGAGGCATGGATATCGGCACTGCCAAGATGGCACCAGAGGAATGCGCGGCGCCTCTACGCCTGGTCGATATTGTTGAACCGGGCGTTGCATATTCTGCAGCGTTGTATCAGGCAGACGCTCGTGTACATGTTGAGCGCTTGCTGGGCGAGGGCCGCCTACCGGTGTTTTGCGGGGGTACGGGCTTGTATCTCAAGGCGGCCCTGGATGAGATGGATTTTCCCTCGGGCGAACTTGAGGACGATCGCCGCGCGGGGTATCAGGAGCTTGCCGAGCGCATTGGCGAGGAAGCGCTGCACGCGCTGCTTGCCGAGCGTGACCCCGAGTCCGCCGCGGTCATCCACCCCCATAATGTTCGTCGCGTGATTCGCGCGCTGGAAATGCACGATGATGGCGTGTCCTACGCGCAGCAAAAGTTGCAGTTTAGTGTTCCGCGCGAGCATTATCACGCTCTGTGGTTTGGATTGATGCGTAATCGCGAGGCGCTTTACGAGCGCATTAACCTTCGCGTCGATCTGATGTTTGAGCAGGGTCTTGTTGATGAGGTTCGTGGTCTTATGGACAAGGGGCTGGGAGATGCCCTGACTTCGATGCAGGCGATTGGCTATAAAGAGATTATCGATGCCTTTAACGGCGTGATTTCTATGGATGAGGCTCGCTATGCCAAGCGTCAGCTTTCGTGGTTTAAACGCGATGACCGCATCGTGTGGTTCGATATGGACGAGTTTACGATCGATGAGGTCGTTGATGACATCCTTCACCGTATCGAGGCGGCCTAATGGCTCGGTTTCCCCTCGTTCCCACGGCGCCTGAGCCCGAACGTGCCGTTCTTGTCGGAGTTGAGTGGCGCGATAACGCCTGGCCGCTCGATCGTTCGCTTGACGAGCTTGAGCGCCTGGCCCATACGGCTGGCGCCCAGTGCGTGGCGCGTTTGTCGCAGCGTCTGGTTAAGCCATATCCAAAATCGTTTATCGGCTCCGGTAAGGTTGAGGAGCTTTGCGGGCTCGTGCATCGTATGGATGTCGATGTTGTTATCTTCGACGACGATTTAACGCCCTCGCAGCAGTCTTATCTTGAGAAAGCCGTGGGCGAACCGGTTAAGATTATCGACCGCACGGCGTTGATTCTCGATATCTTTGGCCTGCACGCTCAGACCCGTGAGGGCCGTCTGCAGGTGCAGCTAGCCCAATTGCAGTATCTGTTGCCTCGCTTGCGCGGTATGTGGAGCCATCTTGCTAAAGAGCAGACACGCGGTGGCATTGGTTCGCGCTTTGGCCAGGGCGAAAGCCAGCTCGAGGTTGACCGACGTTTGATTCGCAACAAGATTGCCGCGCTTCGTCGCGAGCTTAAGCAGGTTGAACAGCGCCGCGATGTCCAGTCAAAGAGTCGTATCGAGTCGCCGGCGTTTCGTGTTGCCTTAGCCGGTTATACCAATGCCGGTAAGTCGACGTTGCTCAATCGCCTGACTGGGTCTACGGTGTTTTCACAGGACAAATTGTTTGCCACGCTCGATCCGACGACGCGCTCGTATCGCTTACCCGGTGGTCGTGGTATGACCATTACCGATACCGTTGGCTTTATTCAAAAGCTACCGCATGGTCTCGTTGATGCCTTTAAGTCCACGCTGTCTGAGGTCCTTGGTGCCGACCTGATACTTAAAGTTGTGGATGCCTCCGACGAGGACTACGAGCGCCAGCTCGAGGCAGTCGATCGCGTTCTTGACGAGATCGGTGCCGGCGAGCGTTTGACGCTTACGGTGTTCAATAAAATCGACCTACTCGATAGCGTCGATCGATTGAGTTTCCGTCGTCGCTATCCCGAGGCCGTGTTGTTCTCGGCCCAGACAGGCGAGGGGCTCGACGATCTCGTCGACCGAATTGCTCGTGAGGCGGCTGCCACCGATGTGTTGCTCTCCGCTGATATCCCGTATCGCGAGGGCGCCCTCATTACGCTGGTGCATGAGCAGGGAACCCTTCTGCATGAGGAATATCTAGAGGACGGCGTTCGCATTGTGGCAAAGATGCCGGCCCGAATCGCGCCGCGTCTTGAGCGCTATCGTACGGAGTAAACGAGCTCTAGCACGCCTAGAATGACAGGCTGATGGAGTAGGTAGAACGGTAAGGCATGCCGACCGAGGACTGCGAGCGCCGGGATGGGATTGGCGTATGCCCATGCCGGCGCTTCGTGGCTTGATGCTTGTGCTGCCTGGGCAGTAAAGAAGCCGGTAAGGTACATAAAGACAAATGGAATGAGCGGATAGTAGTCTCCCGAAACAAAATCCGGGCCCGGGAATCCAAGCCATGCCAGGTAGGGGAGTGGGTAGACCGCCTTTGGAATGCCCCAGGTTAGGGTAAAAAGAACAAGGCATACTGCGATGCCCCACGTGCCCGGTAATTTTTGGAGTAACGGACGGGTGAGTGCAACCACCGCGGTGCACGCCGCCATGCAATAAATGATGCCAAAGTTTACCGAATCGTCGACTGATACTAGTGTAGTTGCAATCCATACGACCAAAGCTGCGGCCGCGTATTTGAGGGCGCGCTTAACGTTATTGCGCGAGAGCGTGCACATCCAACCGGCGATAAACAAGAATACCCAGCTGATGCTGGCACGCCAGATGTCTTGAAAGACGGTCTGTGTAAACCAGGGCATATCCCAACCGTACAGGTAGGCGAGATCGTAGCAAGCGTGAAAACCTGCCATTGAAATCATCGTAAACCCGCGGACGGTATCAAAGATGGTGATGCGTTTTTGCATTACGAGAACCGGCGCATCAAGCCGACGACTTTGCCCAAGATAACGGGATTCGTTGCATAGATAGGCTCCATGGTGTCATTCTCAGGCTGCAGGCGTACGCGTCCCTGCTCCTTGTAGAACGTCTTGACGGTCGCTGAACCATCAATCATAGCCACGACAATTTCGCCGTTCATGGCACTCTTTTGTTCACGGACGATGATGTAATCGCCATTGAAGATACCGACATTGATCATTGAGCTCCCATGCACCTCAAGGATAAAGGAACCCTGATCAGTGGCGATTTCGGTCGGGATAGTAAATGTGTCTTCGATATTCTGCTCGGCCAGAATGGGAATCCCAGCCGCGACGCGACCAACGAGCGGTAGTGAGACCGTTCCGCGAGGTGCGGTGGTCTCGTCAGATTTAGAAATTGAGACAGAGGAACCGTCCTCGTTAAAGAGTTCCAGAGCGCGCGGTTTGGTGGCATCGCGCTTGAGTAGCCCGCGCGCCTCCAGGGCAGATAGATGGGCGTGCACGGTGCTGGGGGAGGAAAGGCCCACGGCAGAAGCCATCTCGCGCACGCTGGGCGGATAACCCTTCTCCTGCTGATATTCCTTGATGAAGTCGTAAATTTGCTGCTGACGCTTGGTAATTTTGCGAGCCATCAGGGCATCCTCTCTACCCATGTCAAACAAATGTTCGAATTTTGCTTGACAGGAACAACTGTTCGAAGATAATAATAACCGAACATTCGTTCTCGCGCTAGACATTTTTGTCCGCGCGGCTTGATAAAACTGTTCTCAGCAAAACACGCGAGAGGAGAACATGATGAACGCAACGAATATGGTCCAGGGAAACCTCGCCCTTAAGCTCGAGACGCCTGCAGAACCCACTTTTACGGTTGTTCAGGGTGGCCGCTCCAGCTTTCAGCCTTTGACCGTAAAGCCTGCTCGCAATCAGCAGGCTGCAGTCGCGCCGGCCCGCGTTGCCCTGAAGGTTCCGACGATTGTCGCCGTTGCCGTTGCGCTTACGCTCTTCTTTGTCCTCGCTACGTCGGTCTTTAGCGCGCGTCACGCCGCGTATGCCGAGTCCGTTTCCAACGTTACCTACGAGACCGTTCGCGTTCAGCCTGGCGATTCTCTTTGGTCGCTTGCCGAGGAATATCCAATCGAAGGCCTTTCCACGCAAGAGACTTCCGACATGATCCGTAACGTCAATCATCTGGAGCATGGTTCGCTCGCCGCCGGTGCGCATCTTAAGGTTCCTGCTCGTTCGTAATCATTATCGCGCTGCGCATGGTACCCTTGTTATCGTTTAAGAGGAGGTACCATGCGCTGTCCCAAATGCGGCAAGGCACATACCCGCGTCGTTGATTCCCGTATGCAGGAGTCTAATAACACCATTAAGCGCCGTCGCGAATGTTGCTCGTGTAACTATCGCTTTACAACGTTCGAGCGATGTGAAGACCCAATCGAGGTCATTAAGTCAGACGGAACCAAGCAGCGGTTCGATCGCAATAAGCTGCTCGTCGGCTTGATGCGCGCCACCATCAAGCGCGATATCGACACTAAGAAGCTCAATGAGATTATCGACGACATCGAGGTCGAGCTGCGCTCTCGCACGCTGACGGCCGTCACGTCGCATGAGTTGGGCGACATGGTGCTCAAACGCTTGGCCAAGATCGACAAGGTGGCGTACATCCGCTTTGCCTCGGTCTACCGCGATTTCAAAGACGTCGATGAGTTTCTGCAAGAGCTCGACAAGCTAAGGTGATTCCATGTCCAACATTACCCTCAACATAAAGCGTCTCGATCCCACCGTCGAGCTTCCCAAATACGCCCATCCCACCGATGCCGGCTTGGATCTGCGCTCCAACGAGGACTGCGTCCTGAAGCCCTTCGAACGCCGTCTGGTCTCTACCGGGCTGGCCATCGCCCTGCCCGATGGCTACGCCGGCTTCGTCCAGCCCCGCAGCGGCTTGGCCATCAAGCAGGGCCTGTCTATAGTCAATACGCCGGGCCTCATCGACGCCCACTACCGAGGAGAACTTAAGGTTATCCTCATCAATCTGGATCCCACCAACAACATCCAAATCAACAAAGGCGACCGCATAGCCCAACTTGTCATCCAAGAAGTCCCCACGGTTAACCTCATAGAAGTAGAAGAACTAGACAAAACCGACCGAGGCAACGGAGGCTTCGGCTCCTCCGGCGTCGCCTAGGGGCGCTCATATCCCTCCCGCCCGCCTCTCACACATTTCGCTCGCTGCGAACTGCGCGTGGAACGATATGTGTGAGAGGCGGGCGGGAGGCTACTCGCTTGAAACAATATTTACTTTTCTAGTAAGCCGATGCGATAAAGGGACGCCTCCTTTGTCGCATCGGCTTACTGTATTTATATTTTCCTGTTTTGCCTTTGCAGGTTCTAATGGAGGGGAAACCGAAGTAGCTGCTAGTAAGTAAACGCAGCCGCTCTGCCGGAGCCGCCCTTATATCGTTCCACGCGCAGTTTCGCAGCGAAGCGAGAATGTTTGAGCATGGAATGATATAAGGGCGGCTCCGGCAGAGCGGCGGACATTGGACTAGCGGATATGCGCGGGCTTTCCTCCCCAGTAGAAGCGGCAGAAGGCTCGTTTGCGCTTTTGGGGTTTGCCTACGAGCTCCATGGTTGCGATGGCTATGTCTTCGGCTGCGTGGGGGCGGCGTAGTACTTCGCCATTGATGAGTAGGGCTTTGAGTGATTCGGGATGGTCGTGCAGGTGACGTAGGGTCACGATGAGTTCTCGTGCGGTGGTGACATGCATGCTGGCGCCCATGCCGGTGAGCATCGTGGTGTTTGCCTTTTCCTGGCCATAGGACTTGCCCAGCAGGATCATCGGCAGATGAGCGCACAGGCACTCGGTGACGGTGAGTCCGCCCGATTTGAGAATTGCCAGGTCGCAGCCGTGCATGAGGGCCGCCATGTCGTCCACGTAGTCCAGAACCGTGACGTTGTCGAGTTTCATGGCGTCGAAGAGCGTCTTGAGTCGGGTGGCGTATTCCTTATCCTTGCCCGGTAAAAAGACAAAGTGCATGTCCTCAAAGCTGCGTAAGAAGGGGAGCGTGTGGTCCATCGCGGCACGGAAACGCACGTATGGTTGGGGTAAACTGGCGCCGGCCATCACCAATACGACGGTTTTGTCTATGGGGAGATTGAACTTGCTCAGCTCATCCTCGCGTTTGTAATCTGAATCGAAACCGGCTCGGATGGGGATGCCCGTTATGCGGATCTTTGACTCGGGAACCTTGCGCGGCCGCAGTGTCTCGGCCATAAATTCGTTGGCTACGCAGAATAGGTCGGTGTCCTTGTGGGGCCAAAAGCCTTCGACTTCATAGTCTGTTGGTACGCAGATGACCGGATAATCGATACCCGTAATAACGCGGGCACCCACGGCAACATTGGCTGCTGTGATGTGCGTTGCGACCACGGCTATAGGCCTGCGGCGACGAATATATTCGTTGAAGGCGGGGAACATAATTCGCGACCATGCCGTGCCGCCACCCCAGAGCAGATGTCCCGTAAACGTATATCGCCAGGTTAGGTCATATATGGGGCGCGTGGCGCCGGTAAACGAAGCCGCTGTTTTATTACCATCGAACCTAATGCGTCCAAAATCGAGAATATCCAGGACTTCGATCTCAACATCCTCAGGGATTCCCTTGGTGCCGCGGATAAGATCAAATGCTTGTGCAATCGCGTTGGCGGCGGCTCTGTGGCCCGATCCAACCGATGCGTGCACAATGGTTACTAGGGGTTTTTGTGCAGGTGAAACGGTCATTTGCTCCGGTTGGGGAGTGCTTTGCGTTGGCAGGGGAGCGTCGTTGCTCGTCTGCGTTTGATCCATCGATAACTCCCCTTCAGCTTTGATACGCGGTTTATCATTGTAGTGCATGAGTGTCATGTTCACGTAAATTTGGGTATGAGCGCAAAGAACGCCAATCTTTCGACAGGAGGTCTCTTCATGACTACCGATCAGCCGATCGATGTTGCGATTATCGGTGGCGGCCCTGCGGGCTATGCTGCGGCCATTTATGCGGCGCGCTCCAACCTAACGACGACCGTGATTGAACAGGGCATGTCGGGCGGACAGATCGCCACGACCAATGAAGTCGAGAACTATCCGGGCATTCCGCTCTTGAGTGGCGCCGAACTCGGCGAGCGTTTTCAGCAGCATGCAGAGGGCCTGGGAGCACAGGTTACATGGAGCATGGTTACGGGTATCGATTACGATGCCGATGCAGCGTTGTTTACGGTGCATCACGATATGGGCGATACGCTGGCCTCGAGCGTTATCGCTTGCATGGGTGCCACGCCGCGTCCGGCAGGTTTCGCTGGCGAGGATACCTATCGCGGTCGTGGCGTTTCATATTGCGCAACATGTGACGGCATGTTCTTCCGCGGCAAACAGGTCTTTGTAATCGGTGGTGGCAATTCGGCATGCGAAGAGGCACTGTTCCTGTCAGACATTGCCAGCAGTGTGACCATCGTGCTGCGCCGCGACCAGTTCCGTGCGCCTGATGGTGTTGTTCAGAAAGTACTCGAAAAGGACAATATTACAGTTAGGTACCAAACTAGTATTGTGGAGCTCTCGGGCGAAGCCATGCCAACGACGATCGCCTTTAAGGACAATTCATCCGGGGAAATTCATACCAAGTCATTTGAGCCCGGCTCTTTCGGCATCTTTGTCTATACCGGGACGCAACCCCATACCGAACTTGTCGAGCATCTAGTCGATCTGGCGCCTGATGGCGGCATTCTGACTGATGAATCCATGGCGACCCGCACGCCAGGTCTATTTGCCGCTGGCGATATCCGTTCCAAGCGTTTGCGCCAGGTTGTGACCGCGGTTTCTGACGGAGCCATAGCGGCAACCAGCGCATACGCATTTCTCCGTAGATAAGTACGATAATATATCTTATGTAAGGTTGTTATCTATTAACTAAATGGCGGGACAGTGCATCAGTGCACTGCCCCGCCATTTTTCTTGCCGGCTATGTGGTATTCAAAACTAGATAATCTAGAATACAATATAGAAAATGAACGGAGGACCTTTATGAATTACGTTAAACACGTTATTCCGATGTCTGATTCGTCGGTCAGCATTAAGCCTGAGGATATTCAGCCCACTGTGCTGCCCGATGCATTTATTCAGTCCGATATCGTGCGCAAACTCAATACGTTGAGTCTGCCGCGCTATGACCAGTTGCCAAATGTGACGCTCTACCGCGACCAGGTCATTGAGTATGTTGCGCTGTGGATGGAGCCGCTGTCCATTTGCGTTGAGCAGCCCATCATTACGCCATCGATGATCAATAACTACGTAAAGGTCGGCCTAGTGCCTGCTCCGGTCAAAAAGCAATATGGCCGCGAGCAGATTGCCCGCCTGATCGCTATCTGCATCTTTAAACAGGTGCTACCTATTGCTGCTGTGCAGGCACTCTTTAACATTCAGCGTTTGAGCTACGATGCCCCGACGGCCTTTGATTATGTGGTCGATCAGCTCGAGGCATCGATTCGTTCGGCGTTTTCCGTCGAGCAGACGCCGGTTCCCGATACGGCGCATCAGGTAACGCGTGAGTCGCTGCTTGTGCGCAGTGCGGTTTCCTCCTTCGTTTCGAAGGCTTACTTGATGAGCTATCTCAAGTTCAACGGGTTTAATAGCTAGCCGACGCATAAAACGGGCGGGACA
>CABUBY010000061.1 GCA_902489955.1 uncultured Collinsella sp. | reverse complement strand
CCTCGAGGAGTACGAGCTCGACTCCCGCGACACCAAGCTCGGCCCCGAGGAGATCACCCGCGAGATCCCGAACCTCTCCGAGGACATGCTTGCCAACCTCGACGAGGACGGCATCATCCGCATCGGCGCCGAGGTCGGCCCTGGCGACATCTTGGTCGGCAAGGTCACGCCTAAGGGCGAGAGCGCTCTGACCGCCGAGGAGCGCCTGCTGCGCGCCATCTTCGGTGCCAAGGCCCACGACGTCCGCGACACCTCCCTTAAGATGCCTCACGGCGCTTACGGCCGCGTCATCGACGTCGTCCGCTTTAGCCGCGAGAACGGCGACGACCTGGCCCCCGGCGTCAACGAGCAGGTGCGCGTCTACGTCGCCCAGCGTCGTAAGATCCAGCAGGGCGATAAGATCGCCGGCCGCCACGGCAACAAGGGTGTTATCTGCAACGTTCTGCCGGTCGAGGACATGCCCTACATGGCTGACGGTACCCCGATCGACGTTATCCTCAACCCGCTGGGCGTTCCTTCGCGTATGAACGTCGGCCAGCTGCTCGAGTGCCACCTTGGCTGGGCTGCTGCGTGCGGTTGGGATACCGAGCAGGCCGACTCCGACAAGTACGTCCCCGGTCCGTTCTTCACCGCCACGCCCGTCTTCGACGGCGCCAAGGAGGACGAGATCGCCGAGGTCATCCGTCGTGCCAACAAGAACATGCTCAACAAGGCTACCGCTGCCTTTGGCGATCACATGCGCCCCGAGTTCGTCACCCAGCTTGACGAGCGCGGCAAGACCCGCCTGTTCGACGGCCGCACCGGCGAGGAGTTCCGCGAGCCCATTACCGTGGGTACGTCCTACATCCTCAAGCTCGGCCACATGGTCGACGACAAGATCCACGCCCGTTCGACCGGCCCTTACAGCCTGGTTACCCAGCAGCCTCTGGGCGGCAAGGCTCAGTTCGGCGGCCAGCGCTTCGGCGAGATGGAAGTTTGGGCACTGTACGCTTACGGTGCTTCCAACGTCCTGCAGGAGATCCTGACCGTCAAGTCCGACGATACCGTGGGCCGTGTCAAGACCTACGAGTCCATCGTCAAGGGCGAGAACGTTCCTGTCCCGGGTATCCCCGAGTCCTTCAAGGTTCTCGTCAAGGAGATTCGCTCCCTCGCACTGGACATCGAGCCCATGCACGATGCCGACGAGGACGCCTCCGCCCCTGTGACCGCCGAGGAGACCTCTGCTCTCGACGACCTGGCTGCGCTCGCCGGCGTTGACGCCGACGTCGAGGCCGAGGATGCCGAGACCGCCGAGGCACCCGAGGCTGTCGCCGCCACGACCACTGATAAGGAGTAGTTGACTGTGGCAGATTTCGAAGCTACTGATTTTGACTCGGTAAAGATCTCCCTTGCCTCCGCCGACCAGATCCGTTCCTGGTCGCACGGTGAGGTCAAGAAGCCGGAGACCATCAATTACCGTACCCTCAAGCCCGAGAAGGACGGCCTGTTCTGCGAGAAGATCTTCGGTCCCGCCAAGGACTGGGAGTGCTCCTGCGGCAAGTACAAGGGCATCCGCTTTAAGGGCATCGTCTGCGAGCGCTGCGGCGTCGAGGTCACCTCGGCCAAGGTGCGTCGCGACCGCATGGGCCACATCGAGCTCGCCGCTCCCGTGTCCCACATCTGGTACTTCAAGAGCCCCACGAGCTTCCCGATGAGCCGTATGCTCGACATCAAGTCCAAGGACCTCGAGAAGGTTCTGTACTTTGCCAGCTACATCATCACCGAGGTTGACTACGAGGCTCGCGAGGCCGACGCCGACGACCTGCGCGAGGAGCTCGCCGCCGATCTGGAAGAGATCGATGCCGAGTGCGCCCGCCAGATCGAGTCCCTCAAGGAGCAGGGCAACCCCGAGAACTTTGACGAGTTCTCCGACGAGGAGCCGCTGACCCCCGAGGAGATCGCCTCTGGCATCGTCGACATCGAGGAAGAGTGCAAGGACGAGAAGCAGCTCCGCACGGACGCCTTCAACGCCTTCATGAAGCTCAGCGAGCGCGACCTCATTTCCGATGAGCCGCTGTTCCGCGAGATGACCCGCTACTACTCGATGTACTTCAAGGGCGGCATGGGTGCCGAGGCCGTCCGCGACCTGCTCGCTGCCATCGACCTCCCCTCCGAGGCCGAGAAGCTCAAGGCCATCATCGCCGACGAGGACTCCCAGAAGCAGAAGCGCGAGAAGGCCGTCAAGCGCCTCGAGGTCGTTGACGCCTTCCTGAAGGGCGGCAACAGCCCCGCGAACATGATTCTGGACGTCATCCCGGTCATTCCGCCCGATCTGCGCCCGATGGTCCAGCTCGACGGCGGCCGCTTCGCCGCGTCCGATCTCAACGACCTGTACCGTCGCGTGATTAACCGTAACAACCGACTCAAGCGCCTGCTCGACCTGGATGCCCCCGCGATCATCGTGAACAACGAGAAGCGCATGCTCCAGGAGTCCGTGGACGCCCTGTTCGACAACGGCCGTCGTGGTCGCCCGGTCTCTGGCCGTGGCGGTCGCCCGCTCAAGTCGCTCGCCGAGGCCCTCAAGGGCAAGCAGGGTCGTTTCCGTCAGAACCTGCTGGGCAAGCGTGTCGACTACTCCGGCCGTTCGGTAATCGTTACCGACCCCAAGCTGCTGCTGCACCAGTGCGGTCTGCCCAAGACCATGGCGCTGGAGCTCTTCAAGCCCTTCGTCATGAAGCGCCTGGTCGAGCTTGGCAAGGTCGAGAACATCAAGGGCGCCAAGCGCGCTATCGACCGTGGTGCCACCTTTGTGTGGGACATCCTCGAAGAGGTCATCGACGGTCGCGTCGTGCTGCTCAACCGTGCACCGACCCTGCACCGTCTGTCCATCCAGGCCTTTGAGCCGGTGCTGGTCGAGGGCAAGGCTATCCACCTGCACCCGCTGGTCTGCTCGCCCTTCAACGCCGACTTCGACGGCGACCAGATGTCTGTCCACGTGCCGCTGTCCAGCCAGGCTCAGGCCGAGGCCCGCGTGCTCATGCTCTCTGCGAACAACCTGCGCTCGCCGGCATCCGGCAAGCCGGTCAACATCCCCTCGCAGGACATGATCATTGGTGTGTACTACCTCACCCAGGTCCGCGACGGTCTGCCGGGCGAGAACCACGTGTTCGCCAGCTTCGACGACGCGCTGCACGCCTATGACTGCCGCTCCGAGGTCGACATGCAGGCCAAGATCCAGGTCCGCGTGTCCGCTGCCGACGCCAACGTCATCAACGAGGACGGCACCCGTATCTTCCGCGTCAAGAACGGCAAGAACGAGTTTGTCGACTACGACGTCACCGGCAACAAGACCGCGCGCTTCGAGACCTCTATCGGCCGCATCATCTTCAACCGCCAGTGCCTGCCCGAAGACTATGAGTTCATGAACTACAAGATGGTCAAGGGCGACGTGGCCAAGCTGGTTGCGGACTGCTGCGATCGTTACCCCGAGGCCAAGGTCGGCCCGATCCTCGACGCCATCAAGTACTCCGGCTTCCACTACGCTACCCGCGCCGGCCTCACCATCTCGGTGTGGGACGCTCTCATCCCTGCCGAGAAGCAGGAGCTGCTCGATCGCGCCCAGGCCAACGTCGACCAGATCAACGAATACTTTGAGGAGGGCTTCATCAACGAGACGGAGCGCCACATCGAAGTCGTTAACGAGTGGACCGCTTGTACCGACAAGGTTGCAGCGCTCATGCTCGACATGTTCGACGAGGAGAACCCGCTGTACATGATGGCCGACTCCGGCGCCCGTGGTTCTAAGACCCAGCTGCGTCAGCTCGGTGGCATGCGTGGCCTGATGGCAGACATGTCCGGCGAGACGATCGACCTTCCCATTAAGGCGAACTTCCGCGAGGGCCTGCTGCCGCTCGAGTACTTCATTTCGACCTACGGCGCCCGTAAGGGCCTGGTCGATACCGCATCCCACACCTCGGACTCTGGTTACCTGACCCGCCGTCTGGTCGACGTAGCCCAGGACGTCATCGTCCGCGAGGAGGATTGCGGTACGCACGAGGGCGTCACCTACAACCTCATCATCCCTGGCACCACCGACCTCAACACCGACCTCGTCGGCCGTTGCTTCATCGAGGACGTCGTGGCTCCCGATGGCACCGTGCTCTTTGAGCAGGACGGCTACATCGAGAAGGTCGCCGACATCCAGAAGATGGTCGATGCGGGCCTCAAGAAGGTCAAGCTTCGCGCGCTGCTCACCTGCCGCTCCAAGTACGGCGTGTGCCAGAAGTGCTACGGCTGGGATCTTTCCACCCGTCGTCCGGTCGCCATCGGTACTGCCGTCGGCATTATTGCCGCCCAGTCCATCGGCGAGCCCGGTACGCAGCTTACGATGCGTACCATTCACTCCGGCGGCGTCGCTGGCGTCGACGATATTACGCAGGGTCTGCCTACGGTCAGCCGTATGTTCGATATCGTCGGCAACGTCAACGAGAAGATCCTGGGTCGCGAGGCCGAGCTGGCTCCGTACTCTGGCCACCTCTCGATTAAGCCCGAGAAGTCCGAGTACGTGCTGACGCTCACCGACTCCGAGGATCACACCCGTGTCCTCGACGAGCGTCGCGTCCCCGCTTCGGTGCGCTTTATGCCTGAGATCGAGGACGGCTGCGAGGTTCGCGCCGGCGACCAGATCACCAAGGGCTTCGTCAACTTCCGCAACCTGCGCAAGCTGACCGACATCGAGTCGACGATGCACACCTTCGTCGAGAGCGTCAAGGACGTCTACACCAGCCAGGGCGTCGACCTGAACGACAAGCACATCGAGGTGCTCGCACGTCAGATGCTGCGTCGTGTTCAGATCACCAACCCCGGCGACTCCAAGTACCTGCTTGGTCAGTACGTCGACCGCTACGAGTTCGCCGACGAGGTCGAGCGCGTTGCCCGTCTGGGCGGTCAGGCTCCCGTGGCCGAGCCTGTCATCCTGGGTACGCTCAAGGTCGCGTCCAACATCGACTCCTGGCTGTCGAGCGCTTCGTTCATCCGTACCGCCGGCGTCCTTACCGAGGCTGCCATCGAGGGCAAGGTCGACCATCTGCTCGACCTTAAGTCCAACGTCATCGTCGGTAAGAAGATCCCTGCTGGTACCGGCCTCAAGCCGTACGCCAACGCCAAGCTGACGTATCGCACGGCCGACGGCTACGTGGACATCGACGGCCCGGCTTCGCCCAACGCCAAGTCGCTGCCCGAGTGGGCTCCTGTGGAGCTCAAGGACCTGGACGAGCAGCTCCCGCAGCAGCTCGACTGGGCCGGCTACGACGAGTTCGGCGGTGCTGACGGTTCGTTCACCCGCAATGGTCACACCATCTCCGCCGAGAAGGCTCGCCTGTACCTGTTCGACGACCTGGGCGTGTCGCAGCGCTGGACCAACAAGTTCAGCGAGGTCGGCATCGAGACGGTCGGCGACCTGGTCGGCAAGTCTGAGGAGGATCTGCTGCGCATCGATGGTATCGGTGCCAAGGCGATCGAGGAGCTCCGTGACGGCCTCGAGGCCCACGATCTGCTCTACATCCTCGAGAACAACGACGACGTTGCCGACGAGGAAGACCTCTCGCAGCTGCTGCAGATGGTCTTTAGCCCCGACGGTCCGGACGATATCCTGCTGGGTACCTCCGCTCCGACGCATCACGCCGACGCCGACGAGGAGCTCCTGGGCGCACCGGCTGTTCGCGCCGGGGGAAGAGGGCGCGCCTTCCCTCGACGAGCTGCTCAACCAGCTCGTGGACACCGACGACGCCGAAGAGGCCAAGGACAACGACGAGGAGTAACTTCCAAGTACGTTAACCGCGCTTATAAAGGCTCGCTTCCCAACAGGGGGGCGGGCCTTTTTTGTTGAAGAAAACCTGCCAAAAAGGGACAGGTTTATTTTGGTAGGTTTTTCCTGCTTGAATTTGAAACATTTCGTCCGGCAAGAGCGTATCTATGGTGAGGGCCTCATCAAGAATCATTAACGTCACCGGGAGGTGATTATGGAAGAACAAGCTTTTAGACAGGCGGTCGAAGATCACAGGGATGTCGTGTTTCGAATCGCATTGACGTATCTGCGCGATCGTGCCGATGCCGACGATGTCGCTCAAGACGTCTTTCTGAAGTTACTCAAAAGCGATGCGCAATTTGAAAGCTGGGAACATCTTCGTCGATGGCTTATCCGGGTCACGATCAATGAATGCAAATCTCTCTTTCGAAAGCCATGGAGGCGTGTGGAGGATATTGAGAACCTGGCCGATTCGCTTTCGACGGCGCAGGAGGAGACCAAGGCGGTCCTGTCAGACGTTATGCGACTTCCGGAACGTTTCCGTGTTCCCATCATGCTCTATTACTATCTGGGCTTTTCGACCTCAGAGATTGCCGAGTTATTGCATGTGCCAGCCGCGACTGTTCGAACGCGTTTGGCTCGCGGCAGATCGAAGCTCAAGTTCATCCTAGAGGAGGGCGACCGTGAAATCCAATCAAATCAAGCAGGCCTTCGAGTCCGTCCAAGCCGATAGCGATCTTGCTGACCGTGTTCTTTATGCCGCTGCTGGTGAGCCGCTTCGCCGAAAGGGTCACGCGAAGCCTCTGTATGTTGCCGTGATCGGATGCCTTGCCGGAGTGCTGGCGACCGGAGGGGTCGCCTACGCCGTCGTCAATTCCAGCTATTTTGCCTCTGCCTGGGGAAACCACGGCAACGGGGATTCCATTACCTGGACCAACGGCGGCTCATCGGGAACTAAATATACCTACACCAGAGAGTTTGGCGATGGCATCGCGCCCCAAAGCCTGGAAGGCGCAGTCCAGGAGGTTAATCTGTCCGTCGAGGGCAACGGCTATACGCTTGATATCCATGAGATGGCAATCGACCAAAACGGCTGCGGAGCCGTGACGTTTACGTTGTCCAATCCAAATGGAGTTAACTACTACAAGCCAGCAGCAGAGATTGGCGAACTTGTTCTCTATGGTGAAGAAGAGCAGGGCATCGGCACGCCCGATATGAAGTTCGGCGAGGAATGGCCTGACACACGCAGCACAATTGATAAGGACACATCAAGCGATACTGTCATTAATGGCACGATGTACTTTGCCGCTATGGATCGCGAGCGAGATTTGCAACATGCTGTCACCTGGAATATCCATTGGACCGAGGGTGAAGGTGAGAGTGCGAGGCGGTTTGAGGCGTCGACACCCGAGTTCAATATTGGAGCGTACGTCGATACAAAGGAACTCCGCTCCGGTGACTCGCCTCTTGAGATTAGCCCGTTTTCCATCCAGACGCACATCGATGATTTGGGCATTGACGCAGTCACGAAGAAGTTGACGGTTACCTACAAGGATGGATCGGAGCAGATTATCGAAGATGACGACGCAGGGGCGTTCAACTTATATTTTTCTTATACGCGCAATAGCGGAGAGAACATCTCGGTGCCAACGAAGTTGATTGATGTCGACCAAGTGGTCTCAGTAACGCTTGAGGGCACGAGGTGCACGTCAACAGGAGAGACCGAAACGGAAGAGTCCTTTACTATCGTCTATTCGTAAGGTCTGAGGCCGCTTCCTACTAGGGGAAGCGGCCTCTTTTGCGTTAAATGGAAACGCCGCCGATTTCCATGCGACAGATGAGAGCAGATTACCGCTGGAGCGCGACGTTTCCCCAGATAAAACCGATCAAAATAAACCTGTCCCTTTTTGGCAGGTAACGTTGCCCCGACGAGCACATCGGATTCCCGGTCCGGGCGGCCCGCTGTTTAAGTTTGTCGCGAGTTCCGCACGCAAAGGAAAGCACTTAATGTGCTTTCCGTCTTGCGCAGGACTGTAGAGCAGCAAACTTAACCCCCGCCCTCAGCCCCGGAGACCCTCCCGGATGGCCCCGAAAAATTTTTTCAAAAAAGTTGTTGCGCGGCGGACAGACTTCTGTGTATACTAATCCCCGCAGCGCACGCGAGCGGAAACAAACGCGAACGTCTGCCTGGGGAGTTAGCTCAGTTTGGTTAGAGCGCCGGCCTGTCACGTCGGAGGTCGCGGGTTCGAGCCCCGTACTTCCCGCCAACGCAATTAAAGCCACGTCTTCGGACGTGGCTTTTTGCGTTTGATGCACTTTGTTTCGATAGAACGATCGCCCTGATGCATCTTTGCCCAGAATCCCCGCGTCTTCGGGAACGCAAGTAAAATCCAATAAGTATATCTGTCTAAACAACAGCTTTGTTGCGCAACACCTGTTCAACGAGACAGGGTTGAATTATACTAAATTGCACTGTAGGCCGCATCTGATGCATTTCGCTCCAAGCGCGGCACTCAGTGGATATCCTATTTATCATTTGGATGTCCTAGCGGTCATTTAGCGTCTCGACACAAGCTCGGCCCCGGAGCTCGTTCGAGCTGTTCGTATTCCTTGAAAGGGGAAAATGGACATATCGAGGAAGACTGATTACGCCCTTCGTATGCTGGCGATGCTTGCCGAGGATCCGGAGCGTTTGCTTTCTGTTCGCACCGCTGCCGAAGAGGTCAATGTCCCGTATTCGTTTGCCCGCTCGATTCAGCACGGTTTGGACCAGGCCGGTATTGTGGAGAGCCTGCGTGGCGTCCACGGTGGCATGCGGCTCAAGGTCAGTCCGGACGATGTCACCATCCGCCAGGTCGTCGAGGCCGTTCAGGGCCCTATGGTTATGAATGATTGCACCGCACCCGATGGCGACTGTGCACGCATGGGCACGTGCTGCTATCATCCCCTGTGGGCCGGAGCTCAAGCGTTGATGCGCGACTACCTCGATTCCGTTTCGCTCGGCGACATCGTCGCTCACCGCCAGTTCCCGGCCGTCGATTCCAAATTCGCCGACCGCGACGCGTTTCCCGAGTACGCCGCCTGCGCGTGCGCTTGCCGGGAGGAATAGCGCCGCATAAGGAGCATAGATATGATTCAGGACCCCTTTCGTTCGATGATTCGTTCGGAAGGGGTCCTGCGTTATCGCGACCTTCCGTGGCGCCGCACGCGCGATCCGTACATCATTTGGCTTTCCGAGGTCATGCTGCAGCAAACACAGGTGCCGCGCGTGGAGACGCGTATGCCGGCGTGGCTCGATCGCTTTCCGACCGTGCAGGCGCTTGCCCAAGCCGCGCCTTCCGATGTTTTGGACGCTTGGCAGGGCATGGGCTACAACCGACGCGCTCTGGCGCTCCACAAGGCCGCTCAGCGCGTTGTAGAGGACTGGAACGGGGAGTTTCCGCGTGAGACGCGTGACTTGGTCGCTCTGCCTGGTATTGGCCCGGCGACGGCGCAGGGCATCCGGTCGTTTGCGTTCGATCTACCGGGTGTGTATCTGGAGACCAACGTGCGCACGGTCTTTCTGCATCATTTCTTTCCCGATGTGCCGGCCGTTCCCGATCGCGAGCTGGTGCCGCTGATTCAGGCCGCCTGTCCGGCGGCTCCCGGCGCGACGGCGGATGAGATCGCTCCCTTTGCCGTGCCGCTCGATGATGCCGACACACCGCGCGCATGGTATTACGCGCTGCTGGATTATGGCGCGTATCTTAAGAAGACGCTGCCCAATCCGTCCAGGCGCTCGGCGGGCTATAGCCGTCAATCAAAGTTTGAGGGCTCACGTCGCCAAAAGCGCGCGCATATCGTGCGCATGTTGCTGGCAGCGCGCGATGGCCAACCGGCGGGGATTACGCTTGCTGATGCCGTGGTGGGCGTTAACGAGATGGAGGCGGCAGCCGGTCGCGGGCTGGTCGAGCGCGAGCTTGTCGCGGGCATTCTAGCCGACCTGGAGCGTGAGGGCTTTTGCCGAGCCGAGGGCGATCGCTGGCTGAGCATCTAGCCTGTGCAAATCTGAAGAACAGGATTGTAAGGTTTAGATTTTCGGCATGAGGGCATCCTAAAGACGAGGCCGCTCGAAGCCTACGGGCGGCATGCGTTGAAGGGAAGTACACCTATGGATTTTGAGAATTCCCAAACCAAGAAGAACCTCGAGACCGCTTTTGCCGGTGAGTCCCAGGCACACACCAAGTATCGCTACTATGCCTCCAAGGCAAAGAAGGACGGCTACGTTCAGATCTCGAACATCTTTGCCGAGACGGCTGGCAACGAGTCCGAGCACGCCAAACTGTGGTTTAAGTATCTGCACGATGGCGCCGTCCCCGATACCCTGGACAATCTGCGCGATGCCGCCGCGGGTGAGAACTACGAGTGGACCACGATGTACGACGAGTTCGCCAAGACCGCCGAGGAAGAGGGCTTTGCCGAGATTGCCGCAAAGTTCCGTGGTGTCGCCGCCGTCGAGAAGGCCCACGAGGAGCGCTACAACAAGCTCGTCGATCGCATCGAGTCGGGCGAGGTGTTTGAGCGTGAGGGCGTGAAGGTGTGGAAGTGCCTGAACTGCGGGCACCTGCACGTTGGTGCCGAGGCGCCTGAGGTGTGCCCGGTGTGTAACCACCCGAAGGCGTACTTTGAGGAGCAGGTGGTGAACTACTAGCGCTTGGCGCTGGCTGCTGCGGAGCGCAGGGCGGGGAATACCTTTGCCTCTTGCTCACGGCTTCGCAGGGC
>CABUBY010000060.1 GCA_902489955.1 uncultured Collinsella sp. | reverse complement strand
CCGCTCAAGGCGCATGCCGCCTGGGAGCCGGTAATTCCCGCCGGCACGGCCAACGTCATCTGGCTCGTCGGCGCCTCGGGACTCAGCAAGCCCATCAACGAAGCCGTCCACCGCCCCGAGCTCTTTTGCGAGCGTTGCGGCTGCGAGCTCACCGACATCGCCACGCCCGAGCGCGTCGCCCAGGTGCTCAATGCCGAGATGCAAGAGATGAAGCTCAGCACCGCACGCGTCATGCTCAACCAAGTCGACACGCTTGCCGACCCCACGATGGCCGACCGCTTCGAGGCAGCCCTCGGCCGCCCCCTCATCGCCAGCAGCCTCAAGTAGCCGGCCCCATCTCGTCAGTTGCGGTGAAATACGGACTGTTTGGCCGCCAAACGGCCGCAAACAGTCCGTATTTCACCGCAGCTGCGGAGGGGACACGGCATCTTTGCTGCTAGCGAGGGACGTAGCGACCGGGTTGGGCTCCGGTGGGCTCGCCGTCGCGCGCAGCCAGCACGCCGTTCACAAACACAGCCTTGGCGCGGCCATGTGCCTCAAAACCCTCGAGCGGCGTGTAGTCCACGGCCTGATGCTGCGTCGCGGCACTGATCGTCCAGCGTGCCTTGGGATCCCACACGCACACATCGGCATCGGCACCCTCGGCAAGACAGCCCTTGCGCGGATACATGCCAAAAACGCGCGCCGGGTTCTCGCTCATCAAGCGGCACAGATCCTCGGGGCCCAGCTGGCCCTCAAAGCTCGTGGCAATCGCGACGGGACGATGTTCCACGCCGGGCCCGCCGTTGGGAATCGCGCGGAAATCGTCGCGCCCGCGGTCCTTTTGCCCGTGCAGGTTAAAGCTGCAATGATCGGTCGCAATCGTATCGATCTCGCCGGCCACAAGCGCCTCGCGTAGCGCGGCACGGTCACCGGCATGGCGCAGCGGCGGGCTCATCACGTACTTGGCGCCCGCAAAGCCGTCCTCGCCCTGCTCCAAGTAGCAAGTATCGTCGAGCATCAGATACTGAGGGCAGGTCTCGACATAGATGTTCTTCTGCCCGCGCGCTTTGGCAGCGCGAATGGCCTCGAGCCCCAGCTTGGTCGAAAGGTGCACCACGTTGACTGGGGCGTCCCCGGCTAAGTGCGCCAGATACAGCAGACGACTCACGGCCTCGGCCTCGCACACGTCCGGACGGCTGAGTGCATGCCCCTCGGGCCCATGAATCCCCTGCTCGTACACGCGCTTCTGCAGCTCATTCACCAGCGTGCCGTTCTCGCAATGCACGCACAGTATGCCGCCAATACGCTTGAGCTCCTCGAGCACCTCGAGCGTCTCGGCATCGTCCAAGCGAAGGTGGTCATAGGCAAAGTAGGTCTTGAACGACGACACGCCCGCCTCGCGCATGGCCGAAAGATCGGCGCGGTTGCGCTCATTCCACTCGGCGAGTGCCATATGAAAAGCGTAGTTGGCCGTGCAGGTTCCGTCGGCGCGGCGATGCCACTCGGCCAAGGCATCGGGCATGGTCACGCCGCGATCGGCCGTCGCGTAGTCCACAATGGTCGTCGTGCCGCCGCAGGCAGCCGCGCGCGTGCCGGTCTCAAAGCTATCGGCTGTCCAATCCATGCCAGTCCAGCACTGCATGTGCGTGTGGCCGTCGATAAAGCCGGGAAACACCCAGCAGCCCGCGGCGTCCTCGACGGTATCGTCGGCGCCCGGCTCAATCGCTGCGGCGATCCGCACGATCTTATCGCCCTCCATGGCAAGATCGGCGCGGCGAAGCCCCTGGGGCGTCACGAGCGCGCCGTTTTTGATGATGATCATAATTGCTCCTTATTGATTGATGCAGTTGGCCACGTGATCAAAATACGAGCAGGCGGCAATATGCTCCGTTATGCGTCGCTGTCCCTTGACGGTATCGACGTCCCACAGCTCGTAGGCACGCGCTTCGACCAGCGCAACGTCGACGCGACCTTTGAGAATCGAGCCCCCGCCGTCTTTGCCCTCAAGACACATAAGTGCATCGAACAGTTCCGCCGGAAAGAGCACCGGGCTCGAAGGCTCACCGTTGCACGCAAGACGCACCGGATGTTTGCGGCCACGCTCGTCAAATGCACGAACCATAGCCTCAAAAGAATCCGAACTCACGAGCGGCTGGTCGCCCGGCAAAAAGAGGCAACCTTTCCAGTTGCGTTCGACTCCCCACGAAAGGCCCGCACGGACGCTTTCGCTGCGCAGCTCGCCATCGTGCAGCACGCACGGGCAATGCTTGTCCTCGCAAATCTGAGCGACCTCGGGCCAACGCGTCGAAACCACGACGTCAAAGCCCCGGGGAACCGAATCGATGGTCCGGGCAATCAGCGGCTCGCCATAGATATCGGCAAGCATCTTGTTAGAGCCAAACCGCTTGCCCTCGCCCGAAGCCATAATGACGCATCCAAGTTTCATGGTGATACCTCCCCTGAAACCATCGTACCCATAACTCGCGCCGCGGGCATCTACATCGAAAGCGCTTATCCCGCACGCCCGCGATGCAAAAAGGGGGCACCCCGCCGGTTGGCAGAGCGCCCCCTTTACATGGCTTACCTCAACCCGGCTTTAGGCCTGGAGCCAACGGGCGGTGTTGCGCTCGTCGAGGGCCTTGAGGGTAGCGGCGGGATCGGCAACCTTTTGCAGGAACATCATGGCTGCGATGGCGTACGGCTTGTAGCTGGCCTCCTTGTACATGCCCACGCGGTGCATATCGAAGACGTCGGCGTTGACCTCGCCGTGCTCGCAAGAGACACCGGAGATGTCGGCGGGCAGCGGGTGCATAAAGATGGTGTCCTGGCCGTTGGCGGTCTTCTCCATGAGCTCGGTCGTGGAGCACCAGTCCTGATGCGTAGCGTTCTGGGCGAGCAGCTCCTTCTCGAGCGCTGCGATGCCGGCGTCGTCGCCCTCGGCGTACAGGTTGGTACGCTTCTCCATGGCGGCAAACGGAGCCCAGCTCTTGGGGATCACGATGTCGGCGCCCTCGAAGGCCTCGGCCATGGTGTTGACCTGCTTAAAGGTGGTGCCGGACTCGGCGGCATAGCCCTTGGCGCGCTCGACGACCTCAGGCATGAGGTCGTAGCCCTCGGGGTGAGCCAGGGTGACGTCCATGCCAAAACGGGGCAGCAGGCTAATCAGCGACTGCGGGCAGGACAGCGGCTTGCCGTAAGAGGGCGAATAGGCCCAGGTAACGGCAACCTTCTTGCCCTTGAGGTTCTCAAGGCCGCCAAACTCGTTGATGAGGTAGAGCATGTCGGCAGAAGACTGCGTGGGGTGGTCGGAGTCGGACTGCAGGGAGATGAGCGTGGGACGGTGATCCAGAACGCTGTCCTCGTAGGCCTGCTGCACGGACTCGGAGACCTCGGCCATGTAGGCGTCGCCCTTGCCGATGTACATGTCATCGCGGATGCCGATGACGTCGGCCATAAAGGAGATCATGGTAGCGGTCTCGCGGACGGTCTCGCCGTGGGCGATCTGGGACTTCTTCTCGTCCAGGTCCTGCAGCTCAAGGCCGAGCAGGTTGGCGGCCTTAGAGAAGGAAAAACGCGTACGGGTGGAGTTGTCGCGGAACAGGGAGACGGCCAAACCCGAGTCAAAAATCTTGGACGAGACGTTGTTCTCACGCAGCTCGCGCAGGGCGTCGGCGACGATGTAGAGCGCCTTGAGCTCATCGGTGGTCTTGTCCCAGGTGTGCAGGAAGTCGCTGCCGTACATACCCTTAAAATCGAGGCCGTTCAGCTGCTCGACGAGCTCGGTAAACTTAGCGTCCATGGAAATGTCCTTTCTAAAGATGAAACGATCGCAATGAGTAGATGTGCTCCGGCATGCGCGTGTGGCTAGAACATGCAGAGCACCATGACGAGGACCCGCCACCGTTGAGGAAGCATGGGAGATAACGACCGCGGGCCCCAAGTCAACAGGGGGTGCCGGGGACACGAGCAGCCCCCGGCTCAACAAAATCGAGGAATGGGACTAATCGATCTTGTTGTTGGTCAGACCGGCGCGGAACACGGTGGCGTCGCCATCGGCCTTGCTCGGATCGTAGAGGTTCAGGGCAGCCACGTACATGGCAGCAGCGGTGACCAGGTCGTCCTTGTAGGTGACCTCGTTGGGAGCGTGAGCCTGAGACTCGGCACCCGGGCCAAAGCCCACGCAGGGGATGCCGTAGCGGCCCTGGATGGAGACACAGTTCGTGGAGAAGGTCCACTTGTCGCACAGCGGGCGACCGGTGCGCTTGTCCATGCTGGGCTCGCAGCCGATGCGCTCGTCACCGAACATGGCCTTGTGGGCGTCGACGAGAGCCTTGACGTGCGGAGCGGTCTCCTTGTTGATCCACGTGGGGAAGTAAGCCTCGGTCTCGTAGACCTCGCCGGTCCAGGACGGACGGTCGTACATGTACATGGAGACCTTCACGTCGTCGCCGTACTTCTTGGCGGCCGGCAGGTTGCGGATCTCGTCCAGGCAGGACTCCCAGGTCTCGCCGGCGGTCATGCGACGGTCGATGGAGATGGCGCAGGAATCGGCCACGGCGCAGCGGCTGGGGCTGGTGTAGAAGATCTGGCTGACGGTGCAGGTGCCGCGGCCCAGGAAGCGGGCGTCCTCGTAGTGCTCGGGGTTGTACTTGGGGTCGAGCATCTTGACGAGACCCTTGATGTCGGTCGACTCGTCGCAGCCGTTGTTGTTGAGAGCGCGGACGTCAGCGATGATGTCAGCCATCTTGTAGATGGCGTTGTCGCCGCGGTCGGGAGCAGAGCCGTGGCAGGAGGTACCGTGAACGTCGACGCGGATCTCCATACGGCCGCGGTGACCGCGATAGATGCCGCCGTCGGTGGGCTCAGTGGAAATGACGAACTCGGGCTTAATGCCGTCCTTGTTGTAGATGTACTGCCAGCACATGCCGTCGCAGTCCTCTTCCTGGACGGTGCCGACGACCATGATCTTGTAGCCCTCGGGGATGAGGCCCATGTCCTTCATCATCTTGGCAGCGTAGGTAGCAGAAGCCATGCCGCCCTCCTGGTCGGAGCCGCCGCGGCCGTAGATGATCTCGTCGGTCTCGTAGCCCTCGTAGGGATCGGCATCCCAGTTCTCGATGTTGCCGATGCCGACGGTGTCGATGTGAGAGTCGATGGCGATGATCTTGTCGCCCTCGCCCATAAAGCCCATGACATTGCCCAGGCCGTCGACCTTGACCTCGTCATAACCAAGGCTCTCCATCTCGGCCTTGATGCAGGCAACAACCTCACCCTCCTCGCAGGACTCAGAGGGATGGGAGATCATAGCGCGCAGGAAGCGAGTCATATCAGCACGATGAGACTCAGCAGCAGCCTTGATAGCGTCGAAATCGAGTTCTTTAGCCATTGTTCATAACCTTTCAAACGAAGGAATCTACCTGTGAGGTGGCGGAGCGATACCTATTTACTCCGCCCCAACGATTAGCAAGTGGGATATTCGCCTTCCCAAACAATGCGGCGATACTGGTCGGGATCCGTATCGCCCTCGGTGGAGAAGCAGAGCACGGAGCTCGTCTTGTCCAGGCCGATGAGCTCCTTGAGCTCGGCGTACTCGGGATCGAGCATGAGGGTCTCGACCAGGCCGGTGGTCACAGCGCCGGACTCGCCGGAGATGACGCGCGGGTCGCCCTTCTCGGGAGCGCCCAGGGTGCGCATGCCGCGAGCGGTGACCCAGTCGGGGCAGGACACGAAGGCGGTGGCATGGTTGCGCAGGATATCCCAGCCCAGGATGTTGGGCTCGCCGCAGCACAGACCGGCCATGATGGAGGGCATGTCACCGTCCACGATGCGCGGATCGCCGTCGCCAGCGGCAGCGCCCTTGTACAGGCAGGCGGCAGGCGCGCACTCAACCACGACGAAGGTGGGCGGGTTATCGGGATACAGGTTGGTGAAGTAGCCCACCACGGCGCCGGCGAGCGAACCCACGCCAGCCTGGACAAACACGTGGGTCGGGCGGTTGATGGCCATCTCGCGCAGCTGCTCGGCAGCCTCGGAAGCCATGGTGCCGTAGCCCTCCATGATCCAAGACGGGATCTTCTCGTAGCCCTCCCAGGCGGTGTCCTGAACGATGACGCCGCGCTCGCAGGCGTCGGCCTCGGCGGCGGCCATGCGCACGCACTCGTCGTAGTTGACCTCTTCGATGGTCACCGTTGCGCCCTCGGCGGCGATGTTATCGAAGCGGGGCTTAGTGGAACCCTTGGGCATGTGCACGACGGCCTTCTGGCCGAGCTTGTTGGCAGCCCATGCCACGCCGCGGCCATGGTTGCCGTCGGTGGCGGTAAAGAAGGTGGCCTGGCCAAAGTCCTTGGCAAGCTGATCGGAGGTCAGGTAATCGAAGGTGCACTCGGCAACGTCCTTGCCGGTCTCGTCGGCAATGTAGTTGGCCATGGCAAACGAGCCGCCCAGGACCTTAAAGGCGTTGAGGCCAAAGCGATAGCTCTCGTCCTTAACGCACAGGTTGGACAGGCCCAGGCGCGCGGCCTGGCCGTCCAGGCGGGCAAGCGGAGTGACGGTGTACTGGGGGAACGACTGGTGGAAGGCACGGGCCTTCTTCACGTGGTCGAGGCTCATGATTCCCAAGTGCTTGTCATCGCTCTTGGGCATCGTGTTGCCCGCCCACTGGATCTTATCGGCCATACGGTGAACTCCTTAAGTCCTCTCTTGCCGGCCCCCGCATACGCGTTTCAGCCCATTCCCATTCATGCGACTGAACTTTTATGTGGATGCCAAACAAAAAGTTTGTTAGCACTGTTCTATCACACTTTTTGATTGGCAAACCTAACAAATTGTTTGTTGCCGTAATCGGTACCTTTTCGCCGACGAACGGTCATGAATTGCCTTGTTGATGGATTTGTTTGCGGTCAAGTGTGGTTTATGGCAAAGTGTGCCCAAACTAATTTTTAGGAAGGCACCCATGACCCCCGCACAGATTGAGTTTTACAAGCGCCTAGCACACGGCCTAGCGCTCCAATTTGGCCCCAACTGCGAAGTCGTCGTCCACGATCTGGAGACCGAGGACGTGGACCACTCCATCGTAGTGATCGAAAACGGCCACGTCAGCGGGCGCAAACTGGGTGACGGCCCCAGCCATATTGTGTTTGAGTCCATGCACGAGGGCACCACCGACGTGCACGACCGCGAGCCATACCTCACCAAAACCACCGATGGCAAGCTGCTCAAGTCCTCTACCATCTTTATCCGCAACGACGAGGGCAAGCCCGTCGGCATTTTGGGCATTAACTTTGACATTACGCTCATGAAGGCTTTTGAGCGTTCGCTCGACGCCTTTACCGGCACCGGCGGCACGGGCTATACCGAGCCCGAGCCCATTACCAAGAACATCGGCGACCTGCTCGAGGACCTGCTGCACGAGTGCGAGCAGTTTGTGGGCAAGCCCGCGGCACTCATGACCAAAGACGAGCGTATTCGTGCCATTGGCTACCTCGACCGTCGCGGCGCCTTCCTCATTTCCAAGTCGAGCGAGCGCGCCTGCGAGTTCTTTGGCATCTCCAAGTACAGTTTTTATAGCTACCTCAATGAGGCCAAGGCGGCGGCCGGCGACGAGTAGGCGCTCGCCTGGATTGCCCCTCCCCTTTTGGGCGCGAGTTCTGGAAAGCACGAATCCAAGACCGAGCCGCTTGGGAAGTTCCATATAATCGATGTCATTAGTATTTCGAAAGGATGGAACAGAATGGCGTTGAGCAAGGCATCATGCACCGGTCGCGGATTGATTCCGGCAATTGGTGGACATGTGCACCGCATGTTCGATGAGGGTGAAGACGACCTGTTTTCGCTGAGCCTTGACGACGTGATGGATGATCGCCCGTGGACCGCCGACGAACTCATGAGCGGCGGGGCTCGCCCGTCAAGCCCCAATCCCGCACTTGCGCCTAAGTCCGCACCTGCGCCGACTCCTGCGCAGTCGCCTGTTTCGACGCCCGCGCCTACGCCCGCACCCACTTCGGCGCCCACACCCGCTCCCCGCCCCGCAAGCGACCCGTCCGAGACGGCGGCATTTCTCGCTGCAGCGACGAAGGGCAAATCGGCCGACAGCACCGTTATGTACAGCGCCCAGCAGTTGCCTGTTCCTGCGGCACGCAAGCCTCCGGTTGCAAGGCTCGATGAGCCCGTCGCCCATCAGGTTGCCTACGATTCCTGGACTGCAGCCGATCTGGATGAGACCTCCACCGGCATGCCGGCGCTCGACGTTCCAGTTAACCCGCTTTTTGCCGCCAACACGAGCGCCGCGGACTATGAGGGCGGTGCGGCATATTCCGATTATTCCGATGACTATGCTGGCACCAGTCGCATCGAGACCGAGGATTATGGCACCGCATCGAGCGATTATCTCAACGATCCGTACGCTGCCACGCCTGCACCGGAATATGACCCGGAGGCCGCGTCCGCACCGGCGTATACCAAAAGCACGGGCGAAGAGCGCTTCGCCGATTATTACGCCGAGGAAAAGGCACTGCGTTTCTCGGAATTTCCGCAGGCAGTCAAGGTTGCCTTTATCGCCATTATCATTGCCCTGCTCGGTGTCATTGCGTTTGAGGGGTTCCAGCTGTTCCGCGGCCCCACCCAAGCGGAGTCGGAGACCCAGCAAAAAGAGGACGACAACCAGTACCTGGACATCAACACCCTCAAGGGCGACCCCAACGACGAGGACGACGAGTAGCGAGGGCTGAAGGCGACCACAGGATCCCGCATCCAGCACCGACTTCTAAGTGCTGTTTTGTCATCCAGCCACACTTTTCC
Organism: uncultured Collinsella sp.; assembly: GCA_902489955.1. GTDB lineage: Bacteria > Actinomycetota > Coriobacteriia > Coriobacteriales > Coriobacteriaceae > Collinsella. Next base: position 1,789 of record CABUBY010000060.1, on the reverse strand, counting down.
GAAGTTTTAAGGTGCCTATCTCGACACTTTTCCGTACTTTTACACGGCTGATTTCGACACTTTTCCGGATGGAAGCCGAATAATCACTTGGGAAACCAACGCCATCCGCGCGTCATTTCGCGGATGGCGCTTGATTTCTGTCCGTACACGTTGATAGACTCCATCGTGCCCGCAAGGAGCGGGCGCGTTTTATCCAGAGTCGGGGTAGAGAGTTGGCTCCACGATCCCGACGCCAACCGGCCAAGAGGCACGGTGGCCCTGCCAATATCGATGAAAGGAGTCCGTATGGACAATTTCTCCGTGCGCAGTGAGCGCAACTTCCACAACCTGGCAGCCAAGCCAAAACGAATGCATCTTCTGGACAAGCCGAACGGCTATGCCTCGGCCATGGTCAAGAGCAGTCTCCCCCACCAGATGCGCTTTACCGTGCAGGCGCTCGAGAAAGAGCTCTACACCGCCGGCGACCCGCACGTACTGCAGATCAAGCTGCTTGGAGACGACTCGCGCGAGCTGTCTAGCTGGAAGCTGTTTGCCGACGGCACGTGCGTCGCAAGCGGTTCGGGTGACTTTGCCCGCGAGTGCTTCTGCGAGGGAGCTGAGGTGTTTCTGGACCTGTGTCGCGACGCCGTCGAGACTGCCGAGCTGTGCCAGTGGAGCGAGAGGGAGTACGAGCTGTTGGGTGCCGCGCGCGGGATTGCGGGGGGTGTAGGAACAGAAGCCTCATGACGGTGGCCTCAGCTGGAATGACGTATCGCTCGATAAATGATCTCAACAACGTAGCCGATGCGCCGCATTTCACCTCAAAGGCATTGAGCGATCAGGAGGCGTCCAGCATTTCTTTGATATCCCCAATTGATTGTTCCGAGAAAGTCTCTTCATGTCCTTATAATCGCCCTTACGAGAAACGTGGACGAGACAGGCGTCCATATGCCGTCTCTAAACTAACGAGCCGTTCGCGGAAAGAACATCTGGCTAGCATGGGCCAAAGATATACTGGTATCGCTGCAACAATTATGGAAGATCGGCACCACCAATGACCTCCTTGAAATTCTCCAGGCGCTTCGCGCTTAGCCTGCTCGCCTCGCTGTCCGCCACCGTAGCGCTTGCTTTGCCCTCAACCGCCCTAGCCGCGTCGGACCCGAACCCGCCCAGCATCTCCAACGTGACGATATCCGCGACGACAGTCACGGCCGGCTCCACGCTGCATGTCGGCTATAGCGTCGATGACCCTGACGGGGTACGGTCCGTCACGCCCATAGTCGAAGTCCTTGTCGAAAACGATACCGGAGACCATGGAATCAGTTCCCGTCTCGCCTTCTCGTCGACCGGCAACACGACAGCGGGCTTCGATATCTCCACCTCCCCGAGCGACCGGCCCTGCAGGTACCGGATCATCGGCCTCGGCGTGACCGATAGTCTTGGATGGGTTACCGATGTCTACGACACGACGTATGCCGAGGAGAAGGGGCTCGACTGTCCGACCTTCACCACCGACCCCCTCGAGTATGAGGTGACCGAGGGACCCGAGGACCAAAACCCGCCGACCGTGTCCTCCGTGTCGCTCTCGAGCAGGGAGGTCGCAACCGGTGCCGACCTCCACATCTCTTGGACCGTCTCCGATGCCGACGGCGTTCGCTCCGTTTCCCCCATACTGCGGCAGGGCTGGGAGAATTCGGACGACGGCTGCTCTGTTTCGTCAGCCTATTATCACGGAGGCTCGTCTATCGACGGGTTTGACCTCACATTCGACAGCAATAGGATCGGAAGGCACAGGCTGATCGGCCTTTCG
>CABUBY010000059.1 GCA_902489955.1 uncultured Collinsella sp. | reverse complement strand
TAACGCCCACCAAATGTTCGCAGCTCAGAGGCTATGTCCTCTGGGCTGTTTTGTTTTATGTCGCCAAATCAGCTGGCAGCTCCAACCGCCCAAGCAACCACCCTGCCCATACACAAAACCGCGTCAATAGCCACCGAGGCCGAGGCCAACGCGTCTCGAACCCATCCGAGCCGCAACTTCTCAGCAAAACGCCGCGATGTCTGCGCCCTGCGGTATCCTTGAGCCACTTGCACCTGCAGCACCAAGGAGCCGCCATGCGCACCGAGCTCGATGTCCCCTTTTCGCACAAAGAAGAAGCCAAAGCGCTGGGCGCCAAATGGGACCGGACCAAGAAGATCTGGTATGTACCCAGCGGCGTCAACCCCGAGCCCTTTGCCGAGTGGCTGCCCGGTGTTGACCGATCCGACCCCTCAGCGCCGTATATATATCTAGTACTGGGCAAGCGCGAGTGCTGGAAGTGTCACAAAGAGACCTCGGTCGCGGCCTTCGGCATTCCCTATCGAGCCGATAACGACGAGAGCATCGCCATCGCGCACGCGCCCAACGAAGCCGGGCACATTGCCATCGACACGGCCAACGCCAACGCACTCGCCATCGTGCCCGCTCTTGGCTGCGCGCCGGGCGAGATCCGCGACTACCTTCATAAGCGCTGCGGCTACAAGCCCGTAGGCGCGCGAGCCTCCAAAGCCCCGTCGCTCGGCAACACGTGCACCATTTGCAACGCGCTGCAAGGCAGCCGCTATCTGTTCGAGGAGCCCTCGTCCCCGTTTGCCCTCACTGCCATCAACAAGCTGCCGGCACTGGAGTTTGTGCGCGTCGAAGTTGCCGGCGTCTTTGGCATCCCAGCCACGCGCACCGACTTTGACCAGGCGCTCTTTACCTGGGCACGCGACCATCACGCCGAGTTCCACAAGCAGCTCGGTGAGGGGATTTATTTGTAGGAACGGAGATGCCTTCACAGCCAGCTCCTCCGCATCACCTATCCCTCGTCGCCGGCGTCGTACACGATATCGAGGCCACAAACAGGGCATTTCTCCTGATACACCGGCATATGAACGCCTGTCCGTTTTCTCACTTCGTCGCTAAGTCTGTCGCGCGCATCGATGAACCAAATGTCGAGGCACGGTATTTGCGAGCCGCAGCAAGGACAGGCGACGACAAACGACCCGCAATCAACTTCTACGCTCGGAAACATTTTGTTGTCTATAAGGGCGCACGGCAGTTTTCCGTACTTCCCCATCGCAATATCGCCTCGCCAGCTCACGCTCGCTCCCCTCTCGCTATACAAATCAGGAAGAGCATGCACCAGCAGGCGTGCGCGAGATTGCATCGCCGCGCGATCCGATCAAACAACACGATCGTAAAAGACCGCCAAAGCCAAATTTCATCGTCGGTCGCACCCTGTCCGGCAAACTCAATATCGACGGGTATGTGCTTCAGATAACTCATGTCGGGCGCAAAACGAGGGTCCGGTCCGCCTTTATGAACAGGACCGTGCAGAACAAACCATCCGTTTTCGGGCTCGAACCGCTCAACAAACGCAAGGCCGAGCACCTTATAGCCCACCTCGGTTGCAAATATGACTCCGACTGGGACGCCACATTCCATGCAGTTGAGCATTTTACGGTTGTAATTCTGGTCTCGAAAACCAACGGTACCCGGCGCTTGAACCGAGTACTTAATGACCCACGTGCCATCGTCCAAATAGAGCGGAGGCACATCGTTGATGCTCTCGGTTTGCCGCTGGCGCGCTTGTACCCCGCTACCCCACTTCCCTGTATACTGATGTAGCACGTGTTTCATCCGGGCTTGTTGGGCCGGATTGTTCATGGGAGGGTCTTATGGCTGCTTCGAATCCGCCTAAGGGGAGCGTTTCTTCTTCGTCCATCAAGCCGGTTACACGCAAGGCCGTGCGTTGCCAGCGCGAGGTCGCTTGGCTTGTCACGCAGGCAGCAGGCAGACTCGTGGCGAGCACGGAGGACGTCAATGCTCCCACACCGAGCTTTGTGCTGGCAGCGGCGCTGAATCGAGTACGCCAGCTGGAACTCGTCGCACAAGAAGACGGCAGCCATCTCGGCTACCAGGACGCTATGGCGCCCGACCTGCAAACGTTCTGCCACATGGCCAAGTTGCCCGCCGCGCCCAATGCGCTTTCGGACGCAGGCTACATGTTTACGCTTTCGGGCGCGGACCTTATCCGCGACATCTATGCATACTGCAGCGAGCTCGCCGAGCGCCACGTCTTTGGCACGGCTGAAGTCAAACCGGGAAATGTCATCAAGCTGGTTCTTAGGCTGTTCTTGATGGACGGGTTCGGGGCCATGCCGGCGTAAGCCGAGTCTTCAGCATCACCGTCGACTGGGCAACAACCGCTTTACCTTAGTGGGCGCCAATTGAGGGTCGATTATTGGGTCGCCTCGTCCGCTAACGCATTTATTCCACGCGCTCTGACAGTCGATACTTGCGGTTGCGGCTCGTCGCCGGCGCCGTGGGCTCAAGCTCGCCTTGAGCAATGAGCGCGTTGACGCGCGACCTAACCTGGGAAATTGTGAGCCCTGTGTGCTCTGCCAGCTCGCGCGTCCCCAGCTCGCCGTGGTGTTTGAGTGCCGTCACAATTAAGCCCCCGCCATGATCGACCGGCTCGATCTTTGAACGGTAAAGTACGACCTTGAACCGATCGAATCCCGGGCAGAACAGGGGCTCGGCCAGACCATGCGCGCGCATGGCATCGATCATCATCGGGATGCCCGAGCCATTGCCCTCAGCCGGCGAACCTGCGCCATCCGGCAGCGAAACAATCGACATGAGCTTCACAAGCGTCGCGTTACGGCATCGGGAGCTGCCGTCAAACAAGTTCTCGCGAGTCTTTCCCCCGTAAAGGCCGCCAGGATTCGTCACCTCGACACGATTGTCAAAGACGTCGACGGCAATCGATTGTCCACAGAACCGATCCCCGTATGCTCGATGGATTACGGCGTTGGCGATTGCCTCGCGCAGAACCTCCTCGGGAATCTCAAGCGAGTCGACACGCGAGACGCCTTGGACGGTCGAGGTTCGCCGCAAATTCTTGGCGACGGCTGCGACGGCATCCGAGATCATCTCGCCCAACGTTCCCTCACAGATTGTGCGGTCCATGAATCTCAGCGACCCCGCCATGCCCTTCTGAGTTCCCGCATGGACAGCCACGTCAATGAAGAGCTTGGGATAGAACTGCTGAGGGTAGGTGCCCACAACTAGGAGTCCAGCCTTGGTGACATTGCCCTGGGAATCAAGGATATTTAGGCGCTCCAGCTTCGTTTGTTTGTCCGGCGCGCCGCGCATTGCCCGGGGCGTCAACGAGAAAGCCCGATCTATCGTACGGTCGACCAGCGTCTCGTCGAGATCGTCCGCGCCCGCACCCGCCACCGCGTCGCGATCGCTCGGAGTCGCTCGACCGCATGACGCCAATGCGAGCACCTCGGTCGATGAAAGCGGCACATCTTTGTCATCGATGCGCTTGTAGCTGCCGCCCTGGGCGCCCCGCTCTATGACATAGCAGGGCTTGCTCGACGGATCGAGCTCCTCAATCGTAATGACGAGAACGATGACGCCCTGAAGCTCCACTCGCTCGATCGTGTATTTAGGCGGATTGGCCAGCTTTCCTCGACCGCCCGCATCACCCATGCCTGACACAAATTGGTTGAGCACTTTCTCGGTCTCGAAGTTCTCAACCGGGACAAAACCTGCGCGCTCACTCACTCCGAGCACGATGATTCCGCCGGCAGTGTTCGCGAATGCGCTCACCGTTTCCCACACGTCGCGGGAAAGCGTCGTGGCGCTCTCCTTCACTTCGACGTTAAGATCATCCGAGCCCATACGCCTTAAAGACTCAAGCAGACCGGTCAGCTCGTTTTCGTTCATCTGCACGTCCTTTCGCTCGGTCCTGCGGAGAATGCCACGGATAGATTTCCCTCGTCTCTCAGTTATCTCTCGTAATTATCTCTCATCTTACTGCTATCTCTCATATAAGAGATGAGTGAGAGATAGAAGATAAGATGTCTGCCATCTGTTTCGTTTAAACATGTTTTTGCTGGTAGAACAATCGGTATTGAGACAATACCATGATTGCCTGTCTCTTTGCTGCTCAGTTATCTCTCATATTTATCTCTCATCTTTCTATTATCTCTCATATGAGAGATGAGTGAGAGATGAGAAATGCATGAGTGATGGACGGTCAAGAATCGAGAGTGGATTTCCGGACGGTTTTTGGCGTTTTGGGGCTGTTTCCGTCCGAAAATCCTCTCTCGTTCAATTTGCGTCCGAATACCCACTCTCGTGTGTCCGAAAATCCACGCTCATCCGGCAGATTGGTCGAGGGCTCCATATGGGTATACTCTCGAGGATTCGACTCGATTCGCCCCCGCTGGGGCGTCAAAGGAGACTGCATATGCCCACCACCTCAACCGACCCGCGCGCCGCAGCCGCTGCACTGCTGGTGCCCGGCACTACCTGCCACGGCTTTGCCGTCGAGCGCCGCGAGACCGTGCCCGAGCTCGACTCGAACGCTTACGTGCTGCGACACACTGCCTCGGGCGCTCGCCTGCTGTACCTGGCGTGCGACGACGAGAACAAGGCCTTTGCCATTGGCTTTAAGACGCCGCCGGCCGATTCCACCGGCGTGTTCCATATTCTTGAGCACTCGGTGCTGTGCGGATCGGCCAAGTTTCCCGTCAAGGAGCCGTTTGTCGACCTGATCAAGAGCTCCATGCAGACGTTCCTCAACGCCATGACCTACCCCGACAAGACCATCTACCCCGTTGCCACCACCAACGAGCAGGATCTGTACAACCTGATGGACGTGTACCTGGACGCGGTGTTCAACCCGGCCATCTATACCAAGCCCACCATTTTTGAGCAGGAGGGCTGGCACTACGAACTGGACCTGCCGGAGGGCGACGGCGACAGCAGCGCCGCGAGCCTGCACGAGGGCACGCTGCGTTATAACGGCGTGGTGTTCAACGAGATGAAGGGCGCGCTGTCCGATCCCATGAGCGTGCTGGACGATGCCGTCAACGCCGCGCTCTATCCCGACACCGCCTATGCGCACGAGAGCGGCGGCGACCCGCGCGCGATTCCCGCGCTCACCTACGAGCAGTTCCTGGACACGCACGCGCGACACTACAATCCCTCCAACTCCTACATCACGCTCTACGGCGACCTGGACGTGGACCGCGCACTGGCCTTTTTGGACGAGCGCTATCTGTCGCAGCCGAGTGCCGCGAGCCGCCGCATGGACGCTGCCGTTGCCGCCGGCGAGGACCCGTCCACGCTGGCGCCCAATCCGTTGGACGCGCAGGCGCCCGTGACCTGCGAGTACAAGCGCATCGAGATGGCCACCACACCCGAGAACGCCCTGGTGGGCTTGGGCCTTGTGCTGGGCAGCGCGCTCGACCGCAAGCGCACGATCGCGGCGGATATCCTGTTCGAGGCGCTGCTGGGCTCCAACGAAGCGCCGGTTAAGAAGGCCATTCTGGCCGCCGGCCTGGGCGGCAACGTGGTGAGCTACACCGCGGCCGAGAGCCTGCAGCCCTACGAGCTCATCATGCTGCAAAACGCACAGCCCGGTGTGGCGCGCGAGCTGCGTCGCGTGTTCCAGGACGCCTGCCGCGACCTGTGCGAGCACGGAGTTCCGCGCGAGCGTCTGGAAGCCATCATCAGCAGCAACGAGTACGACCTGCGCCAGCGTGACTATGGCATCGCCGACGGCGTGGCCATTGCGTGCGACGCGCTGAGCACCTGGCTCTACGATGACGACGCCGCGACGCTGGCGCTCAAGTACGGCCCGGTGTACGAGGAGCTGCGTAGCGAGCTGGACGGCAGCTATTTTGAGGACCTGCTGCGCGAGCTGGTGCTGGAAAACGACCACATGGCACTGGTCGAGCTGGTGCCGGTGGACGCCGCCGAGGGTTCGGAGGGTGCCGAGGCCGCCGAGCTGGCAGCCAAGCGCGATGCCATGACCGATGCCGAGCTGACCGACGTGGTCGAGCGCACGGCCGCGCTGCGTGCCGCGCAGGAGGCGGAAGACACACCCGAGGCCAAGGCCACGCTGCCGCGCCTGCGCGTGTCCGACATTGGCGAGGCGCGCCCCGAGCCGCCACTGATCGTGGACACGACCGTGCCCATCCCCTGCCTGCGCCACGGCATCCCCACCAACCGTCTGGCCTACGCCATGCAGTATTTCGACCTGAACTGCGTCGCGTTTGAGGACCTGCCCTATGTGACACTGCTCTGCCGCCTGCTTAAGCAGCTGCCCACGCGCGAGCACTCGGCCGAGGAACTCGACAACTTGCTCGCCGGCAAGCTGGGCTTTTTGAGCTTTACGACCGAGGTCATGACCCAGCCCGACGTGGACGGCGTGCGCCCCTACCTGCTGGTGAGCGCCGGCGCCCTGTCCGAGAAGATCGATGCACTGGCGAGTCTGCCGCGCGAGGTATGGTCGAGCACGCTTTTGGCAGACGCCGACGCCGACCGCATGCGCGACGTGCTCACGCAGATTCGCATTGGGCTTGAGCAGGGCTTTATCAACAACGGCCACTCGGCGGCGCTCGGTCGCGCGATGAGCTACAGCTCGCCTTCGACCGTGGTGCGCGAGCAGCTTTCGGGCGTGGACTTCTATCTGTTCCTGCGCGACCTGCTCGACCACTTTGACGAGCGCGTGAACGGGTTGCGTACCAAGCTTGCCGAGCTGGCAGGCCGCATCTTTGTGGCCGATGGCTGCCTGGCGAGCTTTACCGGCAGCGACGAGGACTTTAACGCATACTGGGCCGCCGCGGGCGACCTGGAGCTGGGCGCTGGCGACGGCGCCGATGCCGGCCGCAACGCGCTCGTGGTGCCGACGCCGTGCGACCGCCACGAGGCCTTTGTCATCCCCAGCGACATCTGTTTTGCGGCAAGCGCGTGCGACCCGCGTCGCTTGGGCATCGACGTGACGGGCGCCTGGGCGGTTGCCGCCAACGCGCTCTCCTACGACTATCTGTGGAACGAGATCCGCGTTAAGGGCGGCGCGTACGGCTGCGGATTCCGCGCGGCCGGCGAGCGTCAGGCGGCGTTCTACACCTACCGCGACCCGGCAATCGACCCCTCGATTGAGCGCGTGGCGCGCGCGGGCGAATGGCTCGGCAGCTTTGATCCCGACGAGGCCGCCTTTGAGGGCTTTATCGTGAGCTGCGTGAGCGGCATGGACGCGCCGGTGAAGCCGTACGCGCTCACCAAGCGCCGCAACACAACCTACCTGGCCGGGCTCGATCCGCATGCGCGCGAGGAGCGCCGCGCCCAGATGCTCGCCGCCACGCCCGGTGAGCTTCGCTCGCTCGGCGCCGACGTAACGCGCATCGCAGCCGAGTCACCCACCTGCGTCTTTGGCGGCCGCGACGTCATCGCCAAGAGCAACGCCGGCTTCAACGTCATCGACCTGCTGGGCTAACGCACTAAAGGTAGATTTTTGGGACATGCCCGAAAATCTACCTTTTTTCTGCGGCATGAGCGGGGCGGCGCAGCCCACCGCGGCGGTTTGTCTCAATCTGTAACATCTAGACGGCAATATCGGCTCCAGATGTTACAGATCGAGACGTTTCCAGACGACGCCGACCTTTTGTCTCAATCTGTAACAACTAGGTCCAATTTTGCCGAGTTACTGTTACAGATCGAGACAAACCGCCGCAGACGCCCATCACAGCACAGATAAAACCTGCCAAAATAAACCTGTCCCTTTTTGGCAGGTTTGCTAGAGGAGGCTGGGATGGACAAGGCTGAGTTGCGGCGGGCGGTGATTGCTCGGCGTGATGCTCTTGATTTGGACTTGCGGGCAGCGAAGTCTGCCGTTATCTGCGCGCGGCTTGTTGAGCTGTTGGATCGCTTGGATGCCGCGGCGCCGCACACCGTTGCCATCTATGCCGCGATGGGCTCCGAAGTCGACCCAGCCGCGTTTGCCGCTGCGGCCGCCAAACGCGGCTGGCGCGTGGCCTATCCGTGCATGCTCTCGGCAATTGATGCCGCAGCTTGTGGCCAGCGCATGTGCATGCGAGCAGTTGCCGCCGACGATGCGTCCGCGGCTCCGTTTATCGCCCACCCCGCGAGGGCCTTCGCGGCCACGGACATCGACAGCGACCGCTTCCCCATCGTGCCTGCCGAAGCACTCGACATGATTGTTGTGCCGCTCGTGGCCTTCGATCAAACCGGCGCGCGCCTGGGCTACGGCGGCGGCTGCTATGACCGCTACCTGCCCATGCTCTCGCCCGTATGTCAAATCGTCGGCATCGCCTTCGACGAACAACGCATCAACCACGTCCCCACCGATGCCCACGACCTGCCGCTACCCAACATCATCAGCGCCTAACCGCCGCCACATCAGCCACGGCTACAGCAGTACCATCGCAGTCTAGTGCTCCTCGCCGGCGCGGGCCAGGTCGTAGGGCGTGGTCTGGTAGACGTAGTAGTTGAGCCAGTTGGTGTAGAACAGCTGAGCCTGGCTGCGCCAGACGTTACGCGGCTCGGCGGTGGGGTCGTCACCTGGGAAGTAATGCGCCGGCACCTGGGGGTTGAGCCCGCGCTTCACGTCGCGCTCGTACTCCAAGCGCAACGTGTCGGTATCGTACTCGGGATGGCCAAAGACAAAGAAGCGGCGGCTGTCGGTCGACTTGACGATGTACAAGCCCACCTCGTCGGACACGGCCACGACCTCAAGCTGCGGCTCGGCCTCCACGTCCTCGCGGCGCACATCGGTGTTGCGCGAATGCACGGCATAGAAACGGTCGTCGAAGCCGCGGACCAGCGGGCTTTGCGGCTTCACCAGATAATGCTCGAACACACCGCTCGCCTTTGCCGGCAGGTCGTACTTCTGGATACCGTAATGATGGTACAGGCCAGCCTGCGCGCCCCAACAAATGTGCAGCGTAGAGTGCACGTGCGTGGTGGACCAATCCATGATCTGGCAGAGCTCGGGCCAGTAGTCGACCTCTTCGAACGGCATCTGCTCCACCGGCGCGCCCGTGATGATCAGGCCGTCGTAGTGGATGTCGCGGATGTCGTCGAACGTGCGGTAGAACGTCTCCAAGTGGCCGGCGCTCACGTGCGTGGCCTCGTGCGTCTTGGTGCGCAGCAGGTCCACCTCCACCTGCAGCGGCGTGTTGGAGAGCTTGCGCATGATCTGCGTCTCGGTGGCAATCTTGGTGGGCATGAGGTTGAGGATGAGCACGCGCAGCGGACGGATGTCCTGGTGCAGCGCGCGGTACTCGGTCATGACAAAGATGTTCTCGCTCTCGAGCTGCGCGGCGGCAGGGAGGGCGTCGGGGATGCGAATGGGCATGGATGCTCCTTACGAGTCAGTTGCAGCTATGGTACAACGACCGGCCCCATCCGCGCGAGCACATCGCCCAGCGATGCCGTCAGCGGCCCAAATCACTCCAAAAGTAGAGATTAAGGCATGTCCAAAAATCTACGGCGCTTTAGCCTAGCAAAGTGGCAGCAGGACGCTACAATGGTTCGACGCGAAAAACTCGGCCGAAAGGATACGTATATGTACCAGACGCGTAAGATCGGTGTGGTCGGCCAGGGCCACGTAGGAGCACATGTCGCCAACAGCCTGCTCATGCAGGGCATTGCCGATGAGCTGTACCTGTGCGATATCAACGAGGCCAAAGTGACGTCCGAGGTCCAGGACCTGCGCGACTCCCTTTCGTTTGTCCCGTACAACACCAAGATCGTCAACTGCTACGACCACTACGAGGAGCTTGCCTGCTGCGACGTCATCGTCAACGCTGCCGGCAAGGTCGCGCTGGCCGCCGGCAACCGCGACGGCGAGCTGTTCTTTACCACCGACGCCGCCCGCTCCTTTGCCAAGCGCATCGTCGACGCCGGCTTTGACGGCATCTTCGTGAGCATCTCCAACCCCTGCGACGTCGTGTGCACCGAGCTGTGGCACCTGACCGGCTACGATCCCAAGAAGATCATCGGCTCGGGCTGCGGTCTGGACTCCGCCCGCTTGCGCACCGAGATCTCCAAGAAGGTCGGCGTGAGCCCCAAGTCCATCGACGCCTACATGATCGGCGAGCACGGCTTTAGCCAGCTTGCTGCCTTTAAGGCCGCAACCATCGCTGGCAAAAACCTCAACGAGCTTCAGGCCGAGAACCCCGACAAGTACGCCTTCGACCACATGGAGGTCGAGGAGCTTGCACGCAAGGGCGGCTATGTGACCTACCAGGGCAAGCAGTGCACCGAGTACGCCGTTGCCAACTCCGCCGCGCGCGTCTGCGCCGCCGTGCTGCACAACGAGCACGCCGTGCTTTCGGCCTCTACGCTTATGACCGGCCAGTATGGCGAGGAGGGTATCTTTACCTCCCTGCCGTGCGTGATCGGTGCCGAGGGCGTCGAGGAGGTCTACACACTCGACCTTTCCGAGCACGAGCTCGAGGGCTTCCACAAGAGCTGCCAGCACATCCGCGACAACATCGCCCAGCTCGACTGGTGGGATACCGAGGCCTACGACGCCAAGTAAGCCGCTGGCTGCCGCAACCTTGCGAATCTATGCGCGATACTAAGCGGGCCGCGCC
>CABUBY010000058.1 GCA_902489955.1 uncultured Collinsella sp. | reverse complement strand
CGGAACTCGCGATCGACCTTATGCCCCGCCCCTCGGGACTAAGGATACATGGTAGAAGGGCGCGTGCTGCAAAATTCATTAGCTGGTGACGCAGCGTAGGCTCATATCGAAGCATCTTCACCACCGTTTAAATAAAAAAGAAGTACCGGTTGGGGCCGGTACTTCTTTTGGTGCGTTGTTTTTGGCTGTAGCTTTTCGGGTTAGCTTACAGGCCGCAGGCTGCTTTGAGTTCTTCCACGCGGTCGGTCTTCTCCCAGGTGAAGTCGGCGTCTTCGCGGCCGAAGTGACCGTAGGCTGCCGTCTTTTCGTAAATCGGGCGACGCAGGTCTAGGTCGCGGATGATTGCGCCCGGGCGCAGGTCGAAGGTCTTCTCTACGGCCTCGACGATCTTGTCCTCGGCAACATGCGCGGTACCGAAGGTGTCGACCATGATTGAGAGGGGCTTGGAAACGCCGATGGCGTAGGCAAGCTCGACCTCGCAACGGTCGGCCAGGCCGGCGGCCACCACGTTCTTGGCGACCCAGCGCGCGGCGTATGCGGCGGAGCGGTCGACCTTGGTGCAGTCCTTGCCGCTAAAGGCGCCGCCGCCGTGACGGCCGTAACCGCCGTAGGTGTCGACGATGATCTTACGGCCGGTGAGGCCCGTGTCGCCCATGGGGCCGCCCACGACAAAGCGACCGGTGGGGTTCACGTAGATGTCCGCGTTGTCCCACGGCATGTTCTCAGCGGCCATGACCGGAGTGATGACGTGCTCGATGAGGTCGGCCTTGATCTTGCCCATGTCCTCGATCTCGGCGGCGTGCTGCGTGGAGATAACGATGGTCGTGACCTCCACGGGCTTGCCTTCCTCGTAGCGCACGGTGACCTGGGTCTTGCCGTCGGGACGCAGATAGGCGAGGGTGCCGTCGTGGCGCACGGCGGCCAGGCGCTCGGCCAGGCGGCTTGCCAGGTAGTGTGGCATGGGCATGAGGGTCTTGGTCTCGTTGGAGGCATAACCGAACATCATGCCCTGGTCGCCGGCGCCGATCAGGTCGATCGGGTCGGTGGTAGCGCCGGTCTGGGTCTCGAAGGACTCGTCGACGCCCTGGGCGATATCGGGTGACTGCTCATGGATGAGGCTCATAACGCCGCAGGTATCGCAGTCAAAACCGAACTTGGCACGGTTGTAGCCAATGCGGCGGATAACACCGCGGGCGATTTCCTGTACGTCGACGTAGGCCTGGGTGCGAATCTCGCCGGCGACGATGACAGTGCCGGTGGTCACGAGGGTCTCGCAGGCGCAGCGGACGTTCTCCACGTTGGCAGGCACACCGTTGGGGGCGATGTAGCCCTGCTCCTGGAGCTCTATTTCTTTGGCGAGGATTGCGTCGAGGACGGCGTCGCTGATCTGGTCAGCGATCTTATCGGGATGACCTTCGGTCACCGACTCCGACGTAAAAACAAAGGATCCGTGTTGGGGTGGGATGGAACGAAGTTCTTCTGACATGATTGTCCTTTCAAAAACGTGTCCCGGCGACCGTTACCATTCCGCCGGGCTCTCTATGCAAGGGCACATCATAGCGCGTAAATCAAACATTCACACCCTTTCCGCACCTACTCATTGGGGACAGACTTAAATGACCAGCCTTACCTAAATGCCAACAGGTTGCCAAAGACTGGTCATTTAAGTCTGTCCCCAATGAGTAGGTAGGTGCCCTTTGTGCGGAGGTTGCTTTGATGCTTTATACTGATGCGGTTAGACATCCATCCTGCAATCGAGGAGATTTCCATGGCATCAGACGTTCGCGTCCGCTTTGCACCCTCACCGACGGGCAAGCTGCACATCGGCGGCGCCCGCACCGCTATCTATAACTGGGCTTTCGCCCGTGCTAACGGCGGCACGTTCATCCTGCGCATCGACGACACCGACCCCACCCGCTCCACCGACGAGAACACGCAGATCATCCTGCGCGCCATGCGTTGGCTGGGCCTGGACTGGGACGAGGGTCCCGAGGTGGGCGGCGATTTTGGCCCCTACGCCCAGACCGAGCGCCTGGACCTGTACAAGCAGGCCGCCCAGAAGCTTTGGGACGAGGGCAAGGCCTATCCCTGCTTCTGCACCAAGGAGCAGCTCGACGCCGACCGCAAGGCCGCGCAGGAGCGCAAGGACCCCTTCCAGGGCTATCAGCGCCGTTGCCGCGATCTTGATCCCGAGGAGGCCCGCCGCCGCATCGAGGCCGGCGAGTCCTACGTCCTGCGCATCAAGGTGCCCGAGGACCGCGGAGACGTCGTCATCCACGACGCCGTCCACGGCGAGGTGACCTTCGACGCCAAGGAGCTCGACGACTTTGTCATCTTCCGCTCCGATGGCACGCCCACGTACAACTTCGCGACCGTCGTCGACGACGCCATGATGAAGATCACCCATGTCATCCGCGGCGACGACCACCTGTCCAACACCCCGCGTCAGGTCATGGTTTACGAGGCCCTCGGCGCGCCCGTGCCTACGTTCGCCCACATCTCCATGATCTTGGGTGCCGACGGCAAGAAGCTCTCCAAGCGCCACGGCGCCACCTCGGTGGAGGAGTACCGCGACGCCGGTTACCTGTCCGACGCCTTCGTCAACTACCTGGCGCTGCTCGGCTGGTCGCTCGACGGCGAGACCACGATCATCCCGCGCGATGTCCTGGCCAGCAAGTTCTCGCTCGACCGCATCTCCAAGAACCCGGCGACCTTCGACCCCAAGAAGCTCGACTGGGTCAATGCCGAGTACATCAACGGCATGTCTGACGCGCAGTTTGCCGACGAGATCATGGTCCCCGAGCTGCATGAGGCGGGTCTCATCGAGGGCAATGTCGAGTACGGCGAGAATTGGATCGACGCGCTTGCCGCCATTGTCAAGCCGCGCACCAAGATGCCTGCCGACGCCGTGACCGTCGCCGCTCCCATCTTCGCTACGGCCGAGACGCTCGAGTATGACGAGAAATCCGTCAACAAGGGCCTGGCCAAGGAGGGCATGGGTGCCATTCTTGATGCCGCCAAGGCCGCGCTCGAGGGTGTGAACGAGTGGACGGCTGCCAACATCGACGCCGCGCTTGAGCCGCTGCCTGAGCAGATGGACCTCAAGAAGCGCGTGGTGTTCCAGGCCGTGCGCGTCGCCGTCTGCGGCAACATGGTGAGCCCTCCGCTGGGCGAGACCATGGCGCTCGTCGGTCGTGACGACTGCCTGGCGCGCATTGACCGCGCCCGCACGATGGCGCTGTAATCGCTGCGCAAACGTATGTATCCGAGCCCCGTTCACTCAGAGCGGGGCTCTTGTTTCTGTAGACGTATGGGATAGGAGGTGCTGGGGCCATGGCCGAGCAACTTTCGCTGTTTGGTTCGCCGGAACCGGAGGAGACTCCGAAGTCCGCGGCTCCTGCCGCCGCCCCGACGCAGCCCGAGCCCGTCGCCACCTATGCGAGCGTAGCCCTCGACATCCCGACGCGTGCGCTGTCCGAGCCATTCGCCTACGGCATCCCCCGGTCCCTTGCTAACGAGGCGCAGATCGGATCCACGGTCCTAGTCCACTTTGGCAACCGTGCGGCCGCGGGCTACATCGTTGACATCGCGCCCGAGCTGGCCGACCTGCAAGGTAACGAAGCTCTCGATCCCGCGCGTATCAAGCCTATCGAGGCTATCCTCAGCAAACCGCTCTTTACTGCAGAGGCCGCCCGCATCGCGCGTTGGATGAGCCGCGAATATGTCGCGACGCTTTCCGAGTGCCTGCGCCTGTTCTTGCCCCCGGGCGGCAGCCCGCGTGTGGTCAAGGGCGACGACGGCGTGTGGGCCGTTGAGCGCCCCGCCGTCAAACCCATCCAAAACCGCTGGGTCATGCTCACGCCCGAGGGCTTCGACTATACGCCGCCCAAGACCGCGGTCCGCCAGCGTCAGCTCATCGAGGCGCTCCAGTGCGGCCCGGTCACGACGCGCGACCTCAACCTTCTCTATAACAGCATGTCGGCGACCATCAAGGCGCTCGAAAGGCGCGGCGTCGTGGTGGTGGAGGAGCGCCGTGCTTGGCGTGGCTGCAGCGAGCAGACCACGCTGTCCTCGGCAAGCGGCAAGGCGCCGGTCGCGCTTACCAACGGCCAGCAGCAGGCGCTCGCGCAGATCGAGCGCGCCCGCCTTGACGCCCACGGCGACGTGGTACTTGTCGACGGCGTCACTGGCTCCGGCAAAACCGAGGTCTACCTCTCCGCCATTGAGCGCGTACTCGCCGCCGGCCGCTCAGCCTGCGTGCTTGTGCCCGAGATCTCGCTGACGGCCCAGACCGTCGGCCGTTTCCGCTCGCGCTTTGGCGAGACGGTCGCGGTTTTCCATTCACGCCTTTCGGCCGGCGAGCGCCTGGACCAGTGGGATATGGTCGCCAGCGGTGCGGCCCGCGTGGTCGTCGGCGCCCGCTCAGCGCTCTTTTGCCCGCTCAGCGACCTGGGCCTCATCATCATCGACGAGGAGCACGAGACCAGCTATAAGCAGGGCTCCAGTCCGCGCTACCACGCGCGCGAGGTGGCGGCCGAGATGGCGCGGCGCTATCGCTGCCCGCTTGTGTTGGGCTCCGCCACGCCTTCTGCCGAGGCCCTCGACCGCTGCCGCCGTGGCACGTATAACGGTGCCACCTGGACGCGCGTCGAGATGCCCGAGCGCCCGGGACACGCCGTGCTGCCGACAGTCCGCATTGCCGACCTGCGCCGTGAGTTTTCTCACGGCAGTCGCTCCATGTTCTCAAAACCGCTGATGGAAGGCCTGGAGCGTGTGGTCAAGCGCCGTGAAAAAGCCGTGCTGTTGCACAATCGCCGTGGCTTTGCGCCATTCCTGATGTGCCGCGAGTGCGGCTGCGTCCCTACCTGCAACCACTGCTCCACCGCGCTTACGTATCACGAGCGCACGCACACGCTGCAGTGTCACATCTGCGGTTCGTCTTGGCGCGTGCAGCCGTATCCCGCACCCACGAGCCGTTGCCCCAAATGTGGCAGTCGCTACCTGGCAAAAATGGGTCTGGGCACGCAGCAGATCGAGGACGCGCTGCACCAGATGCTTCCCGAGGATGTCGCCATTATTCGCATGGATGCCGATTCCACGCGCGGCAAGGATGCGCACAAAAGGCTGCTCGAGCAGTTCGATGCGGCGGGTTGCGCCGTGTTGCTGGGCACCCAAATGATCGCAAAAGGTCTCGATTTTCCTGAGGTCACGCTCGTGGGCGTGGTCAATGCCGACTTCGCCCTCAAGCTGCCGGACTTCCGCGCAGGGGAGCGCGCCTACGACCTGCTGGAGCAGGTTGCGGGCCGCGCCGGCCGCGGCGATCGCCCCGGCGAGGTGATCATCCAGACCTACCTGCCCGAGGATCCGGTCATTCGCGCCGTCGCTGAGCACGACCGTTCGATCTTTACCGACTACGACCTGGACCAGCGCCGCGACGCGCTGTACCCGCCGTTTGTTCGCCTGGTCAACATTTTGGTGTGGTCGGCGAACCGAGACGACGCGCAAGACTACATCGGGCGTATTGCAAAGCTTCTTAAGCGTCGTTGGCATGCCGCCGCGCCCGACTTTTTGCGGGCGGGGAGTGCCGTGCCGCAGGTGCTGGGCCCGGCTTCGTGTGTAATCGAGAGAGCCAAGGACCGTTACCGCTTCCATCTGCTTGTGAAGTCGCCCGTGGGGTACCATGTCTCTGATGATATCGACGCCTGCCTCAAAGAGGTGGGCTCCGTGCGCGGCGTGAGCGTGAGCGTCGACGTCGACGCCTATGATTTGATGTAGCAACTCGAAAGGATGGCCATGGAAGCCAACGGAATCGTACTGTCGCCCGACCCTCGTCTGCGCCAGGAGTGCGCCGTCATCGAGGAGATCACCCCGGCGATTGAGGCACTTGCCGAGAAGATGAAGAAGATGATGTTCGAGAACGGCGGTTGCGGCCTGGCTGCTCCGCAGATCGGCGAGCTTATTCAGCTCGTCACCATCGACTGCGACTACAGCGACAAGAATGACTACGATCCGTACGTGCTCATTAACCCTGTCATTGTTGAGCAGAGTGACCATCTGGTGCCGTTTAGCGAGGGCTGCCTTTCCATTCCTGGCATTAGCTGCGAGATCGAGCGTCCCGACCATGTCGTCGTCGAGGCGTACGACTTGGATGCCAACCTGATTCGCTACGAGGCCACGGGCGATCTGTTCTGCGTGTGCCTGCAGCACGAGATCGATCACCTGCACGGCAACACCATGTTCGAGCGACTGAAGCCCATGCAGAGGCTCAAGGCAGTCAAGGAGTACCAAGACGCCCTGGCCCGCGGCGCTCGACCGGGCGAGACGGAGTAGGTCCCACCGTCCCCGGTGCTGAGCGCCCGCATATCATCCCGTGCTCAAACATTCTCGCTTTGCTGCGAAACTGCGCGCGGGACGATATGCGGGCGCTCAGCACCGGGGACTGCGTTGTTCTGGCTCGGTTCACCCGGGTGCCGTTGGGCCAGGGAGGGGCGTCTTTGCTGATAGGTGCTTTGTTGAGAGGGAGCTGCTTTTATTGCGGCTCTTTCTTTGGTTTTGGGTATATTTGTTTTTGTTGAATTGTTCTTGCGGATGGGCCGGGTACTTGGCTTTCCGCTGTTCTTTGTAGCCGTCTCGGCTTTGGTTGAGGGGAGACGTCCTTTATGCGTATTGTGTTTATGGGTACGCCTGATTTTGCTGTGCCTTCGCTGGTTTCGCTTGTTGAGGCTGGGAATGAGATTGCGCTTGTTGTTACTCGTCCTGATGCTGTTCGTGGGCGTGGTAAGAAGCTGGAGCCGTCTCCTGTTAAGGCTAAGGCGCTTGAGCTGGGGTTGCCGGTTGTTGAGGCTAATTGTATGACGCCTGAGGTTGTTGAGGCGCTCCAGGCTGCCCAGGCCGATATTTTCTGTGTGGCTGCCTATGGCTGCATTTTGCCTGATGAGGTGCTGCATATGGCTCCGCTTGGTATTGTGAATGTTCATGCTTCGCTCCTGCCGCGTTGGCGTGGCGCTGCTCCTATTCAGCGTGCGATTCTCGCTGGTGATGAGGTTGCTGGCGTTTCCATTATGCGTATTGGGCATGGCGTGGATACCGGCGCTTATTGCGCCCAGGCTTCCACCTCGGTTGCTGGTAAGCATGCCGAGGCGCTGACCATGGAGCTTGGTGAGCTTGGCGGCAAACTGCTTGCCGATACGCTTCCTTCGCTTGCCGATGGCTCGGCTGTTTGGACTGAACAGGATGAGGCGCTCGTTACCCATGCTGCCAAGATTTCTAAGCAGGAGATGCGTCTGGATCCGCAAATGGCGGCGCTTGATTGCGTGCGTCATGTGCTGGCCTCGTCCGATACCGCGCCTGCTCGTTGCGTGATTGCCGGCAAGACCGTGCGCGTACTCGATGCTGTGCCGGCTGATGTGTCGCTTGGCGAGGGTCAGGTTCTCGTTAAGGCCAAGCGTGTTTTCCTTGGTCTTTCCGATGGCGCGGTTGAACTGCTCGAGGTTAAGCCCGATGGCAAGCGTGCCATGGCCGCTTCTGCTTGGGCTGCTGGGCTGCAAGGCGCCGATCTTATCTGGGGTGTTTTGTCATGAGCAAGCTGTCTCCCGCGCGCAAGCTTGCACTCGATGTGCTGATGGAGGCCGATCGCCGCGGCATGTATGCGCGCGACGTGCTGTCCTCTCGCGCATCGGCCAAGGCTATTGACCAGCGCGATTCCGCTTTTGCAGCTCGCTTGGCGCTTGGTGTGGCCGCGACGCAGGGTATTTTGGACGAACTGCTCGATCAGTTTCTCGATAAGCCTAAAAAGGTTGCGCCGCGTGTTCGCATGGCGCTTCGTATCTCGGCCTTCGAGATGCTCTATCTGCATACGCCTGGTCGCGTTGCGGTGAGTCAGGGCGTTGAGCTGGTGCGCAGCGGAGCTAAGTCTGCCGCCGGTTTGGCCAATGCCGTGCTGCATAAGGTCGCGGACAACGTTGAGGACTTTGCCACGGCGTCCGATGTAGATGAGTCTGAGCGACGCCTGGTTCGTCTGTCGCGCCTGATGGGACTGCCGCGTTGGCTGTGCGCTCGCATTATGGCATCGTTCGACACTCCAGAGGGTGCGCTTAACTTTGCCGGCAATCTGGCCCCCGCGCCACTGGCCCTGCATGAGAACGCCTTTGCGACCAAGCCCGATCCGTATATCTCGCAGCTCGTCGCGCCTGTCTTCCCGGGCTGCCATGCCCCGGTTGATGCCCAGGTTACCGTTGCTTCGGGTGTGTTTGAGCGTGCTGCCGCGGTGGCCTCGGACCTTAACGCGCAGCTTATCGCCACAGCTGCCACGCGCCCTGGTAGCTGTCTTGAGATTGGTGCCGGTCGTGGCACCAAGACCTATGTGATGATGTGTCAGGCCAAGCGTGCGGGGTATGAGCGTCAGCATACGGCGCTCGATTTGCATGATCGCAAGTGTGACCTGAATCTTGCTCGCCTGCATAAGGCGGGTATTCAGGGCGTTCGCACGGTTTCGGGCGATGCATGCGAGCTTGATGAGGTGCTCACATCGTTTGATGCCATGCTTGGCGAGCCGGTTAAATTCGACACGGTCTTTATCGATGCGCCGTGCTCGGGCACCGGAACCATGCGTCGTCATCCCGAGATCCCGTGGCGTCTGACCGAAAAGGATGTGACGGTTGAGCTGCCCAAACTGCAGCTGTCGATGCTCAAGGAAGCCGCCGCGCGCGTGGCTGCCGGCGGCGAGCTCATCTATGCGACGTGCTCGGTCTTCGACGAGGAGAACACGCAGGTGGTGGATGCTTTCCTTGCTTCTCCTGAGGGCGCCGGCTTTAGCGTGGCACCGCTTTCCGAGGCACAGATTCTGCAACTCCCTGAGTTCGATCAGGCCAAGAAGCTCGTTTCCGTACGCCAGAACGATCGGGGCCTCTTCCAAAGTGTGCCGGTAAACGCCGACTCCTACGACGGCCACTTCTGCGCCAGGCTGGTCCGCAAGTAACTACTAAGTTGCGGTGAAATAGGGATTGAATAACGGCTTCTACCCGCCAAACAGTCCTTATTTCACCGCAACTCATAGAGCCACCTTTAGCGTAAAGAAATAGCCCCGCGATCGATGTCGGTCGCGGGGCTGATTGGTTCCTAGTGGCTATGTGGGCAGTTGGCGCAGCAGCCGCTGGTGGCGTTGGTGCTGGAGCCGCCGCTTCGCTGGTCGGTGTTGTAGAAACCGCTGCCTTCGAACTTAATGCCGCTGGCCGAGAACGTCTTCGATGCCGGGGCGCCGCAGCTGGGGCATACGACCTCGGGCGTCTCGGACATGGGGTGCTCAACCTCAAAAACGTTGCCGCAGCTCGTGCACTTGTAATCGTAGCGCGCCATAATACTTCCTTTTCAGCACAAAGCGGGCAGATCGCTCTGCCCGCAAAAATTCAAACAGCTGTTACTGTACCCTATATCGGGGGTTTTATCACGCTTCGCCCCAGAATCTATGGGTGTTGCGCAGGAGCTTCGCAGTTTTCTCCTCGGCTGCTGCAACGTCGGCCTCCCGAGCCTGCCACGTCCAGTTGCCCGTGGCCACGCCCGGCACGTTCATACGTGCATCGTCGCCCAGCCCTAGCACGTCCTGCAGCGGCATCATAACGAGCGGAGCATCGCTGGCCAAGGCGTTGCCCATGAGCTCGCCTGCCAATGCAATGCCGCTCGGCTCGTCGTCGCCCGCAAAGGAGTGCGTGCACCAGCCGGCAAGCGTCGAGGTGTCGTGCGTCGAGGTGTACAGGATCTTGCCCGGCGTGGGATGAATTCCGCAGCGAACGTCGTAGTTGCTAAACTCCAGTACGTCCATGCCGGGGAAGCCACAGGTCGAAGCCATTGCGCGAACACCAGGCGTCAAATAGCCCAGGTCCTCGGCAATAAAGTTGAGCGGACCCAGCTCGTCGTAGGCCGTCTGGAACAGGTCCTTGCCCGGGCCAGCCAGCCAGCGACCGTCAGAACAGGCCTTGCCGGCGGGGATGCTAAAGTAGCTGTGGAAACCCAGGAAGTGGTCCAGGCGCACGCGGTCGTAGAGTGCGAACGCACGGCGCAGGCGGTCGAGCCACCAGCGATAGCCATTCTCCTTCATGTGATCCCAGCGGAAGGTGGGGTTGCCCCAGACCTGGCCCTCGGGTGCAAAGTTGTCGGGCGGCGCCCCCGAAATCTCAATCGCCTTGCCGGTGTCGGACAGCCAGAAGTTTTCGGGCTCGCTCCATGCGTCGGCCGAATCATCCGAAACATACATAGGAATGTCACCGATGACCTCGATGCCCTTCTTGTGTGCATAGTTCATAAGCTCGCACCAAGCAAGGTCAAAGCGATACTGCATGTACGCCTGCAGCTCGGCCTCGTCGTGGAAGCGCTTGTCATCGATCAGGTGCTCGTTGTAGCGCGCGACATCCGCCGGCCATTCGTGGCGCGACAGTCCCTCAAAGTGCTTCTTTACCGCCATGTAGACGCAGTACTTCTCGAGCCAGTCGGCATTGCGATGTTTAAACGCGGTGTAGAGCGGGTCGGCATCCTCGCCGCCGCGGGCCTTCCAGGTGACGAAGTCGGCAGCCAGCTCCTCGTGGCTCTCGGGCAGCAGGTCGATATTGCCTGCAAAGGCCGAAGGGCCGGCATAAGGGGAGCGGAAGAAGTCCGTGGGATTGACGGGCAGGACCTGCCAGTAGCGCATGCCCATGGCGGCCAGATGGTCGATAAAGCGACGCGTGGGCGCACCGATTGTGCCGGGCTT
>CABUBY010000057.1 GCA_902489955.1 uncultured Collinsella sp. | reverse complement strand
GATCACCGTAAAGCCCTCGGTGGGAACGCCCGCCGCGGCGAGTTCGCCGCGCAGCAGCTCCTCATCGGCAGGCAACGCCTTCCACGCCAAACCGCAGCCGGCAGCGACCTCCCCGGGCACGGGAATCGTCCGCCCGGGAAGACCGCGCTCGATGCACAGGGATTCACAACCCATGGCGGCCGCCGTGGTAGGAAACGTGATGACAAGCGCCGGGCACTTCTCCCTCATGGCAACTCCAACCAATACGCTACGGGCGCACGACGCGCACGGCCTGCTCCATCTTCTCCACGATCACATACATGTTGGTGACCTCGCCCACCGCAAGCTGGTCCTTAATGCCAAAGTGGTCCAGGCAGGTACCGCAGGTGAGAATCTCGACACCCTGCTCCGCCAGCCCCTTCAGGTCATCGAGCACCGGAGAGCCCTCTACGGTGAGCTTGGCGCCGCCGTTGTAGAACAGCATGGTCGCGGGCAGCTCCTCCTGCTGCGTCACGGCAAAGATGAAGGCCTTCATGAGCTTGTGGCCCAGCTCGTCGTCGCCACGGCCCATGCAGTCGGTGTAGACGGAAATGACGAGCTTGCCCTTGCCGGCGCTGGCATCACAGAAGGCAGCGCCATCCTGCTCGGGATCGGCCACGGCAACGGCGCCAGAGGTCGCCACGGTCACGTGCCACTCGGCGTCAGAAACCTTCTCGACCAAGGCCGTGCAGCCCTTCTCCTGCGCCATCTTGGAGATGTTCTTGACGGCGGTCTCGTTATCGACCGAGGTCACGACGGCGCCCTCGCCATCGAGCTGCTTGAGGGCCTTGAGCGTCTTGACGACGGGCAGCGGGCAGGCATCGCCCATGGCATTGACTTCAATTTTGGTAGACATAGCTTTTCCTTTAGAAAGAACCGTTCTAGAGAACGGTAAACAGTTACATAAACGTGCGGGCTAGCGAACAACGTGGACGGCAGGACCGCCTGGCACCGGCTCGCACACGCGACCGACGACGGCGGCAATACGTCCTTCGGCATGCAGACGGCGCGCAAGCTCATCCACATCGGCAGCAGGTGCCGCGATGAGCAGGCCACCAGACGTCTGCGGATCGTACAGCGAATCCAACATGCCCGGCTCCAGGTCTTCGTCGGCAGCCACGCGCGGGCCAAAGAAGTCCTGGTTGCGGTAGGAGCCCGCGGGGATAATGCCCAGACGCGCCATGTCGAGCACCTGGTCAAAGAGCGGCACCGCCCCCGACGCAAGCTCAATCTGCACGCCCGAGCCCTCGGCCATCTCGCACGCATGCCCGATCAGGCCAAAGCCCGTAATGTCAGTACAGCCGTGAAGCTCAAGTCCCTCGGCCAGACGAATCGGAGCCTCGTTGAGGGTGCGCATCGAGTCAAACATGGCTGCGGCCTCGTCCTGCTCGATGAGCTCGCCCTTAATGGCCGTGGTGATGATGCCCGAGCCAACCGCCTTGGTCAGCAGCAACGCATCGCCCACGCGCGCGCCGCTGTTGGCGAGCATGCGGTCGAGCGCGACAAACCCGCTCACGGACAGACCGTACTTGGGCTCGTCGTCGTTGATGGTATGGCCGCCCGCGATAGAGCAACCGGCCTCGACGCACTTGTCGGCGCCACCCGCCAGAATCTGGCCGGCGACCTCGACGCCCAGGCAGCTCGGAATGCACAGCAGGTTCATGGCATGGCTCGGCCGCCCGCCCATGGCGTAGATGTCCGACAGCGAGTTGGCCGCAGCGATCTGGCCAAACAGATACGGGTCGTCGACCATCGGCGGGAAGAAGTCGATGGACTGAACGAGGCCTAAGTTATCGCCAACACGGAAGACACTCGCATCGTCGGAGGTATCGAACCCCACGAGCAGATTGTCGTTGGGCACATTTGGCAAGTCGCCCAGGACCTGGGCGAGGGCTCCGGGAGCCAACTTAGCGGCTCAACCGCTCGCGGCAGTCATAGACGTAAGCTTAATCTGATCGTCAGCCATCGATACCTCCTCTCATCGGTCAATCATTTTCTCCCAGTATACGCATGAATGCGAGCCTACGGCGGATGCATTAATTGAGCGCCTGTGCGCGAATCGCCGCGCCGATGGCACCGGCGAAGCGGGCCTGGGGCGAGGTGGTGACCGGCGAGCCCACCAATGCCGCCAGCCGCTCCACAACGTAAGCGTTCTCGCACAAGCCTCCCGTCAGGTAGTACTGAGCACCCGTCGCCTGCCCGGCCATAGTGGCCACGCGCGAGACCACGCTGTCGATCACGCCACGCGCAATGTTCTCGCGCGGCTCACCGCGACCGATCAGGCTGATAACCTCACTTTCGGCAAACACCGTGCACATGCTGCTGATCTTGGTGGGCTCACCGGAACGCGCCAGGACGGCCATCTGCTGCTGGGAAATGCCTAGGCGGTCGGCCATGATCTCCAAAAAGCGCCCCGTACCGGCAGCGCACTTGTCGTTCATGGCAAACTTGGCCACGCGGCCACTTTTAAGCTGAATGACCTTGGTGTCCTGGCCGCCCACGTCAATCACCGTGCCGTGATCGCCAAACAGGCGCACGGCACCGGTACCGTGGCAGGTGATCTCGGTCACGACCTTGTGCGCATAGGGCACGGCGACACGGCCGTAGCCGGTCGCGATCACGCGCACGTCGTCGGAAGCCACGTCATAGTCGGCTGAAGCGAGCTCGCCGCGCAAGCGCTCGGCCGCATCGACCGACGAATACCCCGTCGGCATGACGCAGGTCCACGCAATGGCGCCGTCCGTCTCCACCACTGCAGCCTTCGCGGCCGTCGAGCCTATGTCGATACCAATGCCAACCACGACATCCTCCTTCTATGCGGCAAAGCAACTATCCCTTTGCCGCATTTGTCCTACAGGGTTTCGATGAAGGCGGCGATGCGGGTCTCGATCTGGCCCATGTCGCCGTTGCTGTAGTCGGTCTCGATCTTCATATACGGAATACCCGCACCCTCGACAGCCTCCTGCATGCGCGCACTCTCCACGTTAAAGGTATGGCACGCCTGGAGCACGCTCTCCACTACGCCATCGACGTGATACTTCTCGCACATGGCCAGCGTGTTTTCCATACGACCGTCGTTGGGCGTCATGACCGAGCAGTTGATATCCAGGTAACGGTCGGCGATGGCGCGAAGGATGTCGGGAGCCTCCGGGTCGATCATCATGGCCGCCGTGCGCTCGCCCGAGCAGTCGTCCATGCACACGACCACACCACCGTTGGACTCGATGGTGCGACCGATCTTGTTGATCACGCCGCCCACCGGGCAGCCGGTGATCAGAATGCGCTTGGCATCCGCCGCAACCGGGCGCTCGCCCGCGTCGTAGGCCTCGCGCAGCTTGACAATCTTTTGCTCCAGCTGCTGCGCATAGGCCTCGATATCAAAGCTGAACGTGCCGGCAAACATGGTGCTCATCAGGTCGACGCCGCTCATGGCCGCCGGCTGGTTGGCCTGCAGCGCAAACATCTCGAGCTGGGCCGCACGCAAGCGGTTGCGACGACGGACGGCAGCGCGCAGGTCATCGTCGGTAATCGTGATGCCGTAGAAGTTCTCGAGCTCCTCCTTGAGCAGGCAGCACTCCTCGTACCAGCCTTCACGCTCGTAGGCGCGATCGCGACCCTGCGGAAGATGCAGAATGTGCGTGCGCTTGAGCTCGTTGAGTAGCTCGTACATCTTCTTCTTGCCGTCGCAGGTGGTCTCACCGATGATCATGTCGCTAAAGTACGTAAACGGGCACTTTTGCGAATAGGCAAAACCATACGTCGACTTGATGAGCGGACACAGATTTGCCGGCAGCACCTTCTCGGCCTCGGGAATCACCTCATCGGACGTACCGCAAAGGGCCACGCTCGAGGCGCCCGCGGCATCGATAATCTCGAGCGGCGTATAGCTGCACAAAAAGCCGACCAGACGATTGCCCGCCTGCTTGTAATCCTTGACACGAATAAACGCCGCCTTGCGCTGCTCGTTGAACTCCTCAAACGTGGATGGCAACGGCTGCTCCATATTTTCCGACATATAACTCCTTAACAAACCTTTTGACCAACCAAGGAAACGGCTTTCCCAGGTGCCCGAGGTTGCCGTGAAAGAGAAGCGCCGCGTACTTTGGTACGCAAACGATGGTTTGAACGGCAAGATCGGGTGCCTGGGGAAGCCGCCGGGACGGATACCCCTAAATGGTTTCCAAGAAAGCCTCAATCCTGGTTTGCAGTTGGCCTGCATCCTCGCCGGCGTAGTCGGTCGTGATGTGCATAAACGGAATGCCGGCCTCCTCGGCAGCCTTCTCCACGGCAAACGACTCCATCTCGTAGAGCGTGCAGAACTGCAGGGCCACGTCGACGATGCCGTCGGCATGCAAGTCCTTGGCCATCTGGACAATGTCCTTCATACACTGATCGTTGGGCGTAAAGACGGCGCAGTTAATCTTAAAGTAGCGCTCGGCGATGGCGTCGAGCATCTCGTCGACCGTCTCACCGGACTCGTCGACCAGGTCCTTGTAGTAGCGCGAGCCCGTGCAGGACTCCTCGCCTACCACAACGCCGCCGGCCTTCTCGATGAGGTTGAACAGCTTCCAGTTGGGCACGGCCATGGGCGTGCCGGTGTACAGGATGCGCTTGGTCCCCTTGGACGCCACGCCCTCGCCTGCCTCGACACGCTGCTCGCACTCAGCCGCCATATCGTTGATGGCTCCGGTCAGACGTGGCGTGTCGTCCATAAACGCGGCCTGAACGGTCAGCAAGCTATCGAGACCGCTGATAGGCGCCGGGTCGGCAGCGCGGGTCGCAGCCAGACGCTGCAGAGCGCGACGCTTCTCATTGACGGCGTGGATGGCGGCCTTCAGACGCTCGGGCGTAATCTTGACGCCACACTCTTCCTCGATCTTGGCGGCGAGTTTCTTGACCTCGGCCTTCCAGGTCACGAGCGTCGACTCGTCGTGCACGTTGGGAATATCCATGACGTACATGTTCTTTTGCGTTGCAAAGAACTCATAGGCTTTCTTCTTGCCGTCGCAGGTGTTCTCGCCTACCACCAAGTCACTCGACTCAATGTAGGGGCAGACCTCGCCCAGCTTAAAGCCGGCAAAGCTCTTGATGAGCGGACAGGTGTTGCGCGGCAGGTGCTCCTCGACCTTGTCCGTTGCCCAGTCGGCACCCGAGCACAGGCCCACGGGGATGCCGTCACAGGCAAGTACGATCTCCTCGGGCACGTACACGCAGAACGAGCCCACGATCTTGGTGGCCTCGCCGGCCTCCTTCTTGTCGAGCATCTCCTTAATGCGACCGCTATGGATGTTGGTGGCCACAAAGTCCAGGTAGGACGTGGACTTGGGGCGATTGTTCTGCGTAAGGAACATATCGCCGTACATCTGGCCCACGGCGCCCAGCAGCATATCGTGGTCGGCAAGATTCATGCCGAGGCTCTCCCACATCGGATGGAAATCAAATTCTTCAGCCATGACGGTTCCCCTCTCGAACCAAAAACGGATAACAGCGGTATCGATGCACGACGGGCGACGATTGCCCGGCCGTGCTCAAACCCGGAATTTTAGGGAACCTGCCTTGCGGTCGATTATTTAGCTGTGCGTCGTCTCTCCCGGAGCCGTGAACATACCTGCTCATATGCGACTCCGAGCCATATACAGGGCGCGCGCGGCAACGCGGCGAATGTATGTCGTCTGCGGCATGTGCGCACCCTCCTTTTATCTTATCGAAGGCAACTATATCAGCGGTCATCGACCATGCGAACACCGTTGACATTCGTACGACAGCGTCGTGTGCCGTCGTTTAATAAATAATTATCTTGATTGATAAGAGTTTGTCATCCCTCATTCGGCGAGCGACAAGACAAAGCCGCCGAGGCTTATATCCCCGACGGCATTACCCGGCGCTACCGACAAACCAAATGGATCCTACTCGCATCGAAGTGCATGCGCAGCGTCTCGCCTGCTTGCGGCAGCTCGTCGACAGGCACGCCCACCTTGTTGACCTTCCACTGCAGACGCGTGGGCGCATCAGCGCGCGGCACGTCCAGCAGCACCAGCCGCTCAAAGCGCGAATCACTCACACGGGCCACGTGCAAATCATAGCTGTTACGACCCCGCTCCGCGCGATTGTCAACATGGAAGTAGCTTGCGCGAATACCCAGGTACGCCACATTATCGGGAACCTCGCGACCCACGTTAAAGGTCATGCCCCAATCGAGGGCCTCAACTTCTTCGTCGCCGATCTTGCGCGCCTGGCTTGTGTTCTTGCAGCCCGTCAGACGCAGCGCCGCCAGCGTCTGCGGACGGCGGACCACGTCCTCGATGGAGCCGATCTCCTCAACATGTCCGTTATGCATCACGCAGATGCGCTCGCACAGGCGGCACGCTTCGTCGATGTCGTGGCTCACGTAGAGTACGGTGCGGTTGCACACATCGAACAGGTCGAGCATGTTCTGCTCGAGCGCGCTCTTAAGATAGGAATCGAGTGCGCTCATGGGCTCGTCGAACATAAAGATGCCCGGGTGCGCCGCCACCATACGGGCAAGCGCCACGCGCTGCTGCTGGCCACCCGAAAGGCGCGCGGGATAGCGGTCGGCAAAATCGGCCAGGCCAAAAATGCCCAGGTAGCGTTCAGCAAGCTTTCTGCGCGCCGCGGCGTCGCCCGCGTCCTTTACGCCGGCGCACACGTTGTCGGCCACCGTCATGTTGGGAAACAGCTGATAGTTTTGGAACAGCAGGGCGCATTTACGCTCCTGGGGCGACAGGTTGATGCCTGCCGCCGAATCAAAAAAGGTCACGCCGTTGACGACGATCTTGCCCTCGTCGGGCGTCTCCACGCCGGCAATGCAACGCAAGGTGCAGCTCTTGCCGCATCCGGAGGCGCCGAGCAGGGCCACGCGCTCCTCGCCGGCTTCGAGTTGGATGTCGAGAGTGAACCCCGGATAGCGCTTTTTGATATCCAGAACAAGCGACATGGCTTATCGACCTCCCTTTGCGACCGTGTCATCGTGCATAAGCTCGGCCAGCGCCTCGCGATCGATACGCAGTGCATCGCCGCCGACTGGGTCGAGCGAATCGGTCTGGCCGCCCAGCTGCTTGGCCTGCTTGCGCTCCGCGCGGGACAGGCCGCGCTCACGGTACTTTTGCGAATGCGCCGTATACATATTGATGAACAGAATGACCAGGAAGCTGAACGCTATTACGACCACGACCCAAAAGAGGGCCACCGACGTATTGCCGCCCATCCACTCAAAGTAGATGGCGATGGGGATGGTCTGCGTAATGCCGACGTAGTTACCCGCAAAGAACAGGGTGCAACCAAACTCTCCCATGGCGCGGGCAAAAGCGAGGACCGTACCGGCGGCAATAGAAGGCCACCCAAGGGGCATCATAAGCTTGGTGAAGATGCGACGCTCGGACCAGCCCAGCGTGCGCGCCGCATCGAGCATCTGCGTGTCGAGGCTCTCAAAGGCGCCGAGTGCCGTACGATAGACGAGCGGGAACGACACCACCACGGCAGATATCACCGCCGCCGGCCAGGTAAAGACAAGCGAGACGCCGTGCGCGATGAGCCACTGGCCCACCCCGGTCGAGCGGCCAAACAGCATGAGGAGCAGAAAGCCGCAGACCGTTGGCGGCAGCACCATAGGAATCGTGAAGACCGAATCGAGCAGGCCCTTGATGCGACTCGAGGTACCCATAGTCTTCCACGCGGCGAACAGGCCCAGCGCAAAGGAAATCAGCAGGGCAAGGCCGCTCGTTTTTATGGACACCAAAAACGGGCGATAGTCGATGTCGCCCAAAAAGGAGGCCAGAGAGGTCAAGGGCCCCCGCTCGTCCCGCAACACGACAGACGATGCCTCTACCATTTGAGCGCTATCAAGCCAACGCGCGCCGCCCTTGGCATCACCCGAGGCTGATGCAATCACCACATAGCGGTCCCCATCCGCACCGCGCTCGTCAAAGCCATAGGTATACCCGCCGGCCTCAAACGTTGTTTCCGCCGTAACATACCAAGGAAGATCCACGTCCCCTAGCTGCGCACCTCCCATGCAGTTTGCACTGTCGAGCTTACAGACGAGGGCCTTGAGACCCGATACGCACTCGTTATCCTGCGGATCCAATCCATACTTCTCGACCGCCTTGGGCGATATCCACACCACAACGCGATCGGCAGCAGGCGCCACTACAAGGTCCACATCCTCGTCAACGGGAAACCGGTAGCCCTCAGGCTGGCCCTCCATGGCACGAGCGGTCCCCTTGGCCAACCGCTCAAAATCCTCGATCCCATAGGAAAGCCCATGAGCGGTCGCAGCAACCTGGGCCCCGTCCTCAGCGTCCCCAGCAAACGCAAATCCCGGCACCCAGCAAAGCGCGAAGGTCAAAGCACAGGCGGCAAGCATGCGGAATCTATTAAGCACGAAAAGCTCCAAGCGAATACAAGGACGGAGTGAAACACAAAACGATGGAATTATCGCGCCAAGCCGCACTACGCGGAAAGCTCAAAGCCGTACTTAGCCCAAATCTTCTGGGCCTTCTTGTTGGACAGACAGAAGTCGATAAACGCCTTGGCCTCGTCGGCGTGCTCGGAGCTCTCGGCAACGGCACCCGGGTACACGATGGGCTTGTGCGAGTCCTCGGGACACACAAAGGCCTCCTCGATGCCGTCGTAGCGGAAGATATCGGAGCTGTAGACAAAACCGGCCAGGCAGTCGCCTGTAGAGACGTAAGAAGCAGCGGTGCCAACCTTGTCGGCCAGTGCGACCTTGTCGGCGAGCTCGGGCGCGTACTCGCCGTCGTCGCCCTCGGTGCCGGTGTAGAGGCCCACGGAAGCCAGGGCCTGGTTGGCGTACTTACCGGCGGGAACGGTCTTGGCGTCGCCGATGGCAATCTTGCCGTCTAGGTTCGCGACGTCGGCGATGGCCTCAACCTTGGTGTCGGAACCCTCGGCGCGAATGATCACGAGGTCGTTGACGAACATGTCCTCACGCGTGTCGGCGTCGACAAGCTCTGCGGTCTCAGCGTCATCCATGGTACCCTTGGAAGCGGTGATAAGCACGTCGACCGTGGCACCGGCACGCATCTGCTCGACGAGGTCGCCGGAGGCTTTAAACTGCGTGTCGGCAAACGTGGTGCCGGTCTGGTCGGTGTAGAGCTCTTGGACCTCGGGCAGGGCCTTCTCGAGGGAGTTAGCAGCGAAGACCTGCAGCTCGACAGCCTTCTTGGAAGATGCCTTAGCAGAACCGGCATCGGAGCCAGTCGGCTCGGACGCCTTGTTGCCGGAGCAGCCGGCAAGGCCAAGGCCGGCAGCAACGACAGCAGAAAGCGAGACGAATCCGCGGCGAGAAACCATATCGAACATGTTCAACCCTTTCGAACGCGACGCCCGGGCACCCCGCCACGGGCTTTATTCTGTAATTAGATTATACTTTCGTGCGAATAATGTTTGCGATAAATATTCCTCACCTGATAATTATCTTTTACCGATAACCACGAAACGGCCCCCGCTGTCGCTGCATAAAAAAGGCGGAACAGCCCGTAAGGTCGCTCCGCCGCAGGTAGTGCGCTTATTTGGTGTGCCCGCCGCCCGCCGTCATTTGGGCCGCATGCTCCAGCTGGTCGCTCACGGCCTCCCAGCTTTCGCGGGCGGCTTTCGTAGATCCCGGAAAATTGATGACAAGCGTATGCCCACGCTGCATGCACACTGCGCGCGAGAGCATGGCGCGGCGCGTCTTGGTCATGGAGTAGGCACGGATTGCCTCGGCAATACCCGGCACATCACGGTCGCAGACGGTACGCGTCGCCTCGGGCGTCACATCGCGCATCGAAAGACCCGTGCCACCGCAGGTGAGCACGACATTGGCGTGGCACTCATCGGCGGCTTCCGCAATGGCATCACCGATTTCG
Organism: uncultured Collinsella sp.; assembly: GCA_902489955.1. Lineage (GTDB taxonomy): Bacteria > Actinomycetota > Coriobacteriia > Coriobacteriales > Coriobacteriaceae > Collinsella. The sequence continues at coordinate 898 of CABUBY010000057.1, read as the reverse complement.
CTGACGTCGTCGCGCACGACCACGTGTGAGGAGACCGTCCATCCCTGCGCCACGATGAGTTCCTCGAGCACGGCTCCAGCCTCGTCCTGTGCAAGATCGCGCGTGTCCGAACACGTCACGATCGATATCTTCAACTCCATAGCATTCCTCCTACAACACGGCGTCCTCAGGCAGGTCGACACGCACGACATCCACGACGTCGCCCGCCTTGAGCTCGCACGGTCCTTCGTCAATACGCAGCAGGCAGTTGGCCCGCTGCATCGTGCCGAGCAGCGCCGAATTCTGCGTCTTAGCCTCGGTCACCAACAACTCACCGGTCTCGGGGTCGCGCAAAACCGTGGCGCGATCGAAGAAGCGGCGATGCTGTCGCTTTTTCACGCCATGCGTGAGCGTCGCCTGTTGCACGGGACGCGCACCCTCGGCAAAGCCGCGCATCTTGCGAATCGCCGGGCGGGCAAGCATCTCAAAGCCCACATACGCCGCCGCGGGATTGCCCGAAAGCCCCAAATATGGCTTGTCCCCAAGCAGACCAAACGTGATGGCCTTGCCCGGACGCATCGAGATGCGATCGAACAGCACCTCGCCCTCGCGCCTGACCAGCGCCGTCACATAGTCGTAATCGCCCGAAGAGGCGCCACCGCTCGTAATGACAAAATCGCACTCTCGCGTGGCGCGATGCACCAGCTCGGCAATCGCCTGCTCATCATCGGGTGCAATGCCGTAGAACACGGGCTCGGCGCCGGCATCGAGTGCTTCGGCCATCAACGCCGACGAGTTGGAATCGCGAATCTGCCCGCGCGCCGGCAGCTCACCCGGCGCGACCAGCTCCGTGCCCAGCGAGATAATGCCCACGCGCGGAGCGGCATGTACCTTCACGTTCGCATACCCGGCGCTCGCC
>CABUBY010000056.1 GCA_902489955.1 uncultured Collinsella sp. | reverse complement strand
TCCGTCTGAAGGCTCAACCGGAAACTGCGACCCGGTTTTCGGCTAAATAACGGGATGCCCTTTCCGCAGGCGCGCGCAATAGCTCAATATTTCAAGTCACCTTTAGCTAACATTTGCGCAGCTCAACGGCCCCACCTGCGCGTTTTTTAGTAAACCTTGGCATACTCGGCGAACGGTATGAAGATGCCGGTCAGAGGGTATTGCAAACGGTCGCTCCCGTGGTATGTTTTTGCCCGAATCAAACCGGCGCGCATCGCCTGTAGCGTCGGTCAACAGAGAGGAAACTACCATGGCTCATCCCGTAATTGATGCCGACGAGTGCATCGCTTGTGGCGTTTGCGTCGACTCCTGCCCCGCTGGCGTTCTGGAGCTCCAGGACGTCGCTACCGTCGCTGACGAGGACTCCTGCGTCGCCTGTGGCGCTTGCCAGGACGCTTGCCCCGCTGGCGCGATCACCGAGATCGTCGAGGAGTAACCACTCCCCCACCTGCACACTCAAAAGTACACCGTGCACAAAAAAGAGGCCTCCGCATCGCCGCGGAGGCCTCTTTTTTTGTGTGATAACTAATTTGGCACCGTCGCAGGTTGAGCTCACGTCAGCGAAAACGTCCCTAAGCGAGCAAGGTGACGTGAAAGAGGAGGAAAGCGTACTTTGTGGTACGCGACCGACGATTGAACGTCAGATTGCCGCTTAGGGACGTTTGCAGCGTCGGCTACGACAGATCGTCCTCGTAGGGCATCAGGTCTGCCAGATAGCCTTTTTCCTTGAGCATGGCCTCGATCTCGTCAAGGGTTTGCTCGTCTTCCGCGGCGATGCGATGGAAGTGGTAGCCGCTGGTCACCGTCAGCAGCGGGAAGCTCTTGCCGCTGGCGATGCCCTCTAGGTAGCGCTCGACATCGCGGCGGTTGCGGATGTCCAGGTCGGCCGTGATCTTGCCGTACACACGATGGTTGACGATCACATTGAGCACGGCGCCACCCGCGTCGACGATACTCGTAAGCTCGTCGCCCGCCTGCTCCACACTGTGGCGCACCTTAACAAGACGCGTGGGCACGGCGGGGCTACTCGCGGCACGTAGCCGCGGTTGGTCGCCACGATATCGTGCCCATCGGCGCGCAGCAGGGCGATGTCCTGCACCACGACCTGGCGGCTCACACCCACCTCGCGGGCAAGCGCGCTGCCCGATACGGGCCCCTTGGCTCCCTCGAGCACGGCCATGATGGCACGGCGACGCTCGCGGGCGTTCATTATTTACCGTCCAGCAGACGCAGGTGCTTAAGCGAGAGGTCGAGGATCGGCGCGGAGTGCGTCAGGGCGCCCGAGCTAATGTAGTCGACGCCCAGATCAGCCAGGGCGCGAATGTTGTCGGCGTCCACATTGCCCGAACACTCGGTCTTGGCGCGACCGGCGATAAGCTCGATGGCGGCGGCCATGTCGTCATGGGTCATGTTGTCGAACATGATAATGTCGGCACCGGCCTCCACGGCTTCGCGTACCATGTCCAGGTTCTCGCACTCAATCTCGACCGTCGTGGTAAACGACGCGTGGGCGCGCGCCATCTCGATCGCGCGCGTCACGCCACCGGCGGCATCGATGTGGTTGTCCTTGAGCATGACGGCTGTCGACAGGTTGTAGCGATGGTTGCTGCCGCCGCCGATCTCAACCGCCGCCTTCTCAAACACGCGCATGCCCGGCGTGGTCTTGCGTGTGTCGACGAGCACGGTCTTGGTACCCTCGAGCGCCGCTGCCATTCTGTGCGTATAGGTAGCGATACCGCTCATGCGCTGCAGGTAGTTGAGCGCCACGCGCTCGCCCGAAAGCAGCACGCGCGCATCGCCGCGCACCTGGCCCACGTGGTCGCCGGCGTGCACCTCGTCACCGTCGGCAACATCAAACAGCACCGAGCTCTGCGGGTCCAGCAGCTCAAAGGTGCGGGCGAACACGTCCAGACCGGCGATGATGCCGTCGGCCTTGGCGATAAGCTCCACCGTGGCGGGGCGCGCCGTGGGGCACACGCTCGCCGTGCTCACGTCCTCAAACGTAATGTCCTCGCGCAGAGCCTGCAGGATCAGATCATCGACGACGAGTTTCATGGTAATGGGATTCATGGTCTACTCCTCCACGGCCTGCGTGCCGGCGGCACAGGCCAAATCATCGATTGCAAGGGTATCGGAACTCAGGGCGCGATGGCGTCCATCAAGCGCGGGCTCGCCCGCCTGCTCCACGGCCAGCGACTCGCCGGTGCGCATACGCCAAGCAGCGCGGCGACCCCAGACTAGGGACTCGAGCAAGCTGTTGGAAGCTAGGCGATTCTTGCCGTGAACGCCGTTGCAGGCCGTCTCGCCGGCGGCGTAGAGCTCGGGCATCGAGGTGCAGCCGTCCTTGTCGACCCACACGCCGCCCATAAAGTAGTGCTGCGTGGGTGTGACGGGGATGGGCTCATCCAAGATGTCGCGACCGTCCTCAAGGCAGCGCGCGCGGATGTTGGCGAAGTGCCCGGTCACCACGTCGCGCTCGACGGGGGCAAAGCTCAGCCACTCGTGCTCGGTGCCGTCCTGCTTCATCTGCTCACGAATAGCGGCGGCGACCACGTCGCGCGGCTGCAACTCGTCAGTAAAGCGCTCGCCGGCGGCGTTGAGCAAAATCGCGCCCTCGCCGCGGCAGCTCTCGCTGATCAGGAAGGTGCGGCCTGGCTGCGGCGAGAACAGTCCCGTGGGGTGGATCTGCACGTAGTCCAGGTGCTCCATCTTAATGCCATGCTCCTGAGCGATGTAGCAGGCATCGCCCGTGAGCTGCGGGTAGTTGGTCGAATGGTCGTATACGCCGCCGATACCGCCCGTCGCCCACAGCGTGTGGCGGGCATGGATCTTAAACGGCTCGCCGGCATGCACGCCCTCGGCGGCATTTGTCAGCTCGTCGGCGGGACGAACCGAGTTGTCCTCGTCCACGGGAACGGCGACGACGCCGGTGCACACCGTGGCGCCGTCACGCTCGCCCGTTAGAATGTCGGTCATGGCCACGTGCTCCAAAATCTGCACGTTATCCAGCTTGCGAACGGCCTGGAGCAGCTTGGTCGTGATCTCCTTGCCCGTAATGTCGGCATGGAAGGCAATTCGCGGACGGCTGTGCGCGCCCTCGCGGGTAAAGTCGAGGCTGCCGTCGGCCTTGCGCTCAAAGTCCACGCCCATCGCCAGCAGGTCGTTGATGACCGAGCGGCTCGAGCGGATCATGATGTCGACGCTCTCGCGGCGGTTCTCGTAGTGGCCGGCGTGCATGGTGTCCTCAAAGAAGGCATCGTAGTCCGAGCCCTCGGGCAGCACGCAAATGCCGCCCTGTGCGAGCATCGAATCGCACTCGTCGACAGCGCCCTTGGAGAGCATGATCACGCGCATGCTCGTCGGCAGGTTGAGAGCCGCATACAGGCCCGCTACGCCGCAGCCGGCAATAACGACGTCGCACTCCATATCGGGGTATTGCTTGGTTTCCACAGGAATCCTCTCCCTTGAATGTGACATAAGGGACCGTCCCTCATGCCGCATTGTTCTAGCGCGCTGCGTACTCGAGCATGCGGTCGAGCGTGAGCTTGGCCTGATCGGCGGCCTCGTCCGACACGCCAATCTGCACCTCGCCCTCGCCCGTCTCCAGGCAGCGCACGAGCTTTTCGAGCGTGATGAGATCCATGTTGACGCAGGTGGGCTGCACCGCGGGGAAGTAGAACTTCTTGCCGGTGCCCTGGCAGCGGCGCTCGAGCTCGTAGAGCACGCCGCGGACCGTCACGATAATGAACTCGCTCGCGTCGGACTCCTCGGCATACTTGATGATGCCGGCGGTGGAGCCGATGTAGTCGGCCTCGGCCAGAACGTCGGCCTTGCACTCAGGATGCGCCAGCACGAGCGCGTCGGGGTGGGCCTCCGTCGCGTCGACGATCTGCTCGACGGTGATGATGTGATGGCGCGGGCAGTAGCCGTTGTTGAGGATGACGTGCTTTTGCGGCACCTGCTCGGCTACGAAGCGGCCCAAGTTTTGGTCGGGAATGAACAGGATATGCTGCTGCGGCAGCTCGGACACGATCTTAACGGCGTTGGAGCTGGTGACGCACACGTCGCTCCAGCTCTTGATCTCGACCGTGGAGTTGACGTAGCAGACCACGGCAAGGTCGTCACCGTACTCGGCGCGCGCTGCATCGACTGTCTCGCGCTTGACCATGTGCGCCATGGGGCAGTCCGCGCCCGGCTCGGGCAGCAGCACGGTCTTAGTGGGATTGAGCAGTTTGGCGCTCTCGCCCATAAACTCCACGCCGCACAGCACGATAGTCTGCTGCGGCAGGCTCTTGGCGAGCTTTGCCAGGTAGAAGCTGTCGCCGACGTAATCAGCCACGGCCTGCACCTCGGGCGCCACGTAATAGTGCGCCAGGATCACCGCGTCACGTTGGGTTTTTAGCTGCTGAATGGCCTCGACGAGCTCTGCGGGCACCAGTGCCGCGCGCTCCGTTGCCGTCGTTGCCGATGCTAGGCCGGCCGCGATATCGCGTGCAAGCTCCGACGCATCCATGTTCGCGCTCTGTGCCATCAAGGCCCCTCTCTTTTGGCGAATCTTGGGGCTTTAGTATGACACCTAGGTTTACAGCTGACAAGACAGCTGTAAACCTAGGTGTAAAGTTGAAATAAAGATTCAATCATGTGGCAGGTCCATTTTCGAACTGGCAAGCTGAGGATAGCCGGGCTTTCGATAGCGCAAGGGGCATCTTTCGCCACCGCAATACCGCTTGGCGCGAGTTGCACGACGCGGGACGCAAATGGGACACGCCTCCGCAGGCGGTCCGCACCCAATGTGGCAAAATCGAACTACTAAGGGGGCTCAGAATGCTCAAGATTATTGCCTGCGACGATGATGTCGCTTTTCTAGATAGGCTGCACCGGATGATCGACCGTTGGTCGACCGAGACGGGCACGGCGGTCGATGTTGCGCTCGTCACGCGCGGCGAGGACCTGCTGGCCCGCCATGCCGCATCGCGCGCCGACATCATTCTGCTCGACATGATCATGCCGCTCGTCAACGGCATGGACACCGCACGCGAACTGCGCCAGGCCGACACCGCCGTGCGCCTGGTGTTCCTCACCTCGTCGCCCGAGTTCGCGCTGGAATCCTACGAGGTCCGCGCCTTCGACTATCTGCTCAAGCCCGTGACTTACGAACGCCTGGCGCGATTACTCGACGAGCTTTCGAGCATGCGCCCGGCGGCAACCGACGAGCTCGTGATCAAAACTTCCTTTGGCTACCACGCCCTGCGCCTGTCCGACATCGAATATGCCGAGGCGCGCAACAAGCACGTGGTCTTCCACCTGCGCGACGGACGCGATATCGAGGCACTCGAGTCGTTCCGCAGCATCGAGGACCGGCTGGCCCAAAACGCGACCTTCTTTAAGTGCCACCGCAGCTACCAGGTCAATCTGCGCAACATCGACCACTTTAACCGCACGGAAATCGTCATGCGCTCGGGCGTGTGCATACCGCTCGCGCGCAGCTGCAAGCAGGGATTCCAAGACGCCTACTTTGCGGTGCGGTTCGAGGGCGGGAGACGCTGATGCTTTCCTCGGCAGAACTGGTACTTTGGGCAATCCACCATGCGACGACGTTGCTCTTTGGCGTCTTTGCCTCGGCGGCGCTGTGCGGTGTCGAGATCAACGGCCGCCATTCGCTCGAGCTGGTGGGGGTCGGTGCCGTAACCGGATGTGCATTCGGCCTCGCCAATGCCGTCGGCGGCGAGCTTTTCGCCCGACAGGTCTATCCGCTCGTCGTGCATCTGCCGCTTGTCGTCTACCTGTGCGTACGCTATCGCCTGAGTCCGCTGCTCGCCATCCTGGGCGTTACCAGTGCCTACCTGAGCTGCCAGTTCAGCAATTGGATGGGCATCGCCGCATTTGCCGCAACCGATTCTCAGATCGCGTACTATCTGGCGCGCATCGCGACCACACTCGCCGTCTTTGCCGTCCTGTTGCATTGGGCCGGCGACATCGGTCCACGCTTGGCGATTAAAATCACCACCGAGCTGGGCATCCTTTTAATCCTGCCGCTCGTCTATTACGTCTTTGACTATGCCACCAACGTCTACACCACGCTGTTCCACTCGGGCTCGGTGGTAACGGTTGAGTTTTTGGCATTTGCGCTCTGTGCCTTCTATCTTATGTTTCTTGCCGTTTACCTGCGCGAATACGAAGAAAAGGAAACCGCCGAGCGAGAGCGCTGGATGCTCGAAACCCGCGACAGCGCCGCCATCAAAGAGCTCGAGGCTTGGCGTCAATCTGGGCGCGAGCTGTCGATTCTTCGCCACGATATGCGCCACTTCCTACGCGGCCTGGCCGCTTTAATTGAGGAGGGCCACACCGACGAGGCGCTCAAACGCATCGATGAACTCTGCGAAGCCGGCGATCGCACCGCCGTACGCCGCTTCTGCGCCAACGAGACCGTAAACATCGCGCTTTCGTCATTTAACTCGGATATCAATAGAAACGGCATTACCGCCAACCTGCGCGCCGCCGTACCCGAAACCATCCACGTAGGTGACGCCGACCTGTTTAGCGTGCTCTCAAATGCCTTGGAAAACGCTATCACCGCTGCAAGCGCCGCACCCCAAGGAAAGCGATTCGTCGACTTTGACCTGCGATTAGAGGACGGCCAGCTGCTGCTGTTAGTTTCCAACACGTTTGACCGCGCGCCGCGCATGGTCGACGGCATGCCCGTAGCCGGGCACACCGGACACGGCTTTGGAACCAAGAGCATTAAGCTTGCCGTCGAACGCATGAATGGTAACTGCCAGTTCCGCATTAACGGCGATCGGTTTGAGCTGCGCGCTGTGATGTAGAAGTGCGGCGCCGATCTCGAGGCGTGCCTTGCCCGCCAGGCAATCGCTCGCCGGCGCCAATCCGCTACAGCGGAGCGGTCGCCGGAGTCAGCTGCTTGATATAGGCCCACATGCGCTGCTTAGCGGCCTTGTCGGTGAGTGCCGCCTCAAAGCCGTCGAGCGCGAGCACGCGGCGGCCCTGCACATGGGCGACCAGGCCGGGCTTGAGCATGGCGGTGTCGAAGTCATCGATCGCCACGAGCATATCGGCGTAGGTCTCGCGCATGGCATCGGCCGCGTTGTTGTCGAGCAGTAGCACCGCCTCGGGGTCCAAGGCCTCGAGCGCCTCGCGGAACAGCTCGCACGGCAGAGTCTCGCCCACCGCGACCGCTCCGTCACCCACGCCGGCGACGCTTGCCAGCACGCAAAAATCCTCGGGCGCGTAGCCGATGGCCCCAAGCGCCTTGCGCAACGCCGCGCCATCCGGGCCGGCGGCAAGCTCGCCACCCGAACGCTCGGCCTCGTCCAAATCGCCTTTGACCAGCACGATCGGCGAGCACGCGTTGCCCGCGATACGCACGCCACGGACCGCAAGCGATGTGAGCTCCTGCTCGGCCGCCTGGGCGATGGCTTCTTTTTTCTGGCTTTGTGACGTGGACATGCGCTCTCCAATCGTTTGCGTGCCCACCATTATATAAAAGAGCTGCCCGCGAGTGGTTGCTTTGCGGGCGGCTGGGTATAAGCACGGTCGTACTGAGTTTTACGCGGCTGAGCCGCGTCACATTATGGAGGTCACCATGGCTGACATTAAGCAGATTACCCCCGAGAACTTCGATTCCGTCGTTAACGACAGCCTGCCCGTGCTGGTCGATTTTTGGGCACCGTGGTGCGGTCCCTGCCGCTCCCTCTCGCCCATCGTTGACGAGGTTGCCGATGAGCTGGCGGGCAAGCTTGCCGTTGCCAAATGCAACGTCGACGACAACCAGGACCTGGCCATGAAGTATGGCGTCATGAGCATCCCCACGCTGATTGTGTTTAAGAACGGCGAGGAGATTGACCGCTCGGTTGGCGCTCTGCCCAAGACGAGGCTGCAGGCGCTGCTGGAGAAGCATCTGTAATACGCTTGTTACTTACCCGCCGTCCATGAGCGCTTTTGCACCGCTCGCCGGACTTCTGGATGCACCGAGTGCAACCACGGATAGTATGGTAGTCACAAACAGCCCCCAGTGAACGGGTGCGGGTCGCACAGACTCGTACCCGTTTTCTTATGCAGCTGCGCGCAGAGCGGGCGTAGTAAAATCTGAACCACTGAACTGCCCCATACAAAAGGAGATTTTCCATGCATGATGTTGGAATGAACATGAGCCAGCTTGCCATGAGCGTCAAACAGGTCGACGACACCATCGAGCTCGCTCATGAGTGGAGCCATCAGCTGCTGCATGCGACCGAGAATTTTGACATGGAGCGCATCGGCGCCAAGCTCGAGGCCGCCATGGCCGCGCTGCACGAGGCGCATGACGCGCTCGAGGGCTACGAGGAAGCCATCGAGGCCGACCACAACTCCGTCGGCTCCGTGAAGCTGGTGTAACGTGGCCGAACATGAGCACGGCTGCGGGTACGAGCACGAGCATCCGCACGGGGCGGATGGTGACGCAGGCTGCCACTGTAGTGGCTCCGGCTCCGAGCTGGTCCGCTTTTCGGTTACCGCACCGGACGACCTGCTGCGCCGTTTTGACGAACAGATCGCGCGCCGCGGCGACGTGGCCAACCGCTCCGAGGCCGTGCGCGACCTGATTCGCGCCTCGATCGCCAAGGAGCAGATGCGCACGCCCGATGAGCATGTTATCGGGTCGCTCACCATGATCTACGACCACCATACCGGCGACCTGACGCGCCGTCTGGACGAAGTGCAGCACGACTACACCGACGAGATCGTATCGACCATGCACGTGCATCTGGATCACCACAACTGCTTGGAGATTCTGGCGCTCAAGGGTCGCGGCGAACGTGTCTACGAGCTGGCTGACCGCCTGCTGGGCCTGCGCGGCGTTAAGCACGGCGAGCTCACGTGCGCCGCCACCAAGCAGAGCTTGGGGCTGTAGCGGGATTTCCCGCAGCGCACCTGCCAAAAAGGGACAGGTTTGTTTTGGCAGGTTTAGCGTTTTACCTACCAAAACAAACCTGTCCTTTTTTGGTCGGTTTTGATGAGGGGTGTCGCATGCGGCATGTGCATATTCATGTGACGGGCATTGTGCAGGGCGTTGGCATGCGGCCGTTTGTGTATCGCGAGGCCATTGCGTATGGCATTTGCGGATGGGTGCTCAATGCGGGCGACGGCGTGCATATCGAGGCGCACGCTTGTGCCGAGGCGGTTGACGGATTTGTCGCCGCGCTTTCTGAGCATGCGCCCGCGGCGGCTCGCGTTGAGCGAGTCGATATTGCGAATTTGGAGCCTGGCGGCTGGAGCACTGCCGATGAGCAGGGCTTTCACATTGTGGCGTCGCAGGACCAGACCGCGCACACGACGCTCGTCTCGCCCGATATCGCCACCTGCGACGATTGCCTGCGCGAGTTGTTCGATCCCGCCGACCGACGCTATCACTACCCCTTTATCAACTGCACTAACTGCGGCCCACGCTTTACCATCATCCGGTCGCTGCCGTATGACCGAGCGGCTACCTCGATGGACCGTTTCCCCATGTGCCCCGCCTGCGCCGCAGAGTATGCCGATCCACTCGACCGTCGCTTTCACGCACAGCCCGATGCCTGCTTTGATTGCGGGCCGCATATTACGTGGCATGAGGCTGTGAACGGCGATGCGTGCGGGAATTCGTCCGCGACACCGGCCGTCGGCACCACACGCGAGGCCAGCGACGCCATTATCGACCGCTGTGTTGAGCTGCTGGCCAACGGCGGTATCGTCGCCATCAAGGGACTGGGCGGATTTCACTTGGCATGCGACGCCTCCAACGAGCAGGCGGTGGCCGAGCTGCGCCGCCGCAAACGCCGCAGCAACAAGCCGCTTGCCGTCATGATGCGCAGTCTTGCCGATGCCGGGCGCCTGTGCCATATCGACGACGCTGAGCGCGGCTTGCTGGCCGGCAGTATCCGCCCCATTGTGCTGCTGCGCCGGCGCACTGTTGGCGAGGGCAACGGCGGTTCCCCCGACATCCTCGCCCTCGCACCATCTGTCGCGCACGACTTGCCCGAGCTCGGCGTCATGCTCCCCTATACACCGCTTCAACATCTGCTGCTTGCAGCTGCCGCGTCGCATGACATGCACGCGCTGGTCATGACCAGCGGAAACCTGAGCGAAGAGCCCATCGAGACCGACGACGCCCTTGCATGGGAGCATCTCGTTGCCGCCGGCATCGCCGACGCGCTGCTCGGCAACGACCGCGCGATCCTGTCGCGCTACGACGACTCCGTGGTACGCGTGGTCGACGGCGACGTCATGCCCGTACGTCGTGCACGCGGATATGCGCCGCAACCGCTGTCGTTGCCGGCGCTCGACAGCGCTCCGTCCTGCGTACTCGCCTGCGGGCCGCAACAAAAGGCCACGATTGCGCTCACGCGTGAAGGGACGAACGGCGAAGCGACCTGTTTTGTGTCGCAGCATATCGGCGATGTTGAAAACGGCGAAACCTTCGATACCTGGAACGCCGCGCGCACGCGCTTGGAAGATCTCTTTGACTTGGCGCCCGCCGCTTTGGCCTGCGATGTGCACCCCAGCTATCTATCGAGCCAGTGGGCGCGCGAGCAAGCGCGAAAATGCAATCTGCCGCTCGTCGAGGTGCAGCACCATCATGCGCATATCGCGAGCGTAATGGCCGAGGCCATCGCCGCGGGCCAGCTTACAACCGACGCGCGTGTCCTTGGCATCGCCTTTGACGGCACCGGCGCCGGCACCGATGGGACCATTTGGGGCGGCGAGTTTCTTGTTGCCAGCCTTGGCGGCTTTGAGCGCGCCGCGCATTTGCGCACCTGGACGCTCCCCGGCGGGGCG
>CABUBY010000055.1 GCA_902489955.1 uncultured Collinsella sp. | reverse complement strand
CCGAGCTTTCGCGTGCCCGTCTGGCCGCTTGCGACGCCGTCCGCGTGACGCTCGCCCTGGTGCTCACCCTTGTTGGCGTTTCCGCGCCCGAGCAGATGTAATCTGCGAGTCATTTGACCGTACAGACTTGGTTTAACTAAGCCTTGAAAGCCCGATCTCCCACGGAGGTCGGGCTTTTTGCAAACGCCGACGTATTGACGAATTTGGAACTGCTGGAAATACGAAACTATGTCGATTTACTACGATGAATTGAGGTATTCCAACCACGCCGGCTTTTCGCTAAAAAGTGCAAGGCATCTACCTGCGGTTTTAGTTCAACAAGTTTCGGAGTGGTCGCGGTTGAGCGATTCATCGTAGTAAACCGCCATAGTTTTGGCGGAGGCAGTCAGATTTGTGGGTGTTAAACCAAAGAGTGCCCCTTTTGACTAGTCGTTTAAGAGCGTTCCCAATGACTAAGTTGCAGGTGGTTGCGGTTGTGTTACACTAACGCTGCGTATATGACGCAATCATCTCGATACAGATCAATGATGTCCGTCGGTATTTGACGGAACTAGACTGTTTAGCCGCCCTGAAGGTTTATGCAGGGAGCATGTGATCACAGGGCTTGAAAAGAAAGTTGAGCAAACACTGTGTCTGATCAACAGCAAGAAAACGAAATAACGACGACGCAAGCCGCTCCCGCTGCACCGGTTGCGTCGGACCAGGTCGCGGCGCCCGCGCAAGCCTCGGCTCCTGAGACGCCTAAGGCTGCTTCGACGCCTATGCCTGTAGCGGCTGAGAAGGCCGTGCCTGCAACTGGTGAGGAGGCTGCTCCGGCAAAGCCCAAGCGCACGCGCCGCACGGCCAAGCCTGCCGCTGACGGCGAGGAGGTCACCAAGCCCAAGCGCCGTACCACGCGCACGACGCGCGCCAAGCTCACCGTTGCAGCTGACTCCTCGGCGCCGATTTCCGATGAGGTCGCGCAGGCACGTGCGTTGGCGCAGATTAGCGAGGCTCAGGTGGTGCGCGCCCGCCGTCGTGCTGCCGAGCGCGAGGCCGCGGCTCTGACCGAGCTTGCAGCTCCGTCTGTGCCCGAGACGCCTGCCGCCACCGAGACTCCTGTCGCCGACCAGCCGACCGAGAAGCCGGTACCGCGCACACGCCGTCGCACGGCTGCTAAGGCCGAGCAGGTTGCTGAACAGGTAACCCCCGAGCTCACTGAGGCTTCGGTCCGTTCCGCGGCAGGGGAGGGCACATCGCCTGTTGAGCCCGCTGCGCCTGTCGAGGCCAGCGAAGTTCCCGTTGTCGATCCGGCTTTGCGCCCGCACCGTCGCGGTCGCAAGCCCAAGGCCTTTGTCGAGGCCGAGAAGGCCGCAGCCGCAGCCGCCGCCGCTCGGGATGCTGCGGCGACCGCCAAGTCCTCAACTGCTGCCGATGCACCCGTCCAGGATGCTACGACTTCCAAGGCCGTTTCTGCCGATGCCGAGCCCGCCGACGTCCGTCCCGGTCGCAGCCGTCGCACTGCTGCTAAGCGCACGTCCAAGGCTAAGGCTGCCAAGAAGGGCGCGTCCGAGGATTCCGCCGAGACGACCGCCGATGCATCGACTAATGCCGTCGAGCCCCAGGACGTCGAACAGCCTGCATCCGAGAAGTCCAAGCGCGGCCGTAAGAAGTCCGTTAAGGCCAAGGCCGCCGAGCAGCAGGTTGATGTCGAAGCGCAGGTTGATTCTGGCGCCGAGGCCAATGACGCCGCTGCGGCCAATGTTGATACCGCCGCAACCGATGGTGCCGCCCCCGCCGAGGGCGAAGACGGCGCTCGCCCCAACCGTCGCCAGCACAAGCGCAACGAGGAGCGCAACGAGCGCAAGGACGAGCGCAACAACGACCGTCGCAACCGCCAGCGCGATCGCAAGCAACGCAACAAGGAGCGTAATGCCGCTCCCACCGAGCCCACGCTTTCGCGCGAGGAGCTCGCTGCCATGAAGGTCGCCGAACTTCGCGAGAAGGCCAAGGAGTTCGAGATCGAGACGACCGGCAAGAAGAAAGCCGAGCTCGTCGAGGAGATCTACGTCACCGCCGCGAAGGCCGAGGGCTTCCGCGACATCAAGGGCATTCTGCAGATTCGCCCGGACAGCTCCGGCATCATCCACGCCCATGGCTACATGAAGTCCAACGACGACGCCTTCGTGCCCGCCTACCTCATCCGCTCCGCGCGCCTGCGCACGGGCGACGTCATCGAGGGCTCGCTGCGTCCTTCGCGCGGCGGCGACAAGCGCGCCGGCCTCGCCAAAATCACGACCGTCAACGGTCTGGACCCCGAGCAGATTCGCAACCGCCCCAAGTTCGGCGACCTCACCCCGGTCTATCCCAATGAGCCGCTGCGCATGGAGCACGGCAAGGATTCCATCACCGGTCGCGCCATCGACATCGTGTCGCCGATTGGCAAGGGCCAGCGCGGCCTGATCGTGTCCCCGCCCAAGGCCGGCAAGACCACGATCCTCAAGAAGATCTGCCAGTCCATCTCGATTAACAACCCCGAGGTGCACCTCATCTGCCTGCTCGTCGACGAGCGCCCCGAAGAGGTCACCGATATGCAGCGTTCCATCAAGGGTGAGGTTGTGGCGTCGACCTTCGATATGCCTGCCGACAACCACACCCGCGTGGCAGAGCTCGTCATCGAGCGCGCCAAGCGCATCGTAGAGCTGGGTGGCGACGTCGTGGTGGTGCTCGACTCCATCACGCGCCTCGCCCGCGCCTACAACTTGGCGGCGCCCGCCTCGGGCCGCATCCTTTCGGGCGGCGTCGATTCGGCGGCACTGTATCCGCCCAAGCGCTTCCTGGGTGCAGCCCGCAATATCGAGAACGGCGGCTCGCTCACCATCCTGGCCTCTGCCCTCATCGACACCGGTTCCAAGATGGACGAGGTCATTTTCGAGGAGTTCAAGGGCACCGGCAACATGGAGCTTAAGCTCGACCGCGACCTGGCCGACCGCCGCATCTTCCCGGCTATCGACCCCGTTGCCTCCGGTACGCGTAACGAGGACCTGTTGGTCGACGAGCAGATGCGTCCGTTTGTCTTTGGCCTGCGTCGCATTCTTGCCGGCATGAACAACACCGAGCGCGCGGCCGCATCGTTTATCAAGGGTCTTAAGGGCACCAACACCAACCAGGAGTTCCTGGTGCGTTCGGCCAAAAAACACAGCGACTACGAGCAGACGTTCTAGGTTGTCATCCGCGCGCAGCGATAGTCATCAATGCGATAAAGGGTCGGGGCTTTGAGCCTCGGCCCTTTTCCATAGCGCCGCTCCGCGCTTATTTTTGACCGTAAGACCGACGAGCAGCAGGTTTCCCGTTTCAATCCGACATCGTCGCTTGCAATCGACAGGGCGGTTTCGCATAATAGCTTTTAAGCTTCGCGACGGAAAACGCAGATGAAACGAACCATATACCGTTGCTTTGGGGCATAGCCCCGCTTCATCTTCTCTCGCGCAGCCAACTGAATGATGCGATTTGGGTGCTGGAAGATGGGGAGAGCTCATGGCTTCTTCTGATGCAACACAACGAGCAGTCCTTGCCGGACTTTCGTGCGGGATCGGCCTTGCCGCTCCCGTGGTTATGTATGCCGCGACGCTGCCGTTTTCGTCGGTGAACGAGACGGTCGTGGCGGGTGCGGTTCCCTTCGCCGTGGGCGCGGTGGCGGGCGTGGGCATCTATGCCGCCTCGCTGGGTATCTCCGAGTATCGTGCGCAGCGTGAAGAGCGTCTGTTCCAGCCCGATGCCATGGGCGGTGCCGCCAATCTCAATCAGCATCAAAGAGAGTTCAAGACCGCCTCGATTCCAGCTCAGCAGCAGGATGCGACTCCTTACGCTGCGACTTCTGCTTCTCAGGCTCAGTCGGAGCAGTCTACCTCGGCATTCCTTTCCGGCCTGACTGGTGCGTTCCAGCGCCGTCATGCCGATGATGGTGTCCCTACCATCGCTCGAGCCGCAGATGCTATGGGCGAGGACGAGGCTTGGTCTATGATCGACAGTATGCTCGACGACGATTCGCCGGTGAGCTGCGACCCTGCACACTCGCGCGACGTCTATCAAGTCGCCATCGACGAGCTCACCAACGGCGGGCAGTCCGGCTCCCTCAATCGCGACGACATCGCCGCCGCGGCACGCGCCGTGTCTGGCTCCCAGGCCGCCCCTGCGGGCAGCACGGCGGCTTTCGTGGCACTCGTCGCCAACGCGGCAGCCAATAACGCCTACAGCGCTACCTCGGCGGACGCGAACGCTTCTGCCGATAATTCGTACGTTGATGAAGCCATGACCGCGGACGAGGAGGCCGTTGCCGCCCGCCGCGCCGCCGAAAGCTCGCTTTGGGGCGCTCCTGCCCAGCAGCAGGCGGCTGAGGCTGCGCCGTACAACGCAAACCTCGCCAGCATGCCTATCATCTCCGGTGTCGCGGACATCGATCTCGATGACCTCGATGAGCCTGCAGCCATCACCGCATCGATTGATGCCCAAGATCGCATCGACACCGGCGACCTTCCGGACGCTTCGCTCGAGGTTGATGTTCCTATGGCCGATTACTCAGGCCACGAGGACATGTGGGCCGCCGCCACCGCGATTCTGGATGAGATTGACGAGCCTGCTCCTGTTGCAGCCCCCGCTCCCGTCACTGCCCCTCAGCCTGCTGCCCCCGCCTATGTCGGCCGTCACAGCGCTGTGTTCCCCGAGGATACTGCCCGCATCTCGCGTGAGAGCATCGAGCGAGCCGAGGCTATTGCCGCCGGCATTATGGAAAATCGTCGTCACGAGCGCGTCAATCAGATCCTCGAGGAAGAGATCGAGCGCCTGCAGTCCTCTACCGCCAAGCGTACGGGCCGTGCCTATCTGAGCGTTATCGAGGGCGGTACCGCCAGCTTCGCGCCGCTCCGCGCGGAGGCATAACTTCTGCATGGTTAAGATCAATCTAAAATGGGCGGTCGTGACCTGCCTGATGGCGCTCTTGATCTGGGGCAATTCGCTGGTTCCCGGCTCGGGGTCGGGCTCGCTGAGCCTAACAGTCATGGAAGCTATCCGCGGTTTCCTGCACGGCGTGGGACTTCCATATGCATGGGTGACCAACTTTGTTGTTCGCAAGTGCGCGCATTTTACCGAGTATATGGTGCTCGGTATCTTGGCAACGCACGCCTTTGATTTTGAGGGCCGGCGCACCTTTGACGTGCTGCTGCCCACGGCGGTGTTCCTGCTGCTGATTCCCTCGATCGACGAGACGATTCAGCTCTTTGTGCCGGGACGCGCCGGCATGATCACCGATGTGATGATCGACTGCTGTGGTGCGGCAACGGGCGTTGTGCTCCGATATCTCTTACGGCCGCTGATGCGCGCCAAAAAAGCCGCCTAGGACGTATTGTTTGGTCCTAGGCGGCCTTTTTTATTTGAGGGCTTATATGAGGCGTGGTCGCGTCGTTCCGTAGGTCGGATTTGCCGGGCGCGCCACGCCCTGTGGGTGCGTCTGCTACTGAAGCGCCTGAGCGCCCAGGGCCAAGCAGCCCATAATGCCCTGCTTGCCCTCGAGGCTGTTGTTGACGATATAGCTATCAATGTCGGCCATCTCGGGCGTGACGATGTAGCCGTTGAGCATCTCGGCGCACTTCTTGCGCGCGAGCGGCACGATGGGGGTGTGGTCGGCCACGCCGCCACCGATGACGATCTTCTGCGGTGCGTAGCACAGGATGTAGGTCATGAGCGCCTGCGCCAGATAGCCGACGAGCAGGTCCATGGCCTCCGGGTCATCGGCCATGTCTCCGGCGCTCTTGCCACCCCAGCGCTTTTTGACGCCGGGACCGGCGATGAGGCCCTCGAGGCAGTTGTCGTGGAAGGGGCAGCCGCTGTGCTCGCCGATGGTGTCGCGCGGGTCGCGCGAGAGCACGCCGCCGCCCACGCCGGTACCGATGGTCAGATACACCACGTCAGTGAGGCCCTGGGCGCAACCAAAGGTGACCTCGCCCAGGCAGGCGACGTTGACGTCGGTGTCGTAGCCGCAGGGAATATTGAGCTCGTTTTGGATGGTGCCCAGCAGGTCAAAGTAGCGCCATGCCGTTTTGGGCGTCTCCAGGATCTTGCCGTATTGGGACGAGGCAGGGTTGACTGCGGTGGGGCCAAAGGCGCCGATGCCCAGCGCGGCGATGTCCTTGTCGGCAAACCACGCGTTGACGGCCTCAACGGTCTCCTGCGGGGTCGTGGTCGCAATCTGCTCGCGTTCCAGGACCGTGCCGTCTGCATAGCCCGTGGCGCAGACCATCTTGGTGCCGCCGGCCTCGAGCGCTCCGATAAGCTGCTGCTCTGCCATAATATTCCTCTCTCTGGGACGAGTTGCTCCGTGACTAAAGTATAGAGCTCAAACCATTTAAGAAAGCGCTATAGAAAGAAGCCTCGCAACGCGGCGGGCGGTGCGAGGCTTCTTTGGTTGCTTTAGTTGCCGGGCCGTCCTTACCCGCGCGGCTTGATTTTATCACGTAGCGACTTGAGGTTCTCCAGTGCCGCGTTAAGCGTCTCGTCTCGCTTGGCAAAGTGGAAACGAATCAGATGGTTGACGGGCTCGCGGAAGAAGCTCGAGCCGGGCACTGCGCCCACGCCCACTTTAGACGCGAGGTCCTCACAGAATTCGAGGTCGCTGTCATAGCCAAACTCTGAGATGTCCATCATGACGTAGTAGGCGCCCTGCGGCACGTTATGCTCAAGACCGATACTGTCGAGTCCCTGGCAGAACAGGTCGCGTTTGGCGGTATAGAGGTCAAGGACCTCATCGTAATAGCTGTCGTCGAAGTTGAGGGCGGTGACGACAGCTTCCTGCAGGGGAGCGGCGGCGCCCACGGTGAGGAAGTCGTGGACCTTCTTGATGCGCTCGGTGATCTCGGCAGGGGCGATGGTGTAGCCCAGGCGCCAGCCGGTGATGGAGTAGGTCTTGGACAGCGAGCTGCAGCTGATGGTGCGCTCAAACATGCCGGGCAGCGTGGCCATATAGACGTGCTCGTGGGGCGCGTAGACGATGTGCTCGTAGACCTCGTCGGTGATGCAGTAGGTGTCGTACTTTTTGCAGAGGTCGGCGATAAAGGTGAGCTCCTCGCGTGTAAAGACCTTGCCGCAGGGGTTGGAAGGGTTGCACAGGACGATTGCCTTGGGGTCGTTGTCGCGGAAGGCCGCCTCGAGGACCTCACGGTCGAAGTCAAAGGTGGGCGGGTTGAGCGGCACATAGATGGGCTCGGCCCCCGAGAGAATGGTGTCTGCGCCGTAGTTCTCGTAGAACGGCGAGAAAATGACAACCTTGTCGCCGGGGTTCGTGACCGTCATCATGGCGGCCATCATGGCCTCGGTGGAGCCGCAGGTGACTACGATATTCTCGTTGGGGTTCACCGGCATGCCCATAAAGTGCTCCTGTTTGGCGGCGAGCGCCTCGCGCATGGCCTGGGAGCCCCAGGTGATGGAGTACTGGTGATAGAGCGGCTTGGGGTCGGCGGCAACGGTGCTCAGGCTATCGAGCAGCTGCGCCGGGGGATCGAAGTCGGGGAAGCCCTGCGACAGGTTGACGGCGCCATACTTGTTGGAGATGCGCGTCATACGGCGGATGACCGAATCGGTAAATCTTGCCGTGCGGTTGGAGAGTTCTTTCATGACGGTCCCTTCGAGGATTTGCAGTGGGGCAAGTTTACTCCTATGAAACCGGTGGGATTTGCTCGAAATGGTCTCGAAAAACTCTTTTCAAAATTCTTGAAAATTGGGGCTTGCATCGCGTGGCGTTCCTTGCAATAATAGTCGAGCGCGAGGCGCACAGGACACGGTGGGTGTAGCTCAGTTGGCTAGAGCGACGGGTTGTGGTCCCGTAGGTCGAGGGTTCGAGTCCCTTTACCCACCCCAGTTCTTGCTTTGTGTTGATATCGGGTCGTTAGCTCAGTTGGTAGAGCAGGGGACTCTTAATCCCAAGGTCCAGGGTTCGACCCCCTGACGGCCCACCCAAAGATTGTTAAAGCGACTGGCTCAGGCTGGTCGTTTTTTGTTGACCTCGCATGGGGTCGAACCCGAAAGGGCACAGCCGCTTTCACAGATCGAGCCTACCCTGGGGATCGGTAAAACCGTCAGTACCCTCCTTGAGTTTCTTCTCGTCTGTCTTCACGCGACGCTCGAGCTTTTTTGTATCCTCGGCAGGCGGTAGGTTCTCGGGGACAATTCCGCGGTCGATGAGGCTGCCACGCACGCTTGTGTTGTTCTCGACGTGCTCTTGCTTGATCTGGTCCAGGCCGTACAGGTCGTGTTCCTCGGCGTTGAAGGCCGTCATCGAGTTCGTAAGGTCCTTTGCTTTGATGAGGACATCGGCTAACCTGTCCGCCAATGCCGCTCTCTTGGGTACGCCGAGCTGCTGCTTCATTTCCGCCGTGCTTCTGCCGCCGAATAACGCCTCATCGCCCTTCGACTTGATGATCGCGAATCCTTTGGAGTCCACGCCGCGTTTGAACGCAATACCCGAGAGCTGTTTCTCTGAATCGGATAGCGAGTGACGCGCCTGCAAGCGCTGAATCTCTGCGAAGCGCTGCTCTATGAGCTCTTGGCGGCGCGTCTGCACGGCAAAGTATGCCTGGGCGAGCGCGATCTCTGGCTTGTTTGAATCTCCGTTCTGTGCGATTAAATAGCATGCATAGCGCGTAAGTTTGTAGTCTTTAACCGCGCGAGCGGCGACACCGGCAGTTACCATTTTCGTGGTGTCACGAAAATGGGAATCAACTGGAGTTTTGTTTGTTTCGCATGAGACTTTTGCCCTCTTAACAACTTCGGCGAAGTTCTCCCATCGAGTGTACCCCATGTGTTCCATTAAATCGCGTGCGAGCCAATACTCAACGCCGTCTTCCACATTGGCGTAGCTATCAAGTTCGATACGCCACTTCTCGATATCTCTACTGTCCATATCTCCTCCTCGCTGGTCTATTTTCTATGCGGGCTTTGTCCGCTCTGTATTCAGAATAAGGATACGCTGTCGTGCGGACACGAATGGGCCCCGTGCTGCTTCGAGCTCACGGGGCCCATGGATATCGATTGGTTGTGTTCTGCTTTAGATAGGTGTCCGGTTTAATCCGCTCGATAGTGCGACCCGAGACTTTCGGTTCGCTTGCGCATGGCTTTGACCATTTCCTGTGCCAGCTGAATCTGCGATTGCAGGCGGGCGAGGGCTGCGACTTCGCTGTCCTGGGCTTTCTGTGTGCTCAAGGTCGTTGCCTCCGTCTTCAAGCCCTCAAGCTCGTGTAGTGCCTCGGATAGGCCTGTTTCGGTCCTGTTGATCATGCAATAGGTGCTCATCGTGTGCTTAAGGCCGTGTGTCAGGCGTTCGGCATCTGTTGTGGAAATGCCGTAGCGGGGGAGGGCGATATCCGCCTTCAGGGCTGTCTCAGGCTCTTTCTGCGCTGCAAGGGCTGCCGATGCGCCCGCGATGCGTCCGAACACGATGCCGTTGGCGCTTGACAAGCCACCAATGCGGTCGGCGCCGTGCATGCCGCCTGTCGCCTCGCCGCAAGCGTAGAGGCCCTCAACGCCCGTGTGCGCGGTCTTATCGATCTTAATGCCGCCGTTAGCGGCGTGGGCATACATCGCAACGCGCATCTCGTCGGTCGGCGCGATGCCGTGCTCGTCTTGCAGCCAGGTGGCAAAGGTCTGCACAAACTCTGGGACATCCTCGCGGGGGAAGTCGTAGTGGAGTGCCAGACCTTCGACACCTGCCTGATCGATGACGAGATCGATAGAGCGGGAGGCCAAGCGTGACGTGAAGGGACCATATCCAGAGCGCTGCTCGAGCAGGTCGTCCAGCTTGTCGTCGGCAATATCTACCGGCTGGTCTACGTGCACGTAGCGCCAGGTTTTCTCATTGAAGACCAAGTTACGCCTGGGCTCGATGAAGCCGGGCATCATCTGCATGAACTCTATATTAGTAAGTGTTGCGCCGTGCGCCAGCGCGATGGCCTGCGAGGAGCTGAGCACATCAGCCGACGTAAGGCTGCGCTCGAACAGGCCGCCTGTGCCACCGGCTGCGATGACCGTGGCCTTGGCAGCAAAGGGCACGATTCGATTTTCGGTAAGGTCGTAGAGTACGGTTCCGGTTATTCTGCCGTTCGTGTCCTCAACAAGGTCGATAAGCTCATGGCGGGGGAGCAGGCGAATGCCGAGCGACTCGATCCAGGTCGTCAGAGCGTCCTCAAGGGGCTTGCGGGTGAGGCCGCGCCACATGCGCGTCTTGTGGTCAAAGCAGGGGATAAATTGCTTTTGTTGAGCACTCTTGGCGCTTTGCGGACGCTGGAGCTCAACGCCCAGGTCTTGCTCGAGCCAGTCAATCGCTTGGGGAATGCCGTGGACGAACGTTTGGACGAGTTCGGGGTCGGCAACGCCGCCGCCGACGGCCAGGATGGTGTCGATGAGGTCCTGCTCGTCGTCTTCGTCGACGGGACCGATGAGGCCGAGGCCCCAGGTACCCGGGAAGAAGCTCGATCCACTCATAGTCTTGCCGGCGCTTGCCACAGTGACGGTTGCACCCGTGCGTGCCGCTTCGATGGCGGCGCAAAGGCCCGCAATGCCAGATCCAATTACCAGTACATCAGTCGATTCCATCGGACTCCTTTCTCGTCCGGCGCATTGTCGCACGGGTGATCGGCAATGGGGCCGCAAAGACCCGGCAAATCGGTAAAGGGCAAATATGGCAGGTGGGCGTCATGGACGCTCTGACGCTCCATCTCATCACATCTTGTATTTCGCCCCAATTGATATATCGGCATTAGCTACCCTGCGACAGCGCAAACAAAAAGAGCCGCTACCCGGGTGGGTAGCGGCTCCAAAGCTCAACTATATGAGCATCGCGCGGGTGCGATTAGGCCTTGAGGGCCTCCTCGACGGCGACAGCGCAGGCGACGGTGGCACCGACCATGGGGTTGTTGCCCATGCCGATAAGACCCATCATC
>CABUBY010000054.1 GCA_902489955.1 uncultured Collinsella sp. | reverse complement strand
CGGTCTTTCATGCAGCAGGGGCTCTCAATGTTTTTATGTCCTGCTCATATCGTCTGTGCCGGCACTTTGGGACACTCCTTGGCAATCGACGCATGGGTGTTCCAACATACAGTTTTTCGATTCCGTATGTATATATGCGCGCTAATAGGTTATAAAATCTAAGTCTGAACATAGCAGGTCTGCGATGCGGCTCGGGCAACCGGGCCGTTTTTGCGGGCAGGGGTAGCGCGAAAGGACTGCACATGCGTCAATTTAAGACCGAGAGCAAAAAACTGCTCGACCTCATGATCAACTCCATCTACACCAATAAGGAAATCTTCCTGCGCGAGCTTATCTCCAACGCGAGCGATGCCGTCGACAAGCTCAACTTTAAGAGCCTTCAGGATCCGAGTGTCAAGCTCGACCAGGGTGACCTGGCCATTCGTGTCTCCTTTGATAAAGATGCCCGCACCATCACTATTTCGGATAACGGTATCGGCATGACCGCCGAGGAGCTCGAGCGCAACCTGGGCACCATCGCCCATTCCGGCTCCGAGGAGTTTAAGACCGAGAACGCCGAGCAGCAGGGCTCCGATGTCGACATCATCGGTCAGTTTGGCGTGGGTTTCTACTCCGCCTTTATGGTTGCCAGCCACGTGAAGGTCGTCAGCCGCGCTTATGGCGAGGATACCGCCCACGTTTGGGAGTCCGACGGTCTTGAGGGCTACACCATCGAGGATGGCGAGCGTGCTGAGCACGGTACCGATGTCATCCTGACGCTGCGCGAGAACGAGAAGCTCGACGCCGACGGCGAGGCCGAGACCTACGATCGCTTCCTGACCGAGTGGGGCCTCAAGAGCCTGATTCAGCAGTACAGCAACTATGTGCGCTACCCGATTCAGATGATGGTGACCAAGAGCCGCCAGAAGCCCAAGCCTGAGGACGCCGGCGACGACTACAAGCCCGAGTACGAGGACTATCAGGAGCTCGAGACCATCAACTCCATGACGCCGATCTGGAAAAAGCGCAGCTCCGACGTTGAGCAGAAGGATTACGACGAATTCTACAAGTCCACGTTCCACGACTTTGACGATCCCGCGCGCATTATCAGCTTCCATGCCGAGGGCACGCTTGAGTACGATGCGCTGCTGTTTGTGCCGGGTCGCGCCCCGTTCGATCTGTACAGCAAGGACTACGAGAAGGGCCTGGCGCTCTATAGCTCCAACGTGCTGATTATGGAGAAGTGCGACGACCTGCTGCCCGACTACTACAACTTTGTGCGCGGTGTCGTGGACTCTGCCGACGTGACGCTCAATATTTCGCGTGAGACGCTGCAGCAGAATCGTCAGCTCAAGGCCATTGCCAAGCGTGTCGAGAAGAAGATCACCGCCGATCTCGAGGACATGCGCGACAACGACCGCGAGGCATACGAGAAGTTCTTTGAGAACTTTGGTCGCGGTCTTAAGTACGGCATCTACTCGAGCTATGGCATGAAGGCCGATGAGCTCGCCGACCTGCTGCTGTTCTGGTCTGCCAAGGAACAGAAGATGATCACCCTTGCCGAGTATGCCAAGGGCATGCCCGAGGGCCAGAAGGCAATCTACTATGCCGCCGGCGATTCGCGCGAGCGTCTGGCCAAGATGCCCGTCGTGAAGGGCGTGCTCGACCGCGGCTACGATGTACTGCTGCTGACGCAGGACGTGGATGAGTTCACCTTCCAGGCCATGCGTGAGTACGTGGCTGCCGATATGCCCAAGGTCTACGAGGATGACGCTGCTCGCGAGGCTGCCGAGAAGGCAGTTGCCGATGGTGCCGAGCCTGAGGTCGAGGATCGTCACCTGGAGCTTAAGAACGTCGCGACCGGCGACCTTGACTTGGCAACCGATGACGAGAAGAAGGAGGCTGAGGACGCCACCAAGGAGAACGAGGACCTCTTTAATGCCATGAAGGAGGCGCTCGGCGACAAGGTCGAGAAGGTTGCCGTCTCCGCGCGCCTGACCGATGCCCCCGCCTGCATTACCACCGAGGGCCCGCTTTCACTCGAGATGGAGAAGGTGCTCCAGAAGGGTCCCGAGGGCGCGCCCGACGGTATGCCCAAGAGCCAGCGCGTGCTCGAGCTCAACGCTAAGCACCCGGTCTTCGCCAAGCTCGTCGCTGCCCAGAAGGCGGGCGACGCCGACAAGATTAAGCAGTACTCCGGCCTGCTCTACGACCAGGCCCTGCTCGTCGAGGGCATCCTCCCCGAGGACCCCGTAGCCTTCGCGGCAGCTGTTTGTAACTTGATGTAGTTTGGGGATACGGCACCGTAACTAGATTAGAACGAGAGTGGATAATTTCCCACTTTTGGCTCGAGCGCGGGCTTGAAGTGGGGGATTTTCCACTCTCGTTTGCTTTTGTACGGAGTAGTCATTGGGGACGTTCTTGAATGACTAGTCGTTGGGGACGTTCTTGTTTGACTAGTCGTTTAAGAACGTCCCCAACGACTAGTCGAACTGCTAGTTTGTGCGGGTTGTGGTTTTGGGAGCTGCGGGAATTTAAGATACTGTACAACTGTACGTTAACTCATCTTCGTAGTATATTGCTACCCGCAAAACTCAGCACCATTGTGCCGCGAGACGCTAAAGTGCCTCCGTACAATGGTTGTTAATAGCATGATTCGGCTAAACGATAGGATGGATGGTCCAAGCGTGAGTCTCGGCAGCAAACTATCCGATGCAAAGGTTTCCTTTGCAATCTTTAAACGCGACATCAAGCGATTGATCGTGAACCCCGTCGCCCTGGTGGTCACCCTGGGCGTGTGCGTCATTCCATCGCTGTATGCCTGGTACAACATCGTTGCCAACTGGGATCCGTACGGAAATACCCAGGGCATTAAAATCGCCATCGCCAACAACGATCAGGGCACCCAGAACGACCTAGTGGGCGAGCTTAACGCAGGCGATAAGGTGGTCGACCAGCTCAAGGAGAACGACCAGCTTGGCTGGACTTTCGTCGACTCGGCGGCAGATGCCAAAGAGGGCGTCGAAAGTGGCGAATACTATGCCGCCATCGTGATTCCCAAGAACTTCTCCGACAATCTCGTCTCGATGCTCGACGGCAACTACCATCAGCCCAAGCTCACCTATTACGTCAATGAGAAGAAGAGCGCCATTGCGCCCAAGGTCACCGATACCGGTGCCAACACCATCGAGGAGCAGATCAACTCGGAGTTTGTCTCCACGGTGGGCGAGACCGTCGCTGGCATTGCCAAAGATGCTGGCATCGACCTTAAAGACAAGGCAACTCAGACCCAGGATTCGCTGGCGGGCTCGGTGTCCGAGGCGTCTGATACCCTGGGCGAAGTACGTGATTCCATCGGCGACATGAACACCGCCATCGACAAGACAAACAGCTCGATTGCTTCGGCCGATGCCGCGCTGGCGGGTCTGCAGGGACAGGCGCCTTCGCTAACGCAGGCAATCGCTCAGGGTAATGATCTGCTGGGCGAAGCTCGCACCACGGCTGGCAAGTCCATCACCTCGCTCTCCAAGGCACTTTCGGAGGGCAGCATCGTGCTGAGCAAGACATCGGCTTCTGCGAACGCCGCGATTGGCAAACTCACCGGTACGGTTACGTCCACGACCACTCGAATCGACAACTCGCTCGAATCCCTTCAGGCGACGATTGACCACAACAGC
The DNA here is from genome assembly GCA_902489955.1 of uncultured Collinsella sp. Taxonomy (GTDB): domain Bacteria; phylum Actinomycetota; class Coriobacteriia; order Coriobacteriales; family Coriobacteriaceae; genus Collinsella. Next base: position 7,325 of record CABUBY010000054.1, on the reverse strand, counting down.
GCTGTCATCGAGCGCCTGCAGATTCTCGCTAACGATACGTCAACGGGGTCGGAGGACGCCGACGCGCTCATCGCATCGACCATCAATTCGCTTCGCGAGCAAAACCAGAAGCTGCAGAGCATCAAGGATGGCCTCTCTGCACAGTCGAGCGCCATGGCAAAAGACGCTACGGCAATCTCGAACGCGAGCAACGTACTCAACGCGGCAATTAAGACCGGTACGGCTAACCTCGGTCAGGCTCAGACCGATCTGGGGCAGAACGCACTGCCGAAGGCTTCGAGCGCGCTCGACTCCTTTGCCGCCGTTTCGGGCGATTTGACCGGCATTGTATCGGGTATGACCCCCACGATAGCGAGCGCGCGCGGCACGCTGGCGCAGCTCGACGCCACGCTCAAGCAGGCAAAGACCACGCTGTCCCAGACCGATTCCTCCCTTGCCAAGGTTCAGGACAAGCTCGCGACCGCCGCCAATGACATTGCGGCGCTACAGACCTCTGAGTCTATGGGCGAGTTAGCCGACCTCATGGACGTCGACGTCGATGACGTGGCAGATTTCATGGCATCTCCGGTTGAGCTGACGTCCAAGTCAATCTATCCAGTCAAGAGCTTTGGCTCGGGCATCGCTCCCTTCTACACCAATCTGGCGCTGTGGGTAGGCGGCTATGTGCTCATCGCTATCTACAAGCTCGAGGTCGACCGCGAGGGCATCGGTAGCTTTACGGCGCGTCAGGGCTACTTTGGCCGCTGGCTGCTGATGGTGATCCTGGGTGCGTTCCAGGCCATCATCGTTACGGTGGGCGATTTGGTGATTGGCGTGCAGTGCGTCAACCCGCTGCTGTTCGTGCTGGGCGGCATCGCTATCTCGTTCACCTACGTCAACATCATCTATGCGCTGTCCACCACCTTTAAGCATATCGGTAAAGCCATTGGCGTCATCCTCGTCATTGTGCAGATCCCCGGCTCGTCGGGCATGTATCCCATCGAGATGATGCCCGGCTTCTTCCAATGGCTGCATCCGCTGCTGCCCTTCACCTATGGCATCAACCTGCTGCGCGAGACCGTCGGCGGCATGTACTCGTTCAACTACCTGTTCAACCTGTGCATCCTGGGCGTGTTCCTGATCGTGGCGCTCTTTATCGGTCTGCAGCTGCGCCCGTTGCTGCTCAACCTCAATCTGCTCTTTGATAAGCAGCTTTCCACGACGGGCCTCATGATCTGCGAGTCCAACGACCTGCCGCGCCAGCGCTATTCGCTGCGCACGGCCATGCGCGTCATGCTCGATTCGGATTCGTACCGTCGCGAGCTGCTCGATCATGCCGTGGCGTTTGAGCATCGCTACCCGTACTACATCAAGGGCGGTTTTGCCGCCGTGGTAGGCGTCCAGGTCCTGCTCTTTGTACTTTCGACGGTGCTCGATATCGACAATAACGGCAAGATCATCCTGCTTGTTATCTGGATCATTTCGGTCATCGCCATCTGTGGCTGGCTCATCAACATCGAGTACATCCGTGCGAGCCTCAATACCCAGATGCGTATCTCGGCGCTTTCGGACGAGGACCTTCGCCGCGAGATGCGCGAGCACACGGCTGCCATCCCTGCCGCCCGTCGCATGTTTGGTCTCAACGCCAGCGAGCGGGGCACCAAGGACAGCGAACAGCCCACGAGCCGTCTGCCGCATATCGGTGCGCATCGTAAGGCTCAAGATGTCGACGGCGTTGACAACGTAAGCGGAAACGACGGGGACACCACCCCGCTCGGCAAGCACTCCAAAGGAGGTGAGGCATAAATGAAAAACATCCTGCACCTGTTTAAGCGCGATGTCCAAAACGTGTCTCGCTCCGTGATCGGCATGATCGTCGTGATGGGTCTCATTATCGTGCCGTGCCTGTACGCATGGTTTAACATCGCCGGAAGCTGGGATCCCTACGGCAATACCGGCAACCTTAAGATCGCCGTGGTCAACACCGACGAGGGCTACGAGAGCGATCTGATTCCCGTCGAGGTCAACGTGGGCGAAAACGTAACCGCCACTCTGCGCGGCAACGAGAACTTCGACTGGGTCGTTCTCAACGACCGCGATAAGGCGATTGAGGGCGTTAAGTCGGGCGCGTACTACGCTGCCGTCGTTATCCCTAAAACGTTTAGCGCCGACATGATGACGCTTTTCTCGACCGAGGTGAAGCACGCCGATATCGAGTTCTATGAGAACCAGAAGGCCAACGCCATCGCACAGATTGTGACCGAGAAAGGCTCGAGCGCCGTCCAGAGTCAGGTCAACGAGACCTTTACCGAAACCATCACGACCATCGGCCTTAAGACCGTGTCCAGCCTGCTCGACTATATGAGTACCGACCAGGTGAGCAACTTTATCGCCAATCTGTCCTCTACGCTGGGCGATTCGGTCGAGGACCTGCAGGACGTTCAGGCGAGCGCGACGTCGCTTGCGGGCATTTTGAGTTCGACCTCCGATTCGCTGACGTCGGCGGGCGGCCTGCTCAAGCAAACCGGGACCACCGACCAGTCGGTGAAGCAGCTGATGGAGCATGCCGAGAGCGGTATTGCTGATTCCGGGCAGGCGCTCAAGGCAGCCAGCGATGCCATCGATGCGGCGATTGATGGAAGTGCCGGGTCGTTCGACAACGTGTCCACCGAGCTCGCAAAGGCCTTTGACGCCGCGAACCAGCATGTCTATCTGACGGTAGCACAGCTCAACGACGGTGCCGCGTCGCTCAACGCGCGTGCCGATGAGATTGACGCTGCGGCCGATAAGCTCCGCAGCCTTGCCGGCCAGGTGAGTAACGACAAGCTCAAGGAAGGGCTTGAGGACGCGGCTGCAGAGCTGGGCAAAATCGCGACGGAGTACCGCAACAATGCCAAGGAGCTGACGGGCATCGCGACGTCGCTCTCGGACAGCATGGCAAAGGTTAACGATGTCCGCGCCGAAACCGACCAGGCGATCGCCGACGCCAAGGCGGGCGTCTCGGGTGCCAAGATCGATTACGACTCCACATTCTCGGCTAAGGCTAAGGAGCTCAAGAAGAGCATTTCGGGTGTTTTGGATTCGCTGAACGGCATCTCGAGCGATCTTGATAGCGCTGTTGCCGGTCTAACCGATGCATCCGGTTCGCTGGCAAAGGGCCTCTCCAAGGCTGCAAAGCTGGTCAACAAGGCTTCCGATCAGCTGGGTGAAGCGTCCGATAAGATCAGTGCCTTTAAGGACGAGCTCGACGGTGCCCTGATGTCGGACGATCTGGCCACGATCAAGACGATGATTGGCAATGATCCCGAGGGTTTGGCCGTGTCGCTTTCCGGTCCTGTCGCGCTCGATCGCAAGCCGGTCTATCCGATCCGCAACTACGGCTCGGCCATGGCGCCGTTCTACACGATTCTGTCGCTCTGGGTCGGCTCGATCGTGCTGGCGGCCATGATGAAGGTGTCGGTTGACGACGAACTCATCAATGAGTTAATCCCCGTGCGCTTGCACGAGATCTACCTGGGTCGCTACCTGTTCTTTGGCGGTCTGGCCCTGCTGCAGGCAACGCTCGTGTGTGCGGGCGACATCCTGTTCTTTGGCATCCAGTGCGACGACCCGCTGCAGTTTGTGCTGGCGGGCTGGGTCGCGAGTCTCGTGTTCTCCAATATCGTCTACACGCTTACGGTTTCGTTTGGCGATATCGGCAAGGCGCTCGCCGTCGTGCTGCTGGTCATGCAGGTCGGCGGTTCGGGCGGCACGTTCCCCATCGAGATGACCGGCCCCGTGTTCCAGGCGATCTATCCGTTCCTGCCGTTCACCCACGGCATCAACGCCATGCATGCCGCCATGGCCGGTGCGTACCACATGGAGTACTGGATTGAGCTAGGCATTCTGGCGAGCTATCTGATTCCGTCGCTGGCACTGGGCGTCGTCTTCCGCCGCCCGGTCATCAAAGCCAACGACTGGATCATCGAAAAACTGGAGTCAACCAAATTGATTTAGTTCAGCAACGTAAACGCCGTCGGAACATCGAGATCTTCCAACCCGATGCTTTAGCGTAGTGAATTGCACGGGCTGCTTGGTTGTTGCTACAGTAGCGGGGCGTGCCGGGGGTCCGGTGCGCCCTGCTTTTATTTGACCATGAGGCGGCACGCAGCCATGCGCGTGCGGACACCACGCCCAGATTGAGCGCGAGGATGCCCTATGGCCCAGCATGCCACTGACAATATCGAAATGATGCCCGATAGCCCTGTTGCTCGCGAGGACCTGGGCGCGGGCGGCACCTCACGCGGCGCCGGCGCTCGCTCGCCGCTGTTCTGGAAAGTCCTGCTGCTTTCGGTGGCAGTCGTCTGGGGCTACTCCTTTACGACCATGAAGGACGCGCTCGACACCATTCCGGTGTTCGAACTGCTCTACGTGCGCTTTCTGCCTGCGGCGTTGGTCATGTTTTTCATCTTCCACAAGCGCATCATCGCGCACCTCAACGCCCGCAACCTTATCGTCGGACTTGGCATGGGCGCACTTATGTGGGCCGCCTACGCCCTGCAGACAGTCGGTCTGGCGCACACCACGGCGGGCAAGAATGCTTTTTTGACGGGCACGTATTGCATCGTTGTGCCGTTCGCGAGCTATTTTCTGAGCGGCGAAAAACTCACCCGCTATAACCTGGGCGCGGCGCTGCTGTGCTTGGCGGGCATTGGCTTGGTGGCGCTCGATAGCGTTGAATTCAACATCGGTGATGTCATTACGCTGGCGGGTGCGGTCTTTTTCGCCATCCAGATGGCGGTGACTGCCAAGTACGGTCGCAAAATGGACATCAACGTCATCACGTTTTGGATGTTTGTGGGCAACGGCGTGCTGAGCCTGGCAACGTCGCTGCTATTCGAGACCCAAGCGCCTCTGTCCGTGTGGACGCCGAGCTTTATCAGCGCGATGGCGTTTCTCTCGGTTGGTTGCACATGCGCGGCTCTGCTCATCCAAAACGTCGGCTTGGCGCATGTCTCGGCCTCGACGGGCTCACTGCTCCTTTCGATGGAGTCGCCTTCGGGCGTGCTGTTCTCGGTGCTGCTGATGGGGGAGGCGCTCACCTCGCGCCTGCTCGCCGGCTTCGCGCTCATCTTTCTTTCGATTATCTTGAGCGAGACGCATTTCGATTTCTTGCGCCGAAAATCACACCCGCAATTGTAAACAACTTGTTGCGCCGCCCTCCCAGGGCGGCATTTTTATGTCATGCCCTTACAGTTGTACCTTGCACTTTACGCTATCAAAGTGCGTGCTGCAAAAACGTTACTGGAGGGCTTCTATGGCATCAGCTCTGTCCGATTTTCAACCGCAACCAGCGCCCCAGGCCACCGCGGCGGCGCAGGCCGCTATCGGTGACGGTCTTGTCGCAGAAGCTCAGGCTTTTGCAGACGAGCTCGCTGCATGGCGACACGATCTACACCAGATGCCCGAGCTGGGTAACAATCTTCCGCAGACGTCTGCCTATATCCAGGCACGTCTGGACGAGATGGACATCCCCCATACCACGCTAGTCGACGGTTCCTGCGTCGTTGGCCTGATCGGTGCCGGTGCGGCCGCTCAGGGCAATGGCACGTGCAAGGACGAGCAGGCCGGAACGGTCGTCATGCTCCGAGGCGATATGGATGCCCTTCCCGTTGTCGAGGAATCCGGCGAGCCCTTTGCATCCACCAATGGCTGCATGCATGCTTGCGGTCACGATATGCACGCGACGGCCCTGCTTGGTGCGGCGCGCCTGCTCAAGGCCCGCGAGGCCGAGCTTGTGGAGGCCAACGCTACCGTCAAGTTGCTGTTCCAGCCGGGCGAGGAGACCTTTGAGGGAGCACGCGCTGCCATCGCCGACGGCTTGCTCGAGAACCCGCGCCCTCAGGCGGCCTTTGCCATGCATGTCAACAGCCAGTCGCCGCTTGGCCTGGTGCTCTACGGCAGCCCGGCGCTCTCGGGTGTGTACGGTTTCCGCATCACGCTCCAGGGCAAGGGCGGCCACGGTTCCAGCCCCGAGATCTGCATCGACCCCATCACGGCCGGCGTCCACATGCACCTGGCGCTCCAGGAGCTTATCTCCCGCGAGGTGCCGGCGGCCAAGGAAGTCGCACTTACCGTTGGTAAGTTCGCCGGCGGCTTGGCGGCCAACGTCATCCCCGACACCTGCGTGCTCGAGGGAACGCTGCGCGGCTTTGATGTTGAGCTCATGGCTCACCTAAAGACCCGCATCGCGGAGGTCGTTAACGGCGTTGCTACGACCTATCGTACGCCGGCGACCATCGAGACGCTTTCGGATGTTCCGCCGCTTGTACTCGACAGCGATATGACTCAGGCGTCGCTTGGCTACGTGGGCGCAGTGCTGCCCAAGGCGGCTTTCTTGCCGCTTTTCCATGCCATGGCGAGTGAGGACTTTGCGCTTATCTCGAGCGAGATTCCGAGTGCGTACTTTACCGTGGGCGCGGCCGTAACCGACACGGACGAACGCTTTGCCCAGCACCATCCCAAGGCACGTTTTAACGATGCCGAGCTGCCGCTCGGCGCCGCGGCCTATACCGCCGTCGCTTTGGGCTATATCGCCGACCACCGGTAGCACCCAACCTTGCCTTTCAAGCCTGCGGGCATGGCCGTAAGGCCTATGCCCTTGTCTTTCAAGGCAATCTTGGGCACTACCGGCCCCTGCGCCGGCTATTCGTTTGTTAAATAAGGAGCAGTATGCCCCAGCAGCGTAAGTTCTTCCCCGGCTGGCTCGTGGTGGCCTCCGGCTTCGTGATCATGGCCACGTGCTACACGATTTTCGTCAACTGCATGAGCCTATTCCAGCCGCTGATCGTCAGCGACCTGGGCATTTCCCTTGCGCAGTACAACATCTCCAATGCCATCTCCACCGTAGTGAGCGTCGTGGGTTCGCTCGTTATCGGCCATGTTGCCGATAAGGTGAGTGGCCGCGTATTGGGCTCGCTCACCGTTATCGCTACCTCGGCGGTGCTTGCCGGCATGAGCTTTGTCGGTGAGCTGTGGCAGGTCTACGTGCTCTTTGCCGTCTCGGGCTCCTTTGCGAGCACCTGGATCGTGTGCTTGGCGTGCTCCGTGGTCATGCTCGTGTTCCTGCTGGCATCCGAGCCCATCGCCGCCAAGCTGCGCGCGTGCGTGGCGGGGGAGTAGACGTCCGTCGCTCTCTTCTGTTCGTCCCGTTCTGTCCGTGGCCGCCTTGGAAGCCGAATGGATGCTCGTACCATCATTCGGTTTCCAAGGTCGCCGCAGGCCAAAGGACGATCCCTTTTCCTCCGTCCCCAACAGATCACGTGATCCGAAGGGGACGGAGGAAAAGGGATCACAAACAGCGGCGG
>CABUBY010000053.1 GCA_902489955.1 uncultured Collinsella sp. | reverse complement strand
ACGTTCCGCGCCGCCGGGCAGACGCCTCGGTGTTGAAACGCGGCTTGTCATGGGGACATCTGCTGAACATATATAAGTTGAAGGCCACGTCATGTGGCCTTTTTGCATCCGGAAACCGTGTCCCAGAATTCTTGTCTGGAATGGGATGCAGTTTCCGCTTGGGACCCGATTGGGAAAGTGTGTCCCACTATTCAGCTGGATTCCGGGATGTATTTTCCGGTTGAGGCTCGTTGGGAAAGTGCGTCCCACTTTGGGGGCTGATTCTGGGACGCGGTTTCCGGTTGGCTCTCATTGGGAAAGTTCATCCCATTTCTCGGCCTAATTATGGGACGCAGTTTCCCGTTGAGGACCCTTTGGGAAAGTGCGTCCCGGTCTGGGCGCTCAAACTGGGATGGATTTTCCGGATGAGGGCTTGACGGAAAATGTGTCCCGTTCCGGGCGCTAATTGTGGGATGCAGTTTCCGCTTGCGGAGTCTCCACTCAACAGAAAACCCGGGTGGCCTGTTTTTTGGCTACCCGGGTTTTTGGGTTGTCGATATGTTCGACTGGCTACTAGTGGGTCTTGCGGCGCTTGATCAGCATGATGAGGGCTATCACTACGAGCGTTGCTCCCGCTGCTGCTGCGGTGGCGACTAGGGCGAATGTTTGGTCGCCGGTGTTTGCGAGGTTCTTCGCTGTGGTCGTAGTCTTGACCTTGGTGTCAGTCTTAGCTCCGTTGTCGGACTTGGGCTTGTCCGGGTTCGTCGGGGTCTCAGGAGTCTCGGGGTCCTTTGAGCCTTCGGAATCGGTTGGGCCGGCGGTGTTTACCAGCGTATGGTCCAGGAACTTCTTGGCGCCCGCACTTGCCTGTGAGAACAGGCGGCGCGTGCGGATCGGGGTGGCGTTCACCGTTGTGGGCGCCGTCTCCTCGGCCTCGATATTCACGAGCGTCGCGCCGGTGTCGAGGCCCACGTCGTTGTATCCCACGTGGCAGTAATACTGCGCACCGTCATCGTCTGCGGTCAGGTCAATCTCGAGCTTTGAGGCCGTTCCAGCCGCGAGGTTGCCATCGGCACCCACGAGCTTAAACTCTGTCTCGCCGCGGCCCTTGCGGTACCACATATAGGTCGGTGCCAGCCCTGTTTCGCTATCGTCGGCACCGAGTTGCTTCACATGGCCAATCGCCGAGAGCGTCAGGTGGCTTCCCGCCGTGCGCTCAACCGAAGAGTCGTATCCAAGATCCGACCCCTCCGCAGCATCCGCCGCAGGTCCGCTCACGGTCATCGTCATGCCATCGGGCATGGTCTTGACCGTGATGATTGCCGAGCGAATACCTGTTTCGGTCGTGGATCCATTCTTAACGGCGGCGATGGCGAATCGATACTCCGTATTGGGCTGCAGCCCATCCCACTTGAGCGAGGTCTGCGTGTTGTCGGCAATCTTCCAGCTATTGACGACCGCATCCGCCGCATTGCTCTGCAGCATGCCCACGCCGTAGCTAAAGCCACTCTTGTTTGCGAGTACATCGTCCCAGCTAAACGTAACGCTGGTCGAATCGACAGCGTTTGCCGTAAAGCCCGTCACGGCCGGCGCGTCGGGCACCTCGACGTCCTTAACGTCATAGCCCACGATCCAGAACTGGTCGGTGTCCTTGGTGCCGAGCTTGTCGCCCGAGTCTGCCTCGAACTTGTCGACATCCACCGCGTTGACGCCCAGACGCCACACAAAACCGTACTTGCCCTGCGCGGCCTCGGGCAGGTTGTCGACGGTGCCGCCGTATTCGGTCGACTCACTCGAGGAGTTACCCGTAGTAAAGCCGGCGTTGGCACCAAAGCACAGGCCGCCAAACAACTCGTGCTTTGCGAGCTTCGCGCCCATGACAACGCTGCCGTTCAGCGTCAAGCCGAGCTCGAGCTCCTGCTCCTTGCCCTCCTCGACTTCGATGGTCTGCTCAATGCTCGCCCCCGACTGCGCGGCGGCGCCGTTAAACCCATCGTGCGTGTAGGCGCGCGTTACGCCAGGCTTGCCCAGGCCAAAGGAATCCCCAACGGGAGTCTCGCCGTTGAGCGTCGTTTGATAGGTTCCGGGTTCTCCCGACCGGTTGGTCAAAAAGTAGCTGAGCGGCGTCATATTGTGCTGTTTGGCAATGCGGTCATAGGCCTCGACATTAACGACCGAGGTCTGCGCGCCGAGCGACACGGGCGCCGCCATCACGCCCTTGCCACCAGTTTCCTCATTTTCGATCTCATACTCGTAATAGACCATCGGAATCGTGTAGAGCACGGCCTTGTCACCCTCGCCGGCATGCGACTCATAGCTTACGCTTGCGCTGACCGTGCGCTCGCTCCGGTAGTCATAGCATCCCTCGGCGGCAAAATCGACTGAAGCATTCATCGCGACCAGGGGCGGACCGGTCTGCACCTCGACGGCAACGCCCAACTCGGCGCCAATGGTATAGCCCTGGGATGTCCCCGTGCCCTTTTCCTCTCCGTATGACGTGCCGCCCAACACCAGATAGCCGTATGCCTGCTCCAGATCCTCAACATAGGGCGCATCCTGCAGCACGGCAAGCACGCGCGGGTTGGTATAGACCTTGTAGCGGTCCTTGTACGTGATCTTGACGCTGTCGTTGTCGACATCGGGCAGCGCGAGCGAGATAAATGTGCCGTAGGTAGTGCCGCGACGGTTGCTCTCGCTAATCACCTGCTCCTCGCCGCGGCGCACCTTTCCGTTCTCGTCGAGCGAAAAATGCGAGGCGGTCATCCAATAGTAGTCATCGTTCTTGCGCAGGTCCTCGTCGCGGTGCTTGCCCACCACGGCGATAAAGCTCTCGTTATAGCGGTCCGAACCCGAGACGCTGCCCGCCTTGACGTCGCTGATCCACACCTGCTCTATACCCTTGTGGTCATGCTTGTTGCTGCTGTTGTATTGCTGACCGCTCATGCTCATGGTTCCGACCATGGACCCCAAGCCCTGAGCCCCGCTCTGTGCCGTGTTGCAGGCAAAGTCGCGGAACACATCGCCGCCCACGAGCACCTCGTCGACCGCCAGCTGCTCGGACAGGCCGTCAAGGTTGGCAGTGGCAAGGGCAATAGGCGCCAAGGTGCACGGATAGCGCTTATCCTGAGCGCTATCCTTCCATGCGCTGTTGGGCACATGCATCAGCCCATAGGAGGCGAGGAGCCCGTCTCTGTATTCCTTGCAATCGGAAAGCTTGAACTCGCCAGACTCCGAGTCAAAATACGCGTAGCGGTACAGCGCGCCGTACAGCCCCTTGCTGCCGTCAGAAGCGCCGTAATCAAAAGCGCTGCGTTGCCAGTCATAGCCCGCAAGAATAAGGCCCGTGACGGTTTCACCCGTCTTCTTTCCTTCTTCATCGTAGGCGGCAAACGTGCCGAACGTCGCATTCGCAGCGACCATGGTCTTGCCGTTCGCGGAGAGGGAGATTGCGCCCGCGTCGCCCAGAGCATCGACATGGACGAGCGCACCCTTGGATGCATCCCACGAAAACAGCTCGCAATGCGTCGACTTATCAATATTCTTCTTGCCGTAGGGTGCCGAGACCACGATGGCGAGGTCATCGCAAAAATCGCGATCGAGGTCGCCGGCCGCTAGCGAAACGACAGGAGCTGACTGAAGCTGCGTCCAGGAGTCGTTCCCGCCCTTGTTGTGCGTGGTGTAGTCCGCGGCGTTACCGGCATCGATCTTGACGACGCTTTGCTTCCAGTTGCCGCCCTCCAAGTCATACATGTCGACTACAGCCTTGCGCACGCCGTTCTCGTCGACATAGCAGCCCGCGTAGACAAAAAGCTCGTCGACGCCGTCACCATCGACATCGCCCGCCTCGACATCAAAGACGGCGTCGTGCTCTTGCAGGTAACCGGCATCCAGGTACTTAAAACGGCCTTCGTACATCATACTAGTGTTGACCGTCACCGGCAGGTGTGTGTCGAGAGTGCGCGTACGCCCGTTGCTAAACGAGTAGAGGACCAGCTCAACCTTTCCGGCGTATGACTTGCCGTCAATCGTCGTGGAGGAACTGTCGCCGTAGGCACGGAGCTCGGCAACGCGGCTCTTTTTGCCCGTGCTGGCGTCGCTGCAGAACTCAACACTCGTGGCGTGAATGCCCGAGAAACCGTTGTTGTCGTTGGCGAGTACTGTTGAGGACTCATTGTTGCTTAGGTACGACCAGGTGCCGCCACCGTAGTCGCTATGCTTGTAGAGATCGCTGTTCGTATCGAAGTTGTTGACGTTTTGCCAGAACTTTGCGGCGCCCCACACACTTCCATAGCCATCGGTGAGTTTGCTGCTGCCGCCAATGTCACCGCGCTCGACGTTCTCGAGCTTGTCGCGCAGAGTGTAGCGATTGCCATGGCTACCGTTAGCTGCCATATAGACCTCGCTGCGCGTGGCAAACGTCGTGGGGGTATCAGTGGAATAGGGGCCAACGGTATCGGCCGGAATGTTCTCGCTCGTGCCCAGACCCAGGGCTTGATAATCCTGCTCGGTCATATCGGTGATTGCAGGCGCGTCTGCCGCCTGGGCAACCTGGGGCGTGGCCGTGAAGCAGGCGACGCTCGTGGCGATCAACGCAGCAAGCGCCGCCGTCCCAACAAGCGGGATTTTCGACAGCCTACGGATACGGGGGTGTGGAACGTACATGAGGGACCTCGCTTTATTCGAGTGGAGTGGACTCATTTTTACAAATGATACGTCCGATGCCCGATATCACGTGTCTCATTTTTGAGAATCCGAGATGCCGCGGAAATCTTATCCCAGCTCAAAGGCCATTTCTGGGATGTATTTTCCGTCGAGTGCCTCATCGGGAAACTGCATCCCATTTCAAGCGTCGATTCTGGGACGCACTTTCCCCTTAGACCCTCAACCGGAAACCGCATCCCACTTTGAGCGCAAATTCCGGGATGCATTTTCCGCTTGAGCCTCATTGGGAAACGGCGTCCCACTTTGAGGGCTGATTGTGGGATGCATTTTCCGGTTTTGCTCTCATTGGGAAAATGCATCCCGTTTCTTGACCGAATAATGGGACGCAATTTCCCGTTGGAGCGCCTTTGGGAAAGTGTGTCCCACTTCGACCGCCCAGAGTGGGATGCACTTTCCGCAAAGCACCTCAACGGGAAACTACGTCCCATTCCAAAGGCAAATTCCGGGACGCATTTTTCGAAAGCCTGCCCATCCGGAAAGCCCGTCCCACTTTGGACGCATCCGGGCACGGAACCATCGACCTATCAGGCCTCCCATCAATAAAGAGGCGTCCTCCCGGACGGCGGGGCACGAAGTTCATCGCGAGTTCCGCACGCAAAGAAGGCCACTTAATGTGGCCTTCGTCTTGCGCAGGACTGTAGAGCAGGGAACTTCGTGCCCCGACGCCCGGGAGGACGTTTCATTTAGAAAGATGGACCGACCGCCGTCAGCGATGGGAGCTACTCCCCCAGCACGGCCTTTTTGGCGGCTGCAGCCATGTTGTCCAGATCTTCCTTGGTGGGGTGATCCTTTGCGGCGACCCAGTTATCGAGCAGCATCTTAAAGCGGACATTGTCGGGATCTTGCTCGAGCATGGCCTCGTAGCGCTGCTTGACCGCGGGGCCCATCTTGCCCTGGCACATCGCCCAACCCGCAAGCTCGGCATCCTCAGCCAAATTGGAGGTCACACGATCGATAATCTGCTGATAATAGCTCTGGTCGGCCCCAAAACCGCAGGTGCCAAACAGAAAGACGCGCTTGCCGTGCAAGGCGGAGAGCAACGCCGCGACCGAAGGCGTGCACGCGCCCTTGTCGCACCAAAAACCGACGAGCACTGTGTCGGCCGCGCAGGCGCCCTGCGCCTCGAGCGCAACCTGATCTGCATCCGCATCGTCGCTCAACGCCGCGGCATGGACAAACTCAACGCCCGCAGCCTGCAGAGCGCGCTTGATCGCGCCCGAAACCATCCTGGTATTACCGCTCTTGCTGTTAACCACCAGAGAGCACGTCATAGTCACGTTGCCTCGTTTCCCCCAAAACTAAAGCCACTAATGCAATTTATTAGATGAATATCTTAGTACTAACAACGCAGATGTAAACCATCTGCCGCTAATCGGTAGCCCCTACTGGGCAAACTGGCTGCGGTAGAGCTCGGCATAGAAGCCGTCTGCCGCCAGCAGCTCGTCGTGCGTGCCGCGCTCGATAATCTGGCCGTCGCGCATCACCAGAATGCAGTCGGCGTTGCGGATGGTGCTCAGGCGGTGCGCCACGACAAAGCTTGTGCGACCGGCCATGAGCTCGTCGAATGCCGCCTGCACCTGCAGCTCGGTGCGGGTATCGATGCTCGAGGTCGCCTCATCCAGCAGCAAGATAGCCGGGTCGGTGAGCATGACGCGCGCGATGCACAGCAGCTGTTTTTGACCCTGGCTAAACGTGCCGCCGTCCTCGCCGATGACCGTATCGTAGCCGCCTGGCAGCTGCACGATAAACTTGTGCGCATGCGCGCGCTTGGCAGCTTCGATAACCTGCTCGCGCGTGGCGTCAGGACAGCCGTAGGCGATGTTTTCCGCCACCGTGCCCTCGAACAGCCAAGTGTCCTGCAGCACCATGCCAAAGGCACGGCGCAGGCTTGCGCGCGTGTAGTCACGCGAAGACCGGCCATCGACCATGATGCGTCCGGCATCGATATCGTAAAACCGCAGCAGCAAGTTGATGAGCGTCGTCTTGCCGCAGCCCGTGGGGCCGACCAGGGCAAAGCGCATGCCGGGCTTAGCCTCGATGCAGATATCCTGCAGCAGTTTGCGGTCGGGCACGTAGCTAAAGTCCACGTGTTCAAAAGTCACCTCACCCTGCGGGGCGGTAAGCTCTACAGCGTCCGACGCGTCGGGCTCCTGCTCGCGCGCATCGAGCAGCGCAAACATGCGGCGCGCCGAGGCGTACGCGGTCTGGATCTGCGTAATGACGTTGGTGACCTCGTTGAACGGCTTGGTGTACTGGTTGGCATAGGACAGGAAGATCTGCACGCCGCCCACCGTAAGCGCCGCGGGCACGCCCGTGATCACGCCCACGCAGCCGATCACAGCGACCACGGCATAGATGATGTTATTGATAAAGCGCGTACCGGGATTGGAAAGCGAACCCATAAACTGCGCGCGCTCGCCCGCGGTGTAGAGCTCGGCATTGAGGGCATCGAAGCGCTGCTGAGCGTTGGGACCATAGGCAAAGGCGTCGACAAGCTTTTGCTCGCCTACGTACTCCTCGATATGACCGCCGAGCTGCCCTTGAATACGCTGCTGTGCCGTAAAGCTTTTGTTGGAAAGCTTGGCAATAGCACCAGCTGCAAAAATGGAAAGCGGCGTGACGAGTACCACCACGAGCGTCATGGTCAGGTTAATGGAGAGCATAAACGCGAGCGTGCCCACGATGGTGATAACACCGGTGAAGAGCTGCGTAAAGCCCTGCAGCAGACCGTCGCCCACCTGATCGACGTCGTTGACTACGCGGCTCATAAGGTCGCCGTGGGCATGGCTGTCGATAAAGCTGAGCGGCATACGGCTGAGCTTATCGCTCGCCTCCACGCGCATGTCGCGCACCGTTTCGTAGGACAGGCGGTTAACGCAATAGCCCTGTAGCCACTGGAAGGCCGCGGCCCCCACCACGACGAGCGCGAGTTTGGTAACAAGCGGCAGCAGCGCGTCGAAGTCCACCTGCCCGGCGGCGACGATAAGGTCGATGCCCTCGCCGATGAGAATGGGCGTATAGAGTTGCAAGATCACCGAGACGGCGGCACTCACAAACGACGCTACAAACGAAATGCGATGCGGGCGAACATAGCCCAGCAGGCGGCGGGTCACCGCACCCACGGGATAGCGCTCGGGATCGCCGGGCTGGCGCGGACCGTCGCCCAGGTCGTTGAGGTTATCGTTACCGGACACGTTGGCCGTCATCGTGGCGACCGAACCGGAGGAAGTGTACGGATTCATTTAGCAGCCCTCCTTTGCGCAGACGGATGCGGGGGCGGTCGGAGCGGACGCGGGCGTCGTGCTCCCCTGCTGACCCTCGAGCTCCTCGCGGCGAAGCTGCGACTGGCAAATCTCGCGGTAGAGCTGGCAGGTCGTGTAGAGCTCATCGTGCGCGCCCAGGCCCGCGACCGAACCGTGGTCAAGTACGCAGATCATATCGGCGTCGCGCACGGTCGAGACACGTTGGCTCACGATGACGGTCGTGAGCGGCAGCCCGCCCTCGGCGGCACCGCGCACACTGCGCTCGCGGATGGCATGGCGAAGCGCCGCGTCGGTCTTAAAGTCGAGCGCCGAGGCAGAATCGTCCATGATCAATATCTGAGGCGAGCCCACCAGGGCGCGCGCGATGGTCAGGCGCTGGCGTTGGCCACCGCTGAAGTTCTTACCGCCCGCCTCGACCGGGGTATCGAGCCCCTGCGGCTTGTTGCGCACGAACTCGCTCGCCTGCGCCATGTCGAGCGCCGCCCAGAGCTCCTCGTCGGTCGCCGACTCGTCACGCCAGGTCAGGTTGCTGCGGATGGTGCCGCTCACCAGCGACGCTCGCTGCGGAACGGTCGCGACCACGTGGCGCAGCTGGTCGAGCGGCCAGGTGCGCACGTCGGCGCCCATCACGCTCACGCTGCCGGTACTCGCATCGTATAGGCGCGGAATAAGCGAGACAAGCGTGGACTTGCCACTACCCGTACCGCCGATAATGCCAAGCGTCTTGCCCAGCGGGAGCTCCAGAGTCACATCGCTCACGGCATTTGCCGCGCCGGCGCCAAACGAGAAGCTCGCATGGTCAAAGCTCAGCGCAGGGACCGGAACAGCGCCACCCGTCAGGTCGCTCGGCTTGGGCAGCACAACCGACTGATTGCCCTCGTCAGCGATGCTCGGCACGCAATTGAGCACCTCGTTGATACGCGACGCGCTGGCGCTCGCCTTGGTAAAGACCACGACCAGGTTGGCGACGTACACGATGGAGGTGAGCGTCTGCGTCATGTAGTTCACAAACGCCATGACCTGACCCTGCGTGAGCTCGCCCACGTTGACCTGGATGCCGCCCACCCACAGGATGGCGCACACGCCCAGGTTCATCACCAAAAACGTGACGGGATTAAGGATCGACGAGAGCTTGCCCACCGCGATGGCAGTATTGGCCTGGTCATCGGCGGCTTGGGCAAAACGCTCGCGCTCGTGGTCCTCACGCACAAAGGCGCGAACAACGCGGGCGCCCGAAAGCCCCTCGCGGCAGATAAGCGCGATGCGGTCGAGCTTTGCCTGCAGCTGCCTGTAATACGGGATACAGCGCGCCATGACAAACCAAAACACCAGGCCGATAGCGGGCGTGCAGATCAAGAAGATCATGCCGAGCTTAAGGTCGATGGCAAGGGCCGCGCACATAGAGCCCACCGCCAAGAAGGGCCAGCGGATGAGCATGCGTACGCCCAGCGCCACAGCGAGCTGCACCTGGTTGACGTCGTTGGTGATGCGGGTGATAAGCGACGGCGTGCCAAAGCGGTCGAGTTCGGCATAGCTCAACTTGTTGATGTGCTGGTAGAGCGCACCGCGGATATCGGTGCCCATGCCCTGCGAGGTGAGCGCCGCCATCTTTTGGCAGACGAGCGTAAACGAGATGCCGATCACAGCCATGGCGCCAAGCAGCATACCGTAGTGGACGACGGCGTTGACATCGTGTGCGCCAATACCCTTATCGATCATCTGGGCAATCACCAGCGGCGTCAGCAGGTCAAAGATCACTTCGATCAGCTTACACGCAGGGCCAATCACCATATACCGGCGAAACTTACCACCAAAACGCCTGAGCAGCTCAATCATGTATAGGCGCTCCCTATCATCATCCACATTCAATTCGAACCATGATAGTACCGCCACCCCAAAAGAAGCGTAAACAACTCGTCATTTCTAACGGGATTCAGTTTTCAGAGGGGTATACGCGCACACCCAGCCAGTGTCGGGTCAACTAGCATGGTATATTTACATTAGTGCTACCAAGTTAGTCGCCGACCCTTGAAATGAGGTGCCGAGATGAACGACATTCTCGCAAGAAGAGCAAGACGAGCAACTGTGGGCATCGCCCTTTCCGCGGCACTTGTCGCGGGAATCGCCCCCGCAACGGCGATCGCGGCAGAAACCAGCTCCCCCACCGGTGCAGTTGCCTTGCAGACGGAAGATGCGGCCGCCGCAAAAGAAAAAGCGTATGCAGCCATGCAGGAAGCGCTCAAAAACCTCGAGGCCGCAAAAGACGCCGCAAGTCCCGAGAAACTTGCGGAAATCGATGATGACATTGCCGCTTTTCAAGAGATCTACGACATGGTGGTGACGGAAGCCGCCAAACGGAGGGAACCCCTTCCCGCCATGCAAGCGAACGTCGATGCAGCCCAAGCCAAATACGATGAGGCCCACAACCGGACAAGCGGCCTTCAGGCAGAATTAGATAAGGCACTTGAAGCACTCGGCGACGAGGAGCCCAGCACAGCTATTAAGGAGCATATTAAGCAGTTGCGCAGTGAGATCATGGCGGCAGAAAGGCGAGAAAAATCTTATGAAGATGATCTTCACTCCTACCAACGCCGACTCGAAAGCCAGGAAAAACAGGTTCAGCATTTCGAAAGTGAGGCAGAGGAAGCTAAAGCCCACATCGACGAGGACATAGCCAAGCGAAATGCGCTCCTCGGCGATTTGGAAAAGGCGCAAGCGGCCTATGATGACGCCTGCAAAGCATACGAAGAGGCGAAAGCCGCGGCAGACAAGGCCACCTCGCCCGAGATAACGAAACCGACCGAGACGACGCCCCCCTCCGGCTCAACGCAACCCGCCGAGGCGACACCGCCCGTTGCCTCACCTGCAACCGGCAAAGACGCCCTACCAAGCTCCACCAAGCAGGCGAACTCGAGCAGCGGCAAGCAAGCAAATACGACCGCCGGCAAGCTCGCGAACACGGGCGACACAGCACCGAGCGCAATAGCACTCGCAGGAATCGCCGCCATGGGACTCGGAATAACCGCCACAGCCACACGCCGCATCAAGAACTCAAAATAGCCGACAGAGCATTCTGCCTTCACCAATCCACAAGCCCAGAGACAAAAAGAGGCTCGTTTCCCCAACCTAGGG
>CABUBY010000052.1 GCA_902489955.1 uncultured Collinsella sp. | reverse complement strand
GCGGCCCGCGCTGCATGAGCATGCCCTTCTGGCGCGAGGACCTCTAAGGTCTTTCAGGACCCGTACAGGTCATAATACATACATCTAGCTGCCATTAGATGTCTCCCATTGGGGCGGTGCGGGTTTTCGCACCGCCCCAATCTTGTATGAGGGACGTCAACACGATTGGATGACTGCTTTTGTAAGGAGCTTGGCCATGGACATCAAGACGATTGGCGTTGAGGAATGGCTCAACGTTTGGGAGAAAAGTGCCACGTGGGACATCGCCCAGTCGACGATCTCGTCGCTCACCATGGGCGAGCTGCGCGCGCTCGATGAGCAGGACGGCGCCACGTTCTACGAGCGCTTGGACCGCGAGAAGATGAACTACGGCTGGATCGAGGGCTCGCCGGAGTTTAAGGCCGTGGTTGCCAAGCTGTATCGTCGGGAGGTCAATCCCGACCACATTCTGCAGACCAATGGCTGCACGGGTGCGAACCTCAACGCCATCATGGCCGTGGTCGAGCCCGGCGACCACGTTATCGCCGAGTGGCCCACCTACGCGCCGCTCTACGAGATTCCGCGCACGCTGGGCGCCGAGGTCGAGTATTGGGAGCTTTGCGAGGAACTCGGCTGGAAGCCCGATATCGAGGAACTCAAGCGCTTGGTGCGCCCCAACACCAAGCTTATCTGCATAAACAACGCATCGAACCCCATCGGTACGGTGCTCGATACCGATATGCTCGGCCAGATTGCCGAGATCGCCCGTTCGGTGGGCGCCTACGTGCTGTGCGACGAGGTGTATCTGCCGCTTGAGAACACTGAGTCCTTTATGTCGATGGTCGACGTGTACGAGAGGGCCATTGTCACCAACTCGTTGTCGAAGACCTATTCGACGCCTGCGGCCCGCGTGGGCTGGGTCGTGGCCGACGAAGAGGTGTCCAACCGCATCCGTACCTATCGCGATTACACCATGATCTGCGGCGGTGTGTTCAACGACGCCTTGGCGACCTATGTGCTTGAGCACAAGGACAAGATCCTCGAGCGCAATCGCAAGATCGTGTTTGGCAACCGCGATATCGCGCAGGCTTGGATCGATACGCAGCATCGCGTTTCCTGGACGGCCCCACAGGGCGTGTCTACCTCGTTTATCCAGCTGGATATTCCCGAGGACGACGAGGAGTTCTGCAAGCGCCTGCTGTCCGAGAGGGGAGTGCTGCTGGTACCCGGCAGCCGCTTTGAGCTTCCCTGTGGCGCACGCCTGGGCTACTGCGCGCGCGAGGACGTTCTGCGCGAGGGCCTGAGGCTTTTGGGCGAGGCGCTGGCGGAGTTTGATCGCTAGGATTCCGATGATCTTCGAGGGCGTTATCTAAATTGGCCGAAGATAATCGAAAACGGACCCGTTTCCCTAGTGAAGCGGGTCCGTTTTTCTATACCGAGAAGTCAAGTTGTTACAAATGGGGCCGTAAAGCGAGCCGGTATCCGCTGGGCCTTATACTGAGTTTCCGGTGAACGGTATCAAGCGTCTGGTAAACGGTAATTTATTTACCAGAAATGAATAGGACAAACTTTTTTCTGAATAAAAATGAAAATGGTTGAGACGCGGTATGAACCGCTAATTCTATTCATAGGTTTATTGGAAATATGCAATTTGAGGATGGTTTAACAAAGTTTAGTTCCATTTGATTTTAGGATTAAAACGCGTTTAAGCACGTAAATACGCTTTATTAAGATGAAGTGTGCCATGCGTGAAGTATATGTGTATGCCGTTCACCCCCTATAAAAAACCGTTCGGGGGCAAGGTGGAAGTATGAGCTGATTTTGGATATAAATATGTCGTCAGCAATAACGCCTCACACGGAGGGGCGCTAACGAATCGGCCCTGACAAGGGCCCGAAAGAAAGGTAGGAGGCCATGACGAAAGGTCTGCACGTGCCTTCCGAGATCGGCAAGCTCAGGAAGGTCTGCCTGCACCGTCCCGGCGACGAGCTCCTCAACCTGCCGCCCGACGAGCTCGAGCGACTCCTGTTCGACGACGTCCCGTTCCTGGAGGTCGCGCAGCAGGAGCACGACACCTTCGCCCAGATCCTGAGGGACCAGGGCGTGGAGGTGCTCTACCTCGAGAACCTCGTCGCCGAGGTGTTCGACCAGGTCCCCGGCGCCCGCGCCGAGTTCACCGACCAGTACATCGCCGAGGCCGGCATCCGCGGCCAGCACATGCCGCAGATCGTCCGCGAGAAGCTGGACTCCATCGAGGACAACCTCGAGTTCGTCAAGAAGACCATGGCCGGCATGACCAAGTCCGAGATCGACATGCCCCTCACGGCGTCCACGACCCTCGACTCCCTGGTCAACTCCGAGTCCGAGTCCGACCTGATCATCGACCCGATGCCCAACCTCTACTTCACCCGCGACCCGTTCGCGGTCGTCGGCGAGGGCGTCAACCTCAACCGCATGTACTCGGTCACCCGCAACCGCGAGACCCTGTACGGCAAGTACGTCTTCAAGTACCACCCCGACTACAAGGACGTCTCGCTGTACTTCCGCCGCGACTGCCAGTTCCACACCGAGGGCGGCGACGTGCTGAACATCAACGAGAAGACCCTCGCCGTCGGCATCTCCCAGCGCACCCAGGCCGCCGCGATCGACGTCATGGCCCAGAACATCTTCTGGAACTCCGACTCCAAGGTCGAGCGCATCCTGGCCTTCGACATCCCGGTCTCGCGCGCCTTCATGCACCTCGACACGGTCTTCACCCAGATCGACGTCGATAAGTTCACGATCCACCCCGCCATCATGGGCACCCTGCGCGTCTACGAGCTGACCGCCGGCAAGAACCCGGGCGACGTGAACATCCGCCTGATCGAGGACACCCTCGAGCACGTCCTGGAGGACGCCACCGGCGTCGACCAGGTCAAGCTGATCCCCTGCGGCGGCGGCGACCCGATCGCGGCCTCCCGCGAGCAGTGGAACGACGGCTCCAACACCCTGTGCGTCGAGCCCGGCAAGATCTGCGTCTACGCCCGCAACACCGTCACCAACGACGTGCTGTACAAGGAGGGCCTGGACCTTCTCGTCGTGCCCTCCGCCGAGCTCTCCCGCGGCCGCGGCGGCCCGCGCTGCATGAGCATGCCCTTCTGGCGCGAGGACCTCTAAGGTCTTTCCGTTTCCGGTGCGGTCCCCCTACAACCGCACCGGCTTCGCCCGTTAAACGGGCAACACTAATACTTACGTAATTCATTTCTTCGAAAGGAATCAAACCATGGGTGTTAACCTCTCCGGCCGTAGCTTCCTCAAGCTTCTCGACCTCACCACCGAGGAGATCGAGTACCTGCTCAAGCTCTCCAAGAACTTCAAGGATATGAAGCGCGCTGGCGTTCCGCACCGCTATCTCGAGGGCAAGAACATCGTTCTGCTCTTCCAGAAGACCTCCACTCGTACCCGCTGCGCCTTCGAGGTCGGCGGCATGGACCTGGGCATGGGCGTTACCTACCTCGATCCCGGTTCGTCGCAGATGGGCAAGAAGGAGTCCATCGAGGACACCGCCCGCGTTCTCGGCCGCATGTATGACGGCATCGAGTTCCGTGGCTTTGCCCAGGACGACGTCGAGGAGCTCGCTGCTAAGTCCGGCGTGCCTGTCTGGAACGGCCTGACCACCGAGTGGCACCCCACCCAGATGCTCGCCGACATCCTGACCGTCCAGGAGAACTTCAACTACGACATCAAGGGCAAGACCCTCGTCTTCATGGGCGACTGCAAGAATAACGTTGCTCGCTCCCTCATGGTTGTCTGCTCCAAGCTCGGCATGAATTTCGTGGCCTGCGGTCCCGAGGAGTGCATGCCCGCTGACGACGTCATCGAGGCCTGCAAGCCCATCGCCGAGGCCAACGGCTGCACCATCAAGCTGACCACCGACGTCAAGGACGGCGTCACCGGTGCCGACGTTATCTACACCGACGTGTGGGTCTCCATGGGCGAGCCCGACGAGGTCTGGGCCGAGCGCATCGCTCAGCTCACCCCGTATCGCGTTACCTCCGAGGTCATGGCTATGGCCAACCCGGGTGCCATCTTCCTGCACTGCCTGCCCAGCTTCCACGACACCAACACCACGATTGGCGCCGAGAAGTGCGAGCAGTTCGGCATCACCGAGCAGGAGGTCACCGACGAGGTCTTCGAGAGCCCCGCTTCCAAGGTCTTCGACGAGGCCGAGAACCGCATGCACACCATCAAGGCTGTCATGTACGCCACGCTCAAGTAAGAGCATCTAGCATCTCGCTCGGGGTGTCTTGCTGCACACCCCGAGCGGCTTTGTCTGGTAAATATCTCGCGTCGGGCGGTGGGCACGGCACGGAAGATCCGCTTCGCGCGAGAAAGTTAAATGATTTATGAAGGGGGGATGAGAACCATGACTGAGACCGCTAAGAAAAAGCGCGGTATGCCTTCATCGTTCACCATTCTTCTTGCTCTGCTGGCAATTGTTGCAGTGATTACCGTTATCGTCTCCGGCACGTCCGGCGGCGCGGTTACTGCAGCCCGCCTGAGCGATTTCTGCACCGCCCCGATCCTGGGCTTCGCTGACGCTCTGCCCGTCTGCCTCTTCGTTATGATCCTGGGCGGCTTCCTCGGCATGATGACCGAGACCGGCGCCCTGGACAACGGCATCGCCGTCCTGGTGCAGAAGCTTAAGGGCAACGAGATCATGCTCGTTCCCGTGCTGATGCTCATCTTCTCCCTCGGCGGTACCACTTATGGTATGTGCGAGGAGACCGTTCCCTTCTACGCCCTGCTCGCCGCTACCATGATGGCCGCTGGCTTCGACCCCATGGTCGGCGCCGCTACCGTCCTGCTCGGTGCTGGCTGCGGCTGCCTGGGCTCCACGGTTAACCCGTTTGCCGTCGGCGCTGCCGTCGACGCTCTGACCGGCGTTGGCATTGAGGTCAACCAGTCCATCATCATCGGCCTCGGTGCCGTCCTGTGGATTGTCACTACCGCTATGTCCATCGTCTTCGTGATGAACTATGCCAAGAAGGTCAAGGCTGACAAGGGTTCCACCATCCTGTCGATGCAGGAGCTCAAGGACGCCGAAGAGGCTCACGGCAAGGCTGCTTCCGAGGTCCACAAGGAGGTCAAGCTCACCGGTCGTCAGAAGGGTGTTCTGATCGCCTTCGCCTTCACCTTCGTCGTCATGATCGTCGGCTTCATTCCGCTGGCCGACCTCAACGAGGGCGTCGCCAACTTCTTCGACGCCGGCGCTGTCTACGACGCCGACGGTAACGCCGTCGTCCAGGGCTGGTCTGCCCTGATCACCGGCCTGCCCATTGGCCAGTGGTACTTCGACGAGGCTTCCACCTGGTTCTTCCTCATGGCCGTCCTGATCGGTATCATCGGTGGCCTGTCCGAGAAGCAGATCGTCAACACCTTCATCACCGGCGCTGCCGACATGATGTCCGTTGTTCTCGTCATCGCCCTCGCCCGTGGTATCTCCGTCCTCATGGCTAACACCGGCCTCGATGTCTTCGTCCTCGACGCTGCCGCCAATGCCCTGGCTGGCCTGTCCGGCGTGATCTTCGCTCCCATGAGCTTCCTGGTCTACTTCGGCCTGTCCTTCCTGATCCCTTCGACCTCTGGTATGGCCACCGTCTCCATGCCCATCATGGGACCGCTGGCTGTTAAGCTCGGCTTCTCGCCCGAGGTCATGGTCATGATCTTCTCCGCCGCCATCGGTGTCGTGAACCTGTTCACCCCGACCTCCGGCGCCATCATGGGCGGTCTCGCCCTGGCCAAGATCGAGTGGACGACCTGGCTCAAGTTTGCCCTTAAGCTCATCGTCGCTCTCTCCGTCGTCTGCGCCGTCATCCTGACCGTCGCCTGCGTGCTGCTCTAAGTACCCAACGGGTACCCCACGGAAACCTTGACGATCCTGTAGAGGATCACCTGGTCATCGTCTGTCCGGTGGGGTCAACCCACCGGTAGACTCCTACCTTTAGCCCCCTTCCGTTCCGTGCGCGGGAGGGGGCGACTTTTTGTTCCGCGGTTTTACCAAACCGCGGAACCGGTCGACGCTACGCGCCGTCCAGAACGACAATTTGTCATTCAAAAGGCAAGGCATGACCAAAAGGTCTATGCCTCGCCTTTTTCATGCCAACTTGTACGTTCTGGACGGCGCTCGCTGTCCGTCCTCTGCCTGCGGCGCTTTCCATTGTTGGTGCAGAGGGCGCTTTGCCTACTCTGGCGGGCTTTCGCTGGCTTATGCTCAACCTGCGACGTTTCCATTATTGATACAAAGGCCAGGTTTGTTTGAACCAAAAAGGGGAAGTTGCGGTGGAATAGTTCCTGTTTGGCCGTCTTGAGGGGTTAAACGGGAACTATTTCACCGCAACTTATCGATGGCGTGTTTGGTTGGTGCCAGTTGATTGCTTGGGCGTTGGGGAGGGTCTGCTCCGTTATAATCGCCTAGAACATTAATTGGAAACGGGACGGGAGCCATACATGCGCCAGGGTTTCGACAACGCGAAATATATCGAGCTGCAGGCCGCTCATATTAAGGAGCGCATCTCGCAGTTTGGCGGCAAGCTCTATTTGGAGTTTGGCGGTAAGCTGTTCGATGACTATCATGCGAGCCGCGTGCTGCCGGGTTTTGAGCCGGACAGCAAGTTCCGCATGCTCAAGAGCATTGCCGACGATGTCGAGGTTATCATCGCGATCAACGCGAACCACATCGAGAAAAACAAGGCTCGTGGTGACCTTGGCATTACCTATGACGAGGATGTGCTGCGCCTGGTTGACCTGTTCCGCGGCAACGGCTTTGCCGTCGCGGCTGTGGTCATCACCCAGTACGCCGGCCAGCCTGCTGCCGATGTGTTCCGCAACCGCCTGAACGCGCTCGGCATTCCCGCCAAGTTGCACTATCCCATCGAGGGGTATCCGCACGATGTCGATCTGATCGTGTCCGACGATGGATACGGCAAGAACGAGTTTGTCGAGACCACGCGTCCGCTCGTCGTCGTGACGGCGCCCGGCCCTGGCTCGGGCAAGCTCGCCACTTGCCTCTCGCAGCTGTATCACGAGCATAAGCACGGTACCGCCGCCGGCTATGCCAAGTTTGAGACCTTCCCGGTCTGGAATCTTCCTCTGACGCATCCGGTCAATATCGCCTACGAGGCCGCCACGGCTGACCTCGACGACGCCAATATCATCGACTCCTTCCACCTGGAGGCCTACAACAAAACCACGGTCAACTATAACCGTGACGTCGAGGCCTTCCCGGTAGTCCGTGCCCTGATGGAAAAGATCTTGGGCAAGAGCCCCTACCAGAGCCCTACGGACATGGGCGTCAATATGGTCGGCTTTGCCATCACCGATGACGATGCCTGCCGCGACGCTTCCAAGATGGAGATCGTCCGTCGCTACTTTACCGCGGTCGAAAATGTGCGCCGTACCGGCGTAGGCGATGAGCAAGTCGACCGTCTCAAGATTATTATGAAGAAAGCCGGCATCGATAAGAACTACTCGCCGGCGCGCTCGGCGGCCCTCACCAGGGAGCAGCTGACGGGCGGTCCCGTGGGTGCCATGGTCATGCCCGATGGTTCCGTGGTGACCGGTAAGACCTCCACGCGCCTGGGCGCCGCAAGTTCGCTCATTATGAACGCCCTCAAGCATGTCTCGGGCGTCGACCTTGAGCTCGAGGTTATTAGCGATGAGGCGATCGAGCCCATCAGCAAGCTCAAGACGCATTTCCTGGGCAGCAAAAACCCGCGCCTCCACACCGACGAGACGCTTATGGCGTTGTCGATCACCTCGGCCACGAGTGAGACGGCCGCTCGCGTCCTTTCGGGCCTGGAGCAGCTGCGCGGTTGCGATGCCTTCTTTAGCGTGATCATCTCGCCGACGGACGAGACGGTACTGCGCAAACTGGGTATCAACGTGTGCTGCGAGCCCAAGTTCGAGCGCCGCGGTTTCTTCCATCGCTAAGTTTGAAGCACCGCGGTAATTGCATTGCATTTGGCCGTATCGGGTTAGCGCCCGGTACGGCTTTTTGATCAATAAAGCGCCTATTTCGGCGAAAAATAGCCGTTTACCTGCCTAGAAACAATTTGAGCGGTATACAATAACCGTAACTGTTTCATCCTTAGCGGGATGCCGCATGATGGATACTACCTGCCATCGTGAGGTGTGTCGGTCGCGCACGGCGCGTTAGATGCTCGTGCTCGGTTTGAGGAGGCTGCTATGGCGGGCAAGGGTCGTGCGAGTGTCAACGATATGAAGCGTGTCGAGGTGCTGGTGTTGATGGAGATCGACCAGCAAACCGAAGACAATGGCGGGCCGTATGGTTTCTCGCGCAAAACGCTTGCCGAGCGCGTGGGGGTTTCGCCGTATCGTGCCCGCGCCGCAATCGATCGCTTGGATTCCGAAGGCATGATTGATGTCGTCTCGCGTTATAGCGACGACGGCGGTCAGCTTGCAAATGGCATTTGCCTCACCGAACGTGGCGAGTGGTATCTTGAGGGCGTCCGTACCGGCATGCTCGTTCAAGAAATGCTTGAGGACGAGGCTGCTGATCGATAGCAGCATGTAACCCTTGCCATAGCGACGCCGCCTGGGAAACCGGGCGGCGTTTTGTTTCAAGATTGAGAAATGCAATCGCACGCGAGAAAAATTGCGAACGGTTCGCGGTGCGAGTATTACAATGAAGACCCGTAAGATGTGGATAAACAACTTCTACGGGAAGCGCAGGTAACTCAATATGACCAAGCATGTGTTCGTAACCGGTGGCGTGGTTTCGTCCCTGGGCAAGGGTATCACCGCGGCCTCGCTGGGCCGTCTGCTCAAGTCGCGTGGCTACAAAGTAACGATGCAGAAAGCCGACCCGTATCTGAACGTCGACCCCGGTACCATGAGCCCCTTCCAGCATGGTGAGGTCTTCGTTACCGAGGATGGTTACGAGTCCGACCTGGACCTGGGTCATTACGAGCGCTTTATTGATGAGAACCTGACCCGCGATTCCAACTTTACGACCGGCGCGATCTATAAGAGCTTGATCGCCCGCGAGCGTCGCGGCGACTTTTTGGGCGGTACCGTGCAGGTGATTCCCCACGTCACCAATGCCATTAAGGACAAGTTCCGCCGCATCGAGGAGCAGACCGGCTCCGATGTAGTCATCACCGAGCTGGGCGGCACGATCGGCGACATCGAGTCGCAGCCGTTTGTCGAGGCCATCCGCCAGTACCGCAAGGAGGCCGGCCCCGAGAACGTCTGCTACATCCACGTGTCGCTCGTTCCCTATATCGCCGCCGCCCACGAGGTTAAGACCAAGCCCACGCAGCATTCCGTCAAGGAGCTCCGCAGCTTTGGCATCCAGCCCGATATCATCGTGCTGCGCTCCGACCACCATATCGATGACGCTATCCGCGGAAAGATCGCAAGCTTCTGCGACGTCGACACCGATTGTGTCTTTACCAACGAGGACTGCGCGAGCATTTACGATGTTCCGCAGCTGCTTGCCGAGCAGGATATTTGCGAGCGCCTGGGTCTGGATCCGCGTGAGCGCGACATGAGCGAGTGGAACGAGTTCCTGCGCAAACAGAATCACGCCAACCATCACGCCGACAAGGTGAAGATCGCCGTCGTGGGTAAGTACACGCAGCTGCCCGATGCGTACCTGTCGGTTATCGAGGCCCTACACCATGCGGGCGTCTTCTACGATCGCCATGTGGACGTCCAGCTGGTCGACGGCGAGAGTCTCGACGAGCAGAATGTCTCCGAGGTTCTGGGCGACGCCTCGGGCATCCTGGTCCCCGGCGGCTTTGGCAAGCGCGCCCTGGAGGGCAAGATCCTCGCGGCCGAGTTTGCCCGTGAGCACAAGATTCCGTATCTGGGCATTTGCCTGGGTATGCAGGTGGCCGTGTGCGAGTTCGCCCGCAATGTCGTTGGCCTTGCCGGTGCCAGCTCCTCCGAGTTTGATCCGGACGGTCCGTATAGCGTCATCGATCTGATGAGCTCGCAGGAGGACGTGACCGAGAAGGGCGGCACCATGCGCCTGGGCGCCTATCCGTGCAAGCTCGCCGCCGATACTCTTGCTCGTGAGGCATATGGCGAGGAACTCGTCTACGAGCGTCACCGTCACCGCTTTGAGTTCAACAACGCCTTCCGCGATCAGCTCGAGGACGCCGGTTTGGTTATCTCGGGTCTGTCGCCTGACGAGCGCTTGGTCGAGATGGTCGAGCTGCCGCGCGACGTGCATCCGTGGTATGTGGCAACCCAGGCTCATCCCGAGTTCAAGAGCCGCCCGACCAACCCGCAGCCGCTGTTCCGCGAGTTCGTGCGCGCTTCGATCGGCCAGCACGAGGGTGTCGACCGTCTGCAGGTGACGCCCATGAACCTCGCTACGGACTAAGGGTGCCGGCGAATAAGGAACATACCGAAGCTACTCCCTCGTCGCTCGCCGTGGCGGCGGGGGAGTATCTCGATTACCTCGCGGTCGAGCGGGGCTTGGCGCGCAACACGATTGTGGCCTATCGTCGTGACCTGACGACGTACTGCGCCTATCTAGAGCGGGCGGGTATTGTGTCTTTTGAAGAGGTGACCCGTCAGGTCGTGGAGGGCTTTGTCGCCGATCGCCGCGACGGAGGCTATTCCGACGCCTCGGTGGAGCGCGCGCTTGCTGCCGTGAAGGGCCTGCATGCCTTTTTGGTGCGCGATGGGGCCGTGGCCCAAAACCCGACGGCGGCGCTGCGCCTGCCTAAAAAGGCTGAGCGTTTGCCGGAGTATCTATCGGTGGAGGATGTCTCGGCGCTGCTCGATCAAGACTTTCCCGAGGGCGAGATGGGACTGCGCGACCATGCCATCTTGGAAGTGCTCTACGGATGCGGTTTGCGTGTGAGTGAGCTGGTTGGGCTCGATGTGGGCGATATCCATATTGACGATGGCTTTGTACTCGTTCGCGGTAAGGGCTCAAAGGAACGCCTGTCCCCACTGGTGGGAAGCGCGGCGCGAGCTCTGACGCTCTATGTAACTGAGGGACGTTCTCGCTTGGCGGCCCATGCTCGCGGAACCGAGACCTCGGCGGTCTTTTTAAATAAGAACGGACGTCGCCTGTCGCGCCAGGCCGTGCATGCGATATGCGAGCGGTATGGGCGTCAGGTGGGGCTGGTGGGGCTCCATCCCCATACCTTGCGCCACTCCTTTGCCACCCACATGCTCGCGGGCGGTGCCGACCTGCGTGTGCTGCAGGAGATCTTGGGACATGCCGATATATCGACCACGCAGGTCTACACGCATGTCGATCGTACGCAACTGACCGAGGTCTATCTGGCAGCGCACCCGCTGGCGCATCGTTAACATATCGCTGGCCTGCATATTTATAAATATTAAATGGGACGGGCCCCAGATTGCCGAGACGCACTTTTGCGCGCATGGGCA
>CABUBY010000051.1 GCA_902489955.1 uncultured Collinsella sp. | reverse complement strand
CCGAGTGCTTTGGCGTGCGTAAGTCCTCGGGTGCGGCACAGATGGGTCGCGTCGAGGGCGGAGCGCAGGTCGTGGCACTGCCGGCACGCTTCGACGGCGTTAAGCTTGCCGACGGTACCTTTGTGAAGGGCGACGACGTCAAAAAGCAGTTTGAGCACGCGTTTAAGGGCAAGGGCACGTCGCTGTGGCTGCCGCCGGAGCTCATGGAGGACGTCTGTGCGACGGGTTCTCCCGCCGAGGCATTCGTTCGCCTGCGCAACGACGACCTGCAGCTTTCGTTCGAGGAGCGGGCTCGTCTGCTCTATGTCGCCATGACGCGTGCGCGCGAGCTGGTGATCTTGGCGATGGATGCCGGCGTGAGCCGCGGCAAGGTGACGGCGCCGACCTTCGACGTCGAGACCGATCTGACTTACGACGTTCTGCGCCGTATTTTGCCGACCGACGCTCTGGACATGCCGCAGCTCGATGCCGACCGCCTGGTGTTCGACAACTCCCAACCGGGCGACTACGAGCTCATTTCGCTTTCGGACTTTACCTTTGGCGAGCAGGCGTTTGAGGCCAACGCTTCGCTAGATGCCGAGGGCAGGCTCGTTCGTGGCGATGTCGATACAGATGCTGCCGACGATTCGGCCAGTACAATCGTCCCCGGTCCTGCCGACCCCAAGCCCGATTCGTTTGAGCTTGTGTATCCCCAGGCAGTGGGCGTGCGCATGGGCATCTGTCCGTTCCCGGCGCGTGACTCGTATAGCTACTCGTCAATCGCCGCGGCACTCCATGCCGAGACGGAAGACCGTGCCGCCGAGGCTCGTGTTCCCATGGATGAGTCCGGCGATGATGCAGAGTCGGATGGCTCGGAGATGGCCGATGCAGACGTGGCTGCTGTCGAGCCCGTCGGCAATCCCATGGCCTTGGGTTCGGCCTTCCACGCCGCCTGCCAGTGGCTGATCGAGATGGGTGCCGATGCGCTGCCCGCTGAGCGTGCCGATGCACTGACGCGCCTGTGGTGCCTGACGCCGGAGCAGCGCGAGCGCTTCGACGTTGCCCTGGACCGCTGGCTCAAGTCGGCTGTTCGTGCCGACCTGCTCGCGTGGCCGTGCGTTCGCGCCGAGGTGCCGTTCTTTTCGCTGGGCTGCGAGGACGAGGACATCGCTCGCTACGGTGCCTATGCCGAGGGCGCCATCGACGCTTTGGCGACGAACCCGGCGGATTCGTCATGCGCGCTGGTCATCGACTACAAGACGGGCGGCACGCCGGACGAGACGCCGGAACAGCTGCAGGAGAAGCATGCCCTGCAGGCGCGCGTCTACGCTGATGTTCTGCACAAGGCGGGCTTTGAGGCCGTGACCGTCAAGTTCGTTCGCGTGGAGCAGCCGGATCCAACCATCTTCGTCGAACCCGCTGAACCTCAAGTAGTCACCTACAATCTCTAGCCCTCAGATAACTTGCGGTGGAATAGTTCCTGTATTGCGGCCCAGGTGGCCCAAGCGGGAACTATTCCACCGCAACTGCAAGAGGAGCCGTGTTGGTTTGGCTAGGTTCGGGTGCTGTCCGCGCCGTGCGGTAAAATCGTTCAGTCAGAACACGAACCCGCATCGGAGCTCATCACATGGCATTCGTCCATCTGCACAATCACACTGTTTTCTCCATGCTCGACGGCGCAACCCGTATCCAGGATATGGTCAATCGTGCCGTTGAACTTGGCATGCCCGCCGTGGCCATTACCGACCACGGCTACATGTATGGCGTGCCCGACCTAGCGCTGGCCTGCGACGCCGTCAATCACAACACGCCCGAGTACAAAACCTGGAGCCACGACAAGGCCTTCTTGGAAAAGGATCGCCGCGACGAGCTGGTGGAGCCCGACCCCGAGGCGAACCCGCGCGAGCATGCCCAGTACGTCAAAGACATGGCCATGTGGGACGAGAAGGGCAATATCGACGAGCTCAAGCCGCCCCTGGTCATCAAGCCCATCTTTGGCTGCGAGGTCTACTTTACGCCGGACGAGACCCTTGCCCGCGACCACAAGCCCGAGCTCTACCATATGATCCTCCTGGCCAAAGACCAGGAAGGCTACGTCAACCTGATGCAGACGGTCTCCGAGGCCGCCGTGCAGGGCTTTTATTACAAGCCGCGCGTGACGCTCGACAACCTGCGCCGCCATGCCAAGGGCATGATCTGCACCAGCGCCTGCATCGCGGGCATCATTCCCAAGTACATCGACCGCGGTGACATGGAGGGCGCCATCAAGTGGGCCGAGACCTTCCGTGACACCTTCGAGCCCGGCGACTTCTACATCGAGATCCAGGAACACGGCATCACCACCGACAACGGCCTGACCGACGAGCAGATGGACCGCACGCTCATCGATATCGCCAAGCAGGTGGGGGTCAAGGTCATCGCCACAAACGACTTCCACTACCTGCGCCGCGAGGACGCGCCCGTGCAGGACGTCATCATGTGTATTGGCATGAACGCCAAGGTCGACGACCCCAACCGCATGCGCATGACCGGCTCGGAGTTTTACATGAAGACCGAGGAGGAGATGCGGGCGATGTTCCCGTATTGCCCCGAGGCCTGCGACAACACGCTCGAGATCGCCGACAAGTGCTACGTGGAGCTCGACTGGGACTCCATCATCCTGCCGCGCTTCCCGTTGCTCGACCCCGGCGAGACGCACGAGAGCCAATTCCGCCGCGAGTGCGAGAAGGGCCTGCGCCAGCACTATGGTGACGACTGGGCCACGCGCGAGATCGGTGGCGTCAACATCAAAGAGCGCTTTGAGTACGAATACAAGGTCATCTGCGACAAGGGCTTTGCCGCCTACTTCTTGATCGTTGCCGAGTACGTGCAATGGGCCAAGGACAACGGCATCGGCGTCGGCCCCGGCCGTGGTTCTGCCGCCGGCGCTATCGTCGCCTACGCCATGAACATCACCGCGTTCGACCCGCTCGAGAACGGCCTGATGTTCGAGAGGTTCCTGTCCCCGCAGCGTACCGAGATGCCCGATATCGATATGGACTTCGACGATGAGCGGCGTCTCGAGGTCGTGGAGCACGTTCGCCAGCTCTACGGTCCCGAGAAGGTCACCCACGTCATCACCTACTCGACCATCAAGGCCAAGCAGGCTATCAACGACGCCGCGCGCGTCCTGGACTACCCGGTCTACATGGGCCAGCGCCTGTCCAAGATGGTCTCGAGCGACCCCAAGGTCAAGCTCAAGCAGGTGCTCGACAAACAACCCGGCAAAGAGGATCTGTTTAACCCCGATTTTGCCGAGGCATATAAAAAGGACGACGACGCCCGCCGCATCATCGACACGGCGCTCTCGATCGAGGGCCTCACCCGTGGCGAGGGCGTGCACGCGTGCGCCGTTCTGATCTGCCGCGACCCCGTCAACGAGCACGTGCCCACCAAGCTCGATACCAAGGGCGGCGTCGAGATTACCCAGTACGAGGGTCATACCGTTGCCGACATGGGCCTGCTCAAGATGGACTTCTTGGGCCTGCGCACGCTGACGGTTATCTCCAAGGCCAAGGCCAACATCAAAAAGAACTTCGGCATCGACATCAAAGAGGAAGAGATCCCCTTTGACGATCCCGAGATCTTTAAGCTCATGGGCTCCGGCCACACCGCCGGCGTCTTCCAGGTCGAGTCCGCCGGCATGACGGCCACGATCAAGAACATGAAGCCCACCGAGTACAAGCACGTCGTGGCATTGATCGCTCTGTACCGCCCGGGCCCGCTGGGCGCCGGCATGGTTTCGTCCTACATCAACCGTATGAACGGCAAGGAGCCGGCGGTCTCCTACGACGACCGTCTGGACGACATTCTGGGCGAAACCTACGGCACCATGGTCTATCAGGAGCAGGTTATGCTCATCTCCGTCGAGATGTGCGGCTTCTCCAAGGGCGAATCGGACTCGCGTATCCGTAAGCCCGTGGCTAAGAAAAAGATTAAGCTGCTCACGTCGACGGTGCTCCACTGGGAGGATGGCTCGGACGAGACCACTTACGACCACTGGATGAATGGCGCTATCAAGAACAACTACACGCGCGAGGTCGCCCAGAAGATTTGGGACGATGTTCTCGAGTTCGCGTCTTACGCCTTCAACAAGTCGCACTCCGCCGGCTACGCCATCCTGGTTATGCAGACGGCGTGGCTCAAGGCGCACTATCCGCACGAGTACATGGCGGCCGTTCTGACGTCCTACACGGGCAAGACCGACAAGATCGTGCACTACGTCTCGGCGTGCCGTCACGACGGCATTCCCGTGCTGTCGCCAGATGTCAACGAGTCCGGTACCGAGTTCACGGCTACCAAGGAAGGCGTGCGCTTTGGCCTGGCCGGCATCCGCGGCGTGGGCACCGGCGTAGCGCAGGCGATTATCGCCGAGCGCGAGGCGGGCGGTCCGTTTAAGACGCTGCACGACTTTGTCGAGCGCGTGGACTCGAGCCAGGCCAACCGCCGCGTGATCGAATCGCTGATCAAGGCAGGCGCCTTCGACTCCACGGGGTATCCGCGTCGTCAGATGATGCACTTTGTGGACAAGAACAACCCCGAGAACATCATCGACGCCGCGATAAAGCGCCAGAAGGACCGCGCGAGCGGCCAGACCTCGTTCTTCGATATGTTTGGCGACGTTGAGGGCTCGGGCTTTGAGGTGAGCGTGCCCGATCCAGACGGCCAGGAATGGGACCGCCACCTTAAGCTGAGCCAGGAGAAGGAGGTTCTGGGCATCTATGTCTCGGACCACCCGCTGCGCCCGTTTGAGTATGCACTAGCCAAGGCGCGCGACTTCTCGTTCTCGCAGATCGATACCGGCTACGAAGTGCAGAACCCCACGGGCGGCACCATCAACCAGGAGATTCCCGAGGGCAAGGCACTGTGGTGGGCCGGCATGGTCTCGAGCGTGTCCAAGCGCGTGACCAAAAACGGCGACCCCATGGGCATCGTGCAGCTCGAGGACATGGAAGGCGAGGCCACCGTCGTCGTGTTCCCCAAGACCTATAAAGAGGCCGAGGGGTACCTGTACGGCGAGGTCGATCCCGAGACCGGCGCGCAACTGTCCGACGCGTTTGTGCGCATTAAGGGCAAGCTCGAGCGCTCGGACCGCGGCGACCAGATCATCGCGCAGGAGATCGTGCCGCTCGAGCTCAACGAGGAGAACAACAAGCCCAAGGTGTTTGAGGTTATGGTGCCCAACAGCCGCTTTAGCCAGGGTAATATGGCGCGCCTGGCCACGGTGCTCACCTCTAACCCGGGCGGCGACCGCGTGGAGATCTTTATCGAGCAGGTGGACGGGCGCGTACTGCGTGCCGAGGTACCGGCCAAGGTCAACGCGCGCTCGATTCCGCTGCTGGCCGAGGCCAAGGCGATTGTGGGCAACCAGGGACGCGTGACGGTTATCTAAGCTACCCCGGGCGAGATTGGAGGAAGTGATGGCACAGGGGACGTTTGTGCAGGCGCTTCGCAAAGAGGCGGCGTTGAGCGGCACCTTTATGAAGGGACGTTCGCTCATGCTCAACGGCGCCGTGCTGTCGATCGAGGACAGCGGCTCGCGCTTCTCCAAAAACGTGACGGTTGAGGGCACGGTGCGCGGCTCGCGCGGCGACCTGTACAAGACGCACGTGGCGCTCGATATGGACGAGCACGAGGTGGTCGACTACGACTGCGACTGCCCAGCCGCATACCGCTATCCCGGTATGTGCAAGCACGCTATTGCCACGGCGCTGGCGTACCTGGACGCCAGCGGCATTGAGCCTGTTGAGGGTCTGCGCACGCCGGTTCGCACGTTTACGGCGCAGCCGAAACAGCCCGCGCGCACCGCGCCAAAAGCGCCGGCCGTCAACCCCAACTTTCCCTTTCCGGCGCCCGTCCCCACGAGCCCGAGCCTTGTGGCGGCGCTCTCCGATCTTTCGGACGCGCGCATGGATGAGCTGGCGAGTATGCGCCGCAAGCTTGCCGGCGCCGTTGATCCCGACGCCCCCAAAGCGGCGTTGGAGCCCTCGTTGGTGCCGTACTACAATCCGCTGTTCGCCGACCGCTTTAGCTGGGCGCTCGAGTTCCGCATTCGCTGCGGCTCGGTGTCCTACGTGGTCAAGGACATCGACGGCATGGCCGATGCCTACGTGCGCGGCGGCACGTTCTCGTACGGCAAGAAGCTCACATTCCTCCATGTGCCCGAGGCCTTCGACGAGGTTTCGGTGCGCCTGCTCGACCTTGTTGTGGCAACGGTTGTGTATCTGAGCGACATCACGAGTTCGCGTTCGGCGTCGTACGATTTTGCCCGCAGCGGCTTTGTCGCCGAGCGCCAGCTGCCGCTGTCCGAGCATGACATCGTATACATGCTGGACTTGCTGCGCGGTCAGACCATCTCCTTTGAGCCCGCCTGGTCGCGGGGGATGACGACGCATCGCACCTACGACGTGGCGGTTGAGCTGTCTCCGCAAGGGGAGGACGAGGCATCCGCTAAGCGCCCACCGCTGCTTGCCGCCAAAATCGCGCCGGCGGCTGGTGGTAGCTATGACCTGCGCCTGCCCGCCGATATGTACTGCTTTGCGTCGGGCGATGCCGCCTACTTGGTTGACACGCGCCGCGCGCGCCGTACCGACGCTGCATTTGCTCAGCATGCCGCACCTTTTTTGTCGCGCTTGCTGCCGTGCCGCACGCCCGCCCATATTGCCGCCGAGCAGGTGGGTGAGTTCTGCCGTATGGCGCTGCCCATTTTGCGCGACTACTCCGACCTCACCGCGCCCGCCGCGCTCGATACCGTGGCACCCGAGCCGAGCTTTGCTATGGCGATCGGTGTCGGCGATGGGCTCGTGACCTGCAAAATTACGGTTACCTACGGCGATTGGTCGGCGGATCTCTTTAGCCTGGGCGCTCCGGGCAGCCCATTCGAAGAGCAGCGCCCCGGTGTGCCGCCCCGCGACGAGGTGGCGGAGTTTCGCGTCATGGATACGGCGGCCCTGTACTTCGATTTCTACGAGGGCGGTCTGGCGTTTGAGGAGCGCGATGACGCCCGCTTGTTCTGCCTGCTGACCGAGGGCCTGTCTGCCCTGTCCGAACTGGGTGAGGTCATGCTCAGCGACCGTCTGCGCCAGATCTCGGTCCGCCCCGCGCCCAAGCTCTCGGTTCGTGCGACCGTTAAGAGCAATCTGCTCGATGTCGAGCTGGGCGCGAGCGGGCTTTCGGCCGCGGACCTTGCCGTCTATCTCGATTCGTACAAGCGCCATCAAACGTTTGCGCGCCTTACGTCCGGCGACATCATTCGCCTGGACGAGGGGGCGCGCGCCGCGTTTGGCCTTGCCGAGGACCTGGGTGTCGATGCCGTCGACCTGCTCGACGGCGTGTCGCTTCCCGCGTCGAGCACCCTGTTCGTCGACAGCATGCTCGCACGCACGCCGGCGCTCGAGGCCGATCGCGACGCTGCGTTCCGCCGTACCGTCGAGCGCCTGGACACGCTCGGCAAGATGGACTTTACGGTGCCGGCATCGCTCAAGGCAACGATGCGCGGCTACCAGGTCGACGGATACCAGTGGCTCGGCTCGCTCGAACACCTGCGCCTTGGCGGCATCTTGGCCGACGACATGGGCCTGGGCAAAACGCTCCAGATGATTGCGCATATTCTGGCGCGCGTGGAGGCGGGGGACACCAAGCCCACGCTCGTGGTATGCCCGGCCTCACTCGTGTACAACTGGACTGCCGAGCTGGAGCGCTTTGCCCCGTCGCTCGATGTGTGCGCCATTGTGGGCGCCAAGGCTCAACGCCGCGTGCAGATCGCCGGCGTGGCCGAGCATAGCGTGGTCGTGACGTCGTATGACCTTATGCGGCGCGATATCGACGAGTACGTCGAGCAGGATTTTGCCCGCGTGGTGCTCGATGAGGCACAGTACATTAAAAACCCGCTCACGCAGGTGGCGCGCGCCGCCAAGCGCCTGCCTGCCGGCGTGCGCTTTGCCCTGACGGGCACGCCCATCGAAAACCGCCTGTCCGAGCTCTGGAGCATCTTCGACTTTTTGATGCCGGGCCTTTTGGGGACACGCGAGTCGTTTGCCAAGCGCTTTGAGAGCCCCGTCGAGCATGCCGAGGGCGATAGCGCCGCTCGCCTGCAGGCGCTCGTGTCGCCGTTTGTGCTGCGCCGTGTTAAGGAAGACGTGGTGGCCGACCTGCCCGAGAAGATCGAGGACACCGTCATGGCACAGCTTACCGGCGAGCAACGCAAGCTCTACCTGGCCAACCAGGACCGCATCGCCCAGCAGGTGCAGCACCGCGAGGCTGGGGAGTTTAAGAAGGACAAGCTCAAGGTGCTCGCCGAGCTCACCAAGCTGCGCCAGATCTGCTGCGACCCGCGTCTACACTACGAGGATTACAAGGCGGGGAGCGCCAAGCTCGATACGTGTATGGAGCTCGTGCACGGCGCACTCGACGGCGGGCATCGCATCCTGTTGTTCAGCCAGTTTACGGGTATGCTCGATATCATCGGTAAGCGCTTGGCCAAGGAGGACATCGCCTTCCTTAAGCTCACGGGCGCTTCGTCTAAGGAGAGCCGCGCCAAGATGGTCGCGCAGTTCCAAGCGGGCGAGGTTCCGGTCTTTTTGATTTCGCTCAAGGCGGGCGGCGTGGGCCTTAACCTGACGGCGGCCGACGTGGTCATCCACTACGACCCGTGGTGGAACGTGGCAGCGCAGGACCAGGCGACCGACCGCGCGCACCGTATTGGCCAGCAACATACCGTGACCGTGTACAAGCTCATCGCCAAGGACACGATCGAGGAGCGCATTATGCAGATGCAGGAGTCCAAGCGCGACCTGGTCAACAGCGTGCTCGGCGGCGACGGCATCTCGTCGGCGCTGTTTACCCGCGAAGATGTTCTGGCGCTGCTGGGCGGCGACGGGCGCTAACCCGCTCGGGTGGGGCCGCCAGGGCGGATAGCGCACGCTGCCCCATCGTCCCCGCCCGTTATGTGTTCATTTGCAATGCCGTGGATGGTTTGTCTGCCTTTGGGCATAAGAACCATCAAGAACATTGGCACATCAGCAAAGGAGAACATCATGGCGAAATTCTTTAAGGACCCCGACGGTAAGCTCATCGCTGCCCTTGGCGACGACGTTGCGACCCCTGCCGGTTGCACGGAACTGACCGCAAACACTGAGGACGCGGCGCACGAGAAGCACGTGCCTGTTGTCGAGACCGAGCGCGACGGTCACGTGATTCGCGCCCGCGTTGGCTCGGTCGAGCACCCCAGCCTGCCCGAGCACTACATTGAGTGGATCGCCCTTGAGGCCGAGGGCCGCTTAGAGGTCCATTACCTTGAGCCCGGCATGAAACCCGCGACGTTTTTCGCGGGCGGCTCCAAGACCGGTACCGTCTATGCCTACTGCAACCTGCACGGGCTGTGGTCCGCGACATTCTAGGAGCGCGCCCCCGCTCGGGGTATCATAGCTAGCATATGCACATGCAAGCGCCGACTGCATTATGCGGCCGGCGCTTTTACTACGATTTCGATGGTTTACGACGGAAAGGGCTGAGCCATGAAGCTCGCGCTTGCACAGATCGATATGCGCCTGGGTGATATTGAGGGCATTTGCGGTCGCATCGAGGACCAGGCTCGTCTGGCCCACGAGCGCGGAGCGCGCGTGCTGTGCGTTCCGGCTCCGCTCTTTATGGGCGCCATGCCCGGTGGCCTGGTGGGCGCTGCCGACTTTGAGCACGACATGCTTGCCGGCTTGACTGGTGTCGCCGAGCGTATCCAGGAGCTTGACATGATCTGCATCGTGCCCGCGGCGGTTTCGTTTGAGGGCCAGCCGCTGCTCGACTACATGATGCTCAAGGACGGTCATGTGGTGCCGGCGCGTTCGAGCATTGCCTTGCAGCGTGGCGAGAACAACGACACGCGTTGGGCGCCGCCGGTGTTCGACGTGGACGGCGTGCGCATCGCCGTGATTTTTGACTTGGACCGCGAGCTCGAGATGTTGCCGACCGGCGTCGACCTCATCGCGTATTTCCAATTCAACGCGTTTGACATGACCGACCGCGAGACTGCCGCCATTGCCGCCGTTCGCAGCGGCGCCTACCGCAAGATCGCATCCAAGCGCAGCGTGTGGTTTGCCTGCATGGCGCCGGTCGGCGCCTATGACGAGTCGGTGTATACCGGCGGTTCGTTTGTGCTCGACGACTGCGGTCGCGTGGTGGCCCAGGCGCCGTGTTTTGAGGAGAGCCTGCTGGTCCAGGAGATTCAGCGCGGCGTGATGCTTGATGCCCTGGAAGATCACGAACTGCCCGAGTTCCGTTCCGAGGAGTGGCTGTGGCAGGCGCTGGTGCTCGCCGTGCGCGACAACGCCCGAGCCCACGGTGCGTCGCGTGCTGTGGTGGCACTCGAGGGTGACTTGCCGTCGTCCCTGCTAGCGGCGCTGGCCGTCGACGCTCTGGGCCCGCGCAATGTGATTGGCCTGGTGCTGGGGCGCAACCGTATCTTTACGCCGGCGCAGGAAGAGGCCGAGGCTGCCCGCTGTGCCGCCGTCCGCGCCATCGCCGAGCGTTTGCACATTCGCACCGTCGAGCGCGATGCACCGGATGCGGCGCGTGTGCTCGATCGCGACGTGTCGGCGGGTGATGCCGAGCGTCTGCGCTCGCGCACGCTGGGCCTCATGCTGGAGGACACGGCGT
The DNA here is from genome assembly GCA_902489955.1 of uncultured Collinsella sp. Taxonomy (GTDB): domain Bacteria; phylum Actinomycetota; class Coriobacteriia; order Coriobacteriales; family Coriobacteriaceae; genus Collinsella. Next base: position 1,186 of record CABUBY010000051.1, on the reverse strand, counting down.
TCGAGCTGGGTGCGATGGCGCTGAGCCCGCTGTCCAAAACCGAATACGCGCTGGCGGCGCCGGCGCTTTGCGGCGGCTACCAGGGCGATTACGCGCCCTTTGGCGATGTGTACCTGTCGACGCTTGAGTTTGTGGCACGTGTGCGCAACCGCACGTCTGCCGTGGTGCCCCAAGAGCTCGTGACGCTCAACGCGGTGGAAGACTGCATGGAGCGAGTGTTGGCGCAGGCGCTCTCGACGCTCGATGGTCCGGTCGATATGCTCGACCGCGCGGCGCAGCTGCTCGGCGGGCTTGAGCCGGGTGAGGTCGATGGCGCGCTCGAGGCGCACGTGGACCGCAATCGATCTTTCGACGACATCCCGATGGCCGCTGGCAAGCCTGAGGCCTGCTCGCTGCTGCTGATGCTCGTTCGACAGGGTGAAGCTGCCCGCCGCATGTTGCCGACGGCGCCGATCGTCTCGGCCCGTTCGTTTGCCGAGCGCTCCTGGCCGTATATGCTCGCGTGGTCCGACCTGGGGCTTAACGGCAAGGAGCGTATGACGGTCGATTCGCTGGCGCGCGCCGAGGTGCGCCGTTTTGCTGACGAGGATACGAGCGAGCGCGTGCGAAACGAGATGATGGGCGTGCTGGGCGAGCTACTGGGTATTTCGCCCGAGCAGATGGAGGAGCTGCGCTCTGAGGATGGCCAGCGTCGTCTGCATGAGGGTATGAAAAAGTTCGAGGGCGAGGTTCAGGACGCCATCGATAAGATGATGGGCGGACAGGGCGGCTCGCAAGGTAGTCCCCAGGGTGGCCCGATGCCGCATCCGCCGGTTGATCCGAGGCAGTTCCCATTCTTTAGCCAGAACTAGGGCAGAAGCAATCTTGCTTTAAGCATCTTGGCCCCGTTGTGTTATTCTAGAACAGACGTTCGTGAATGATGCGCGGGGCCTTGTCTTGCGCTGTGCTTGTGGCGAGGGGAGGTCGGCTTGGTCATTTTGGGCATCGACCCCGGTTTGGCTCATACGGGTTGGGGGATTATCGAGGAGCGGCGTGGCGAGGTTCGCTGCCGTGCCTACGGTTGCATCGAGACCAGCGCGGGCAGCCCGCTCGCGGTGCGCCTGTCGCATATCGCCCATGATCTTAAGGATGTCGTCGAGCGTTATCGACCCGACACGGCTGCTGTCGAGAGCATCTACTTTGGCGC
>CABUBY010000050.1 GCA_902489955.1 uncultured Collinsella sp. | reverse complement strand
GTAGTCCCACGTCATAAGGTCGCGACTCGTCGCATGACCCCAAGCCTTAACGCCACCCTCGACATCAAACGGCGCATACTGAAAATAGGCATGGAACACGCCACCCGCCTGGCAAAGACCGTTGGGGTCGTTGAGCCAGCCCGCCGGCGGCATAATATGGAAGCGCTGGCCATATGCGCCATGACCGCACTCAGAGGCGGCGGCGTCAACAGCGGCAACCAGCTTTGCAAGGTCGCGGCCAAGTGCATTAGACATATCAAAGTCCTAACGGATCGAAAGTTACAAGGCGCCAGAGATCGGCGCCAAATGCGGGAAACACCCGCGAGCATACAGCCCGCGGGCACCCCTCAATCAAAAGCTCTTAGGCCTGCTCGGAAGCCTTGGGCTCGTCCTTGTACAGGACAAACGAGATGGCAAAGGAAACCAGCGCGGCGACCGCAAACATGATCGCGTACTGCACGGGCTGGGCCAGGCACAGCAGGATACCGAAGATACCCGTAACGCCCGTGCCGGAGGCGGCCAGCGAAGTGAGCGCGCAGACCAAGGCACCGCAACCGCCGCCGATGCAGCCGGCGATGAAGGGCTTAAAGAAGCGCAGGTTCACACCAAAGATGGCAGGCTCGGTAATGCCCATGAAGGCGGACAGAGCCGAAGGAAGCGCCAGACCCTTGATCTTGGCATCGCGGGTCTTAAAGGCAACGGCGAGTGCGGCGCCACCCTGAGCGATGTTGGCAGCGCTGGCGATGGGCAGCCAATAGGTCACGCCGTACTGGGCGAGCTGGCCCAGGTCGATGGCGGTGTACATCTGGTGGATACCGGTAACGACCGTGGGGGCATAGAACAGGCCGACGATAAAGGAACCGATGCCGAAGGGCAGGGTTAGCAGGGCCTGGATCAGACCGAGGATGGCGTTCTCGGCCCAGACGAAGATGGGGCCGACGGCAACGAGCGTCACGAGCACGGTCACGAACACCGAGACGAGCGGAGTCACAAAGAGATCGAACATCTCAGGAACGATCTTGTGCAGGCGCTTCTCGAGGAAGGCGAGAATGGCGCAGGCGATGACGATGGGGATCACATGGCCCTGATAGCCGACCCACTCAAGGCTGTACACGCCGGGGATGACGTTGACCATGGTCTGCACGCCCTCGGAGGCAACCGTATAGGCGCTCTGCAGCGAGGAGTTGATGAATGCACCACCGACGACGGCGCCCAGATACGGGTTGGCGCCAAAGGCCTTAGCGGCGGAGTAACCGATCAGGATCTGTAGAATGCCAAAGGACGTGCCCGAGACTAGGTCGGCGATCTTATAAATAAAGTTATTGGTGTCGAGCGCGATAAAGCCGTTGGAGGCCATAAAGTTGAGGGCGCTCATAATGCCCAGCAGCAGGCCCGAAGCCACGATGGCGGGGATGATGGGGACAAAGACGTCGCCGAGCACCTTAATAGCGCGCATAAAGATGCTCTGCTGCTGTGCCGCGGCCTCCTTGACCTCGGCCTTGGTGGCAGCCTCGACGCCGCTGAGCGCGATGAACTCCTCGTAGACCTTGTTGACGGTGCCGGTGCCAAAAATAATCTGGAGCTGGCCCTGGGCCTCAAAGACGCCCTTGGCGCCGTCGATATTCTCGAGGGCCTCCTTGTCGACCTTGGCGTTATCGGCAATCACCAGGCGCAGACGCGTGGCGCAGTGTGCAGCCGAAACAACGTTGTCGGCGCCACCGATGTTGTCGAGCACCTCTTGGGCTGATTTGCGGTAGTCCATGACTTCCCTTTCCTCCAACGGGCGCACGTGCACCCGGCCATCTTTGACACTTACACTGTAATCGTTTTCAGTTTCATATATCTGTAATCGTTTTCACAGCAGGGTGAACGGTAGGAAAAAGCCGGCGAATGGTAGTTTTACGGCAAAAACAGGCGGCTCAGAGGCAGACAGACGTGCCCAGAGTCTAGACATTCATAAGCTGATGGCCAAGCTTGAGTGTCTTCAGGCCGCACTCCCCCTCCATGCCGTCGAGCGCGTCGAGCAGCATGCTGGTGGCCTCGACGCCACTGGTCAGGTAGCCATAATGCACGGTGGGAATACCGCCCGTCAGCGCGCGCAAAAATGCGTTGTCGCCAAAACCGCTCACGCGGTGTATGCCCTCGCCCATACCGCGAACCTCATCGATGGCACGCAGCGCGCCCGCCGCCATAGTGTCGGTCGCGCACGCGATTAACGAAACATCGGGGACATCGGCAAGCAGCTCGCGCGCAGCGCGATAGCCCGAGTCGAGCGTAAAGGATCCCTGGCGAATCAAGCTCGGATCAAGCACCACGCCCGCGGCGCGCAAGCCGGCCTCAAAACCGCGACGGCGGTCATAACCGGCCGCGCGGTCCTCTTCGGTAACTCCGATGTAGGCGATCTTGCCATCCACCCGACCCGCAAGCGCGCGGCCGAGCTCAAAGGCGGCCTCGTAATCGTCGTGATAGACGCACGCCGCGCCCTCGACATGTTGGCCGATCAACACAATGGGCACGCGGCACGACTCAATCGCGCGACGGTGCTCATCGGTAATCATAGTTGCCACCAGCACAATGCCATCGACCGGGTGGTTTTGGAATAAATCGAGGTATTCGAGCTCACGATCGGCCGCGTTGTCGGTGTTGGCAAGGAGCATCTGGTAGCCACGACGACCGAGCACCTGGCCAATACCGGCGGTAATGCGGCTCACGGATTCGGAGTTGATCTTAGGTACGATGACGCCAATGAGCTTGGTGGAACCGGTGCGCAGCGCGCGAGCCTGGCTGGATCGCACGTATCCGGTCAGCTCGATTGCCTGCTTAATGCGCTCGGCCTTGTCCGCCGAGATATATCCACCGTTGAGGTAGCGCGAGACGGCGGCGCTCGAAACGCCAGCCAACTCGGCCACATCTTTCATCTTTACCACGAGTACCCCTGTCATTGAAATCGCATTCACCATGATACCCGTGAAGACGGCGTGCGAATCAAATCGGACCACCCAGGTCGAGCATACGCCAGCGAGCGGGCAGCTGCCGAGGCGAGGTGCCGCGAAAGAGGAGCGAAGCGTACTATATGTACGCGAGCGACGGTTTGAGCGGCAGATCGACCGGCAGATGCCCGCGCAGCATCGAGCGGTCCGGCGTTCGTTAGAACGCCGGAACATAGTTACCCGTGGTATTCGCCGTTGTACTGGATGAGCGTGAGGTCTTCAACGCCGTCGAGTGCGCGGATAGCGTCAGCATAGGGCATATCCACACCGTCAGAGAATACCTCAACGGCCATCTCGACTTTGTCGCCGCGCATGGTCTTGGACTTAACGGTGAACTTGGTGCGGCCAAATGCACGCACGATATCGTCGCCGGAGGTCTGGCCCGTGTAGTGGATGACCATCATGTACACGCGCGACTTGTCCTGGTGGCTCGCAAAGCCGGCGATCATCACCACGATCACAACTGCCGTGAGCCCCACGAGCGCATACATGCCGGCACCTGCCGTAATGCCCGTGGTAATGGCCCAAAACAGATAGAGCAGGTCGAGTGGGTCCTTGACCGCCGTACGATAGCGGACAATAGACAGAGCACCGACCATACCGAGCGAAATGACCACGTTCGTCGAGATCGCGAGCGTGACCATGCAGGTGAGAACGCACATGCCCACGAGCGTCACGGCAAAGCTGCGCGAATACACCACGCCGGTAAAAAAGCGCTTGTACACGTAATAGATCAGGATGCCCATGGCGAGCGCCACGAGCAGCGAAAGGCCGATCTTGGCAGGGTCGACCTGGCCAAATGCCTCCAAGACGGAGTTCTTAAAAAAGTCCCTGGTGCTCATGGTCTAAATATCCCCTCGGTTCTCAAAATCCGATTCCCAGTAATTAAATCCGCGCAGGTAGGCGGTCTTTTCATAACACAGGCAGTACTTGGAGACCGCCGCAAGCTCGGCCGCGCCCGGCGGCACCAAATCGCGCACCAGCTGCGGGCAAAACTCCGTAAACTTGACCTCCATCACCAGCTTGCCGGGCTCCAGGACCGGCAGCACGGGCAGCGTCGCGTCAAAGATATCGAAGCTTCCCACCGCGGCACGCACGTTCATGTCAAACGTAACGCGCACGGTGCCCTCGTCCATCACCCACGGCTCACGCTCGTAGTCCACGATGGTCCGCGGGCGCATCATGTTGCAGATGCACTCGATGTAGAACTCGCGGCAGAGTTGGTGCGGGCTCCTCAGCAAAAAGTCGTAGTCGCCAGCCAGGATCTGCTCAAACTCACTGCGCGTAAGCGGCGCGTCCTCCTTGTAGATCCAGCTGCCGTACTTCTTTTTGCGCTCGAGCTTAATCACCTTGTCGCTGCCGTTATAAATGCGTACGCGATACTTTTTGCGCATGAGAATGCCGGCGTCTTTTTCCTCGTAGGCCGAGTTGCAGTAGTCGTCAAAATACAGGCTGCGAATGGTGTAACCGCCCGCCCGCGCATGCTTGTCCAGCTTAAACACCGGCGCCATGCGACAGGCAAGCGCGGCGTGCTCGCCCTCGTTAATGAGATATTTGAGCTCATGGCGGTAACGCTCCTGCGTGGCACGCACAGGCGGGGCCGCCAAGCGCTCAAGCAGCGCGCTAGCCCTCCTCATACGTGTCCTCCACGACCTTACCGCCGTCTCGGACGTAAAAACACTTCATGCCGTAGTGCTTGCCGTCGTCAGTCACATAGTAGTCAAACGCATCTTGCGTAAAGCCGTCGGAGTTGGTGGCACGCACGCGCACAAAATACTGGCCGGCATCGGGCGCATCGCAGGTCACCTCGGGAAGCAGCACGTCCTCGGCCTTAAAGACAACGTCGCTCATGGCATAGTCGCGCGCAAGCTCTACAGTGTAGCGAATGTCGCGCGCCTTAAAGTCGTAGGACGCATCCCAGTTAATGCGCAGCTTACCGTTATCGATCTGCGGCACGCCAATGTAGAACGGCATGGGCTTTTTATAGCTCTCGCGAAAGCTCTGATAATTCTCCTCGATCTCGGAAGGAATCGCCGCGGCAATCTGCTCGTATTCGTCCTTGGTGACAGGCAGATTGTCGATATCGGGGGCGGCAAAGACGAGCGACTCGGTCACCTCGCGATAATGTTTGATCATCTTGCTCAGGCGCGCCTCGGTCATATACGAGCGCAGGTCCTTGACGGCGCGGTCGAGCTCGCTGCGGAACGATTTGCTACGCAGTGCACGATTGAATAGCACGTTGCCCCAGTAGTTGCTTACGCCGCGCTCCCAGCTCGCATAGTCCGAGAACCCGGCAAGAGAAAGCTCCAGCTTGCGCAGCATGCCATCGTTGTCCCAATCGAGGATGTACCACGTCTTGGAGTTGAGCGGGCTGTACAGATAGCAGTTACGGTTCTGAGTATCGCAGTTGCCCGTCAGAACCTGAAACGCCAGCCAATAGACCAGGTTCTCGGTATCAAAGTAGGTGTCGAGCACGTCATCGATCTTTTGCGATTCGTCGTTGAGGGCGTCGAGCATCTCGATGAGCTTGGTGTGGTCCGAATCGCCCTTAATCTCGAGTATGCCCTCAAAGCTTGCTTGGTTGTAGTCGGGATCGTCGGCAAGTTTAATGGTGTCCTCGTAGCGATGGAAATCAAAGCTGTTCACCTTGTACAGGTGCCCGCTCTTATCCAGGCCATGTGCCTTAAGCGCCGTCTTGTTGAGCTGCTCCACCTGCGTAAACAGGCCGTAGTCCTCAAAGGTATCGTTGGACTTTTCGGTCTGGTCGCACACCCACAGATGCACAAACTGCGTGCGCAGGCCCATCATCTGGGGAATCCCGCGGATAAGGTCGTAGGCCATCTTGTTGCGAAAACGCATACCCTCGCCCATGTGCTTGTTGAGCGCAATCGCGCGCTGTTGGCGCCAGGTGCCCTTGCCTTTTTTGAGCTCCACCTTGTAATTCTTTTGCGTGTAGGAGCTCGACGTCTGGCCGCGCACCTGCACGGTGGCATTGGGCGCTTCCTCGCCATAGCCAACCTCGCCGGCCACCGGGCCGTCTTCGTCGCCCGCCTGCAGCAGGCCCATAACCTGATAGCGCGTCACGCCCATGTCGGCATAGTCATACACCGAGTACGTGTTGATCTCGGCCCAGCTGTGATCGGTGTTCTCGGAGCTGTTGCCGCGCGAGACCGTCAGGTACATAGTCACAATGCCCGAGTCGTCGTAGACCTCGTACAGCTCGTCCTTATCGCGCAGGTGCTTGGACTGGTCGGAGGCCTCGGCCTTTTTAATCTTGCCCTGCTTTTTGACCTTTTTGGTCGAGGATTCGTCCTGAGATGAGCAGCCCGAAAGCAGCAGCGCGCCGGCAGCCGCCTCGATCAGGCAGCGGCGAGACATCAACTTATCGATCATCAGAACCTCCCCAATGGTTACGGTACACGCGAACTACTGCGCGCTGAAACGCGCCGTGCGGCTCACCCTTATGGCGGCCTTCCTCATAGCGCTGTTCGGCACGGTCGAGCATGCGGCCCAGCTGTGTAAAGCGACCCGTTTTGTCGGTCGCTACAATGGGCTGCTGGCTCAGGATACGATACGGCAAGTTGGCGGTATAGGTATCGAGCCGCAGCAGGGCCACGATAAAAAACACCACCGCACCCAACAAAAAGCCAAAGCCGTAAAACTGCTGCGGCAAAAGCAACGACACGGCGGTCGCCAGCCCTGCCACACCGGCAAACAGGCCCGAGGCCAGAACGGCTCCCTTGTAGTCGGTAAAGTACAGCAAGATAAGCAGGATCGTGTTGCCCACGGCATACAGGCCGTAGCCTACGCATAACGTGCGAAAATACCCGTGCATAAGGTTGTTAAAGCCCAGCGGCAGGGCCGAGAGCACTGTGGTCTCGAGCGAGATGACCGCCGCGGTCACAAACAGCTGCTTGAGCGCGCAAAAGCGCAGTTCGCTGTTGAGCGTGGAGAGCATCTCCTCCTCGGCCACCACAATATCGCCCACCACGCCGCCGTCGTTAAACAGGCTGTAGTAGTCACGGTAGCGCGGATAGAAATTGACCTCGACCGACACAACAAAGTTGACGGTCGTGACGAGTGTGGTCAAAAACGCAATGAGTGCCGGAACGTCATGGTAAGGAGCCCCGTAAAACAGGCCTTTGATCTGCACGCCAATAGGACCCGCCCAGATAATAACCAGGTGTGCGAAAAGCCCCAAGTTGGTAAACAGCCCCGTGAGCGCCAGCGGCATAAACTGATCGAGCCACTGCAAAAAGAGCCAGGGGCTGCGGTCGCTCCGCGGAAAATACCGGTACAGCAGCACCACGTCCCAGGCCAGCATAACGCCGTAGCCCAGGGCGATTGATGCCAACAGGCCCTCGACCGGCGGCAGCCCTAGTGCCAGCGCGGCCAGGGCGCACAGGCACGCCACGCCAATGGCGGCCGCGAAGCTGCACAGGATACCGCGGTAGTCTTTGATGGCCGTGAGATAGCTCATGCCGTTCCAGTTGACGATCATAATGTTGAACAGCCACAGGCACAGCAGCCCCTGCAGCAGCGTGGCGCCCGAGAACAGCAAAAAGACGCCGTAGAGCACCGTGCCCGCAACGAGCATGATGGCGTTGGAGCCCCAAAACGAGGGCAGAATCTCATCCTCGCGCTCGGCATACAACATATCAGCCAAAAAGCGCGTGACCGGCATGGAGAAAAAGCTCGTGAGCAAAAGTGAGGCCAGCAGTGTGTAGGTCACCATGCACACCAGCAGATCCTGGTTGGCACGGCCCACACCCCACAGACCGCACAGCACCAAGATACCCACCTGCAGCAGCACGCCCAACAGCATGGGACCCGTGCACACAATGCCGGCGTAGCCGTAAGCACGCATCGTGGCAAACAGGCCCCTGCGCCTAAACAGGCGCTTAAGCTCAAAACCAATTCCGGCCATCGGCTACTCCCCCTCTCTGGGCAGGTTAAACGCACGCGCCGTCTCGTCGTACAGCGCGCGATAGTTGGCGAGCATTTGCTCGTGCAAAAAGTACGTGGCAACGCGACGCTGCCCGCGCTCCCCCATCTCCAGGCGGCGGGCGCGGCTTGTGCACATGCGCTCCATGGCATCGGCCAAGCCCTTGCGATACATGGGCGGCGTCACAAAACCCGCCACGCCATAGTCGTCACCCGGGGCGCCTTCGAGCAGCTCGCGGCAGCAGCCCACCTCGGTCGTCACGCAGGGACGGCGCGCTGCAAGCGACTCCAGCACGCTGAGCGGCTGGCCCTCGGAGATGCTCGTCAAAATGGTAAAGTCGAGCTTTTCCATGTACTCGACCACGTTGACGCGCCCGGTAAAGATCAGGTCGCGCACGCCCAGGGTTTCGACCAGCGCGTGGCACTCGGCGCCATACTCCTCGTCGTCCACGCCGCCCATGATGTGCAGGCGCACCTTGGGCAGGCGCTCATGCAGCTCAAAGAACGCATAGATCATAGTCTTGACGTCCTTGATGGGCGCCAGGCGCACCACCGCGCCAATGTCCACCCAGCCGTCATCGGGCTTTAAGGGAATGTCCTTAAAGCGGTCGAACTGGATGCCGTTGGGGATGACCAGACATTTGTCTGCATCGCAACCCATATCGATCTGCGTCTTGCGGGCGTTATGGAACAAACTCGTCGCGCGGAAGGCGCAGCGGTAGATCTCCTCCGAAAGCAGGTAGAAAAAGCGAATCCAGCGGTCCTTAAACGACGGCACCACCCAATCGGCGCGAATGATCTCTTCCTCGCGCTCGCGGGCCGTGCTCGGTGAGCAGCACCGGCGCATGGTGAACGCTTGAGCCCAGGCAGGCGAGCAGGCCGCCGTAGCCGGTCGAGATGGCATGGTACACATCGGCCACCGGTACCTCGCTGCCCAACAGATAGAGCACGGGCAACAGCATAGAGCGCATGGTGTGGAAAGCATCGGCAAAGGGCGTGTAGGGGTACTCGGCCAGGCACACGTCGCGAAAGATATCCATAAACGTTCGGCTCTGCAAAAACGAGAGCGGATGCACGCGACGGCGCTGAAAGATATCGAACAGCACGTCCCAGTCCGGATTGGAGAGCGACACCAGGCGGCGTAGCGCCTCGCGCTCGCGGTCGTTAAAACTGGCTTCATGTTGCTCGCCCGAAAGCCGCAGGGCATCGTCCAGGAACACCTCGTGCACCTCGACCACGTTGCTGGGCAGCTCGTAGACAAATTTGCCGCGGTCGGCAGCATGCGCGCCAATCACCCACAGCACGAACTCGTGCTCGGGCATGGCCTGGATATAGCCATGCATCCAGGTAGATACGCCGCCGTGCACATAGGGGTAGCAACCCTCGAGTACCAAGCAGATTCTCATCTGTCGCCACCCTCCTTGCGCTCGATCGTCAGGGTATTATCATTTGCCTTGAGCAGATACAGATCGCCCGTAAGGTGCGTCAGTTCGCCACCCGTCACCGCACCCGGCTCGCCATTATTGGCGCGGAACATGAGCCACGCCTCGTCGTGGAAATTGCCCAGGCTGAGCGTCCAGGCATCCGCACTGGTATCCACGCTCACCGTAACCGACGAAAAGCGCTGGATGGCACCGGAGCACTCCGACGCCGTCTGGTGCCGCAGGTCGGGCGCAGACTTGGTAAGCCACTCCAGGTAGTCAACCAGGCCGCCCTTGTAGACCTCCCAGCCCTCCTTGGCGCCGCGATCGGGATCGAGCAAGTCGTCCGGATGCATAAAGTGCGTACTCACGTAGTGCATGTTGAGCTCGGACACGGCAGCCAGGCGCATATAGGAATCGTCGACCATGCCGCCCGAGACAATGCGCGGCTGCTCCACAATGCCATCGCTCGCCACGCCAAACTCCTGCACGTACGGCAGGTCGGTGCCATCCTCAAAATACGTACTGGCAATGGTCTTAATGCGCGGAACATCGGTACCGATAAGCTTGCGCGCGCGGGCCGAAAGGATATTTGACGGTGGCACGTAGACCGAGCCGCGCGCGTTGGGCAGGACCTCGTCCTGAAACGCGATAAGTTCGTTGAGTGAAGCGACAAGCGTCTCTTTGTTCTTCCAGGTCTTGTAGTCGTACAGCGTGCCGTAGTCGGTGTCCCAGAGCGCGAGCGGCTGATGGTTGTAGCCGTGAAAGCCCAGCTCACCGCCCATCTGCAGCAGCATGCCGCCAAAATAGCGGAACTGCGTGGTATCGGCCTGTCGCGCGGGCTCGGTCTGGTTGACCGCGTCCTCGTAGTTTTCGATCATCACGCCGGTATAGCGAATGCCATATTTTTGCGCGAGCTTTTGCAGATCGGGCCACCAGACCTTGGTGTAAAAATCGGCAATGGAAAGGCCGTAGTCACGCTTGATATAAGTACCGTCGCCCGAGGGCACGGGGCTGGGAAAGTCGTCCAAATAGAACACGGCGCTGTTGATGACCGGATAGGCCGTAGCATCACCCAGCAGGCTTATGGCCGAAGCATAGAACCCACGCATGACCTTGTCGTAGATACCAATGTTGCACACCACGGTGTGACCACAGCCGCAATCGTTAGACCAAATGAGCGGCGTGCCCGCGTCACCGGTCTTTGCCCATACGTGCGCCGTTTCGCGCAATGAAACCGAAAGCGAAGAATCGAAGGGATCCGAGAACTCGTAGCGCTCTCCTCCGCCCAACATAAAGTCATCGCTCGGAACGATACTTTCGGCTGTCGCATAGTCATATCCGGCCGATTCGATCCCAAGCTTGGAAGCAACAGCCTGCAGGTAGTTCGAGTTATCTGGCGTCATGCCCAGCATGAGTGAGCCGCCCGCACTCACCCAACTCATCAGATCGGTCAGATGCGTACCCAGTCCGTCAAGCGAGGGCATAAGCACAATCACGCGATCAAACGACGTGAGCGATGGGATCGCGTCCGCACCGTCGGTGGCAATATCAACATCGCGATGGGCGATCTTCATGTCCAGCAAAATCTGGTCGAACTGGTCTTTAACGTCGTCGACACTATCTTGGTCCGAGTCGGTAATGACCAGGCACGTGGGCTTTTGGCCAAAGACTGCCGAGGAGGCCGGCACCGCATCGTTGGCGGCAAGCATCCCCAGCTTATGCTGGCCCGCACTGTACTGCACGCCGGCACGCTCCACCAGCAGCACGGCGGCCATGGCAATAAAGACCGCCCACACCACGAGGAGTCCCATCCAACGAAAGCGGCCTGCACGGTCGCGGATATGTCGGGCCACGCTCATCTGGCCTCCTCCCCGTCGCGCCAAAACGCCAACTTTTCGCGGTTGTCGGCGCTCAAATACACATGTTGCTTGTCAATCGCATCGATCACACGGTGAACCTCGTCACCGTCGCGGCGCATCACGGCCAGGCGCAGGCAAAGCATCCAAACCTCCTGCTCCTCGGGCACGTCGAGCACCAGCTGGTCGGTCACGGCCTGTGCCTCGTCGATCTGTCCGACATCGGCCAGCGCCGTCGCGTATCGAATGCGCAGCTCAAGGGTATCCTCGCGCTCGCAGCGACGCGCAAGCAGGCGCGCGTACTGTTGACGCTGAATCTGAGCAACGCGCCCCTCAGCCAAGCCCGAGCCCAAGTATTCACCAAGAAAATCACAGTATTCGTTGAGGTTTTGCGCGCTCGGGTCCGTCTTAAAGGCGCGCTCCAGCTGCTGCAGTTTAAGGTCGGACTCCTTGGAGATCTGCGCCACCGCCGTCGCGGCATAGTGCGCCACCTCAACGTCGTCGTTAAGCTTAGCCGCCTGCAGCTGCGCCAGGTACGCGTCGGGCTCCTCGGTGAGCATGGAGAGCATTAGGCGGCGCCGGTATGCCGGGTCGTTGACGATGAGCGCCTCCTCGAGCGGCACTACGCCTGCATCGGCATCACGTTCGTGCACTAGGATGCTGCGATGCAGGTCGTCGTTGAAGCGCAGCGACTCCAGCGCAGACTCTTTCAGCCCCTCGCCAAACACCGCGCCGCGGACCGATAGCAGAACCACCAGCAACGGGCCCCACAGCGGCACCAGCACTATCACAGCCAGCATATGCCCGCGCACCGGCAGCAGGCCCAACTTCATGAGCGTCCACAGCATCAGACAAACCAGAGCATGAATCAGCAACAAGACGGCGGCAACGACAAGCGAGATCAAGCGGCACCCCCCTCACCGTCACCGGTGTAAGCGATGTGCTGCAGTAGCGCCACGATGTCCTCGCCGTCGACGGGCTCCACCGCAATCTGCTTTGCGCTCAGGCGCTCGCGGATAATGGGCAGATCGCACGCCTTTGCCTGGCGCATAAGCAGGTA
>CABUBY010000049.1 GCA_902489955.1 uncultured Collinsella sp. | reverse complement strand
CTTATTTGTCAAGCGCTATTTCTACCATTTCTACCCCGTCCCCAAATGGCAGGTGGCAGGGTTACTCGTCCTGCGGGTCCTCGTCGGAGCTTGGCGCAGGCTCGGGCTCAGGTGCAGGCTCGGGCTCCGGTTCCGGCATGGGCGCGGGCTCGGGCTCAGGCACGGGCGCGGGCTCAGGCTCAGGCTCAGGCTCAGGCTCAGGCACGGGCTCGGGCTCGGGCTCGGGCGCAGGCGCCGGCGCCGCAGCGGAATCGGATACGGGCGCTGCGTCGGCGCTAAAACCAGCCGGAGCAGACTTCTTCTCAAACGGCAGCACAAAAGTCAGGACGTCGTCCTTGTCCTCGTCGGCCCACTCGCTTGCGTAGCGCGCAACCCAATAGCCAACGGCACGGTGCTTGAGCATCTTGCCAAAGACCGTGAGGAATACCGTGACAAACGCCGTCAGCACCAAGAACAATACGAGCGTGATGCCACCGCCGGTAACAAGCGCCTCAATAGCCGTAGGACGGTAGTAGTAGCTATACATACCGACAGAGGCAATGGTGCCAAAGACGAACGTCAGGATCCAGGTGACAACGTTGGCGACCAGGCCCGTCAAAAACTCGGGAAGGAACGAAGCGCAGAACAGCTTGGTCTTGTTGTGCTTAAAGGCCGCCCAGACCTTATCGAGCGAAAACGCGCTCTCGACGCGCCCGGTCACCGCAAAGTGCATCACGGCAATGTCGGCGAACATCTTAAAGAAGACACCCAGAATCGCCGAGGCAATTAGCGCCAGGACAAGCAGGCCGAGCGAACCGAACAGCGCAGCCTCGAGCGCATAAGAGCCGTAATAAGAATACGAGCCCGCGGCGCCAATTACCACGCCCTCCACCAGCGAAAGCACTACACCGATAACGGGAATGGCAGCGATAACCTCGAGCACGACCGAAATAACGCTCGAAAAGACTCCAAGGCCAAACGATGTGGAACGCATCAACGGACGATCCATGCCGTCATCGACCTTGAGCGAAAGATCACGGCCCCACTCAATACCAAAGCCGGAACCGCACACGCTCGCAATGCAAGCTGCCAAAAAGCCGATGGCAGCCGCAATGCCGCCAATAACGGGAATAAACAACACGAGCACCGACACAACGCAAATCAGCGCCGGCAAAAACGCGATTTGGCATACACGCTGAAGCACGCCCGGAGTCTTGGTCATATCTTGGAACGCCTGAGCCACACAGCCCTTTGGCGCATTCGCCACGGGCGGCTGCGGAACAAACTGCTGGGGCTGAGGCTGACCCTGAGGGGTGGAAGCTGCAGCACCAGCATTAGGAGCACCGCATACGCCGCAGAACTTGTCGTTATCGCCCATGGGGGCACCACACTGCGAGCAGAACATCGAAATCATCCCTTCGTATCTAGAGCGAATCACCTGGATCGCAAACGATGTCTTTGGCATCATTATCACCCAATGTGAGGACAAATACTCTTAGATGACGTATTTGCAACGCGCGAGGCGCTTTTCGATTGTTTGATGAGTGTGTCCGCGCTAGTTCGTTCCGCGGAAGCCCTTGCCGACGATCTCGGAGCTGTCGACGATCGTGATAAAGGCACCCGGATCGACTTCGCGCGCATAGCGGCGCAGTTGCACGGCCTCGCGACGGCTCAGCACGCTCATAATCACCGTCACGCACTTGCCCGAGAAGGCACCGTAGCCGCGGCTGATGGTCGCCGTGCGGTTGAGATGCTTGACGATAAACTCCTCGACCTTAAGGGGCTCGGAACAAATGACCGTGCAGACTTTGCGCAGGTGAATGCTCTCAATGGCTTTGTCGACCACAAGCGTCTTGGCAAACAGGCCGAGCACGCAATACAGACCGACACGCGGGCCATACAAAAAGGCCGCGATGGTCACGATGCCGATATCGACCAGCAGCAGGGCACGGCCAATCTCGAGCGTCGTACGGCGCTTGAGGATCATGGCAAGAATGTCCGTGCCACCCGTCGAGGCGCCGATGTCAAAGACAATAGCGCTGCCAAGCGCCGGCAAGATGACGGCAAAGCACAGGTCGAGCCACATATCACCCGTCAGAGAGACATCGGTCGGAATAAAAAGCTCAAACAGCGAAACATAGGCGGACAGCGCAAACGAGGCGAAGACGCTCCACAGGATTGCCTTGCGCTCCAAAAAGATAAAGCCCAAAACGACGAGAACCGCGTTGATAATCCACATAAAGACGCCGACGGGCAGGGTCGGGAACAGCGTGGACAGAATGACCGACACGCCCGAGGTGCCGCCAAAAGCAAAGTGATTAGGGGTTTTAAACGCAACGATGGCAAAGGCCGTAAGAATCAGGCCCAGATTGAGCTCGGCAAAAAAGCGCGGGAAGCCCGGCTCCTGGCTGCGCTTTTGACCGGCACGCTCGCCGCGCTCGATATCGGTGCGATCAACCACGCGCTCCATCGGCACCACGGGAGGACGATGCATCTCCTCGGCAGCACGCGATGCCGCCTCTGCCGCGGCGGCCTCAATCGCCCATGCCTTGCTTTCTGTTTCGTGCTCGTCAGCCATTACGGCAACCCCTCGTTAACAATTTGGAAACAATGCGCCCATTAGGGTAACGCGGAACGCGACGATTGCAACCCCTAGTTAGACGAGCGGTATGCCTACATCGGGGGGCATACAAATAACGGCCGGCCACGCTTTTGCTTGCGCGGTCGGCCGTTTAACGTTTTCGCAGATAAAACCTGCCAAAACAAACCTGTCCCTTTTTGGAAGGTTACTCGTGCTGGCTGGTGCGGTGCTCGTACTCCTCGGGGGTGATGACGTCCTCGATGCGCAGGTTGACGCCCGCCACCTCAAGGCCGGTCATCGCGGCAAGGCGCTCGGTGACACGCGCCTTGACATCGTCAAAGATCGCGGGCGCATAGGCGCCGTACTCGATAATGACGGAGATGTTGACGACCACGCGATTGTCATCGGTGACCTCGACCGTCACGCCCTTGGTCAGATTCTCGGCACCAAACTGCTCCTGCACAAAATGCATGAGGTTACCCTTCATGCCCAGAACGTGCGGAACCTCGCGGGTGGCCATGGCAACGATCTTCTCGATCACGCCGTTGGAATAGGTCAGCGAGTCCTCGGACTCGTCCGTTTCCTCATCATCCTCGTCCGCATCATCGGCGGCGACGGTCTCGTCTGTCTCGAGCTCGGTATCGGCCACATCGACCTTCGTATTAAAAGCCATGGTTCCTCCTTATGCCTGCCGCGGATGCGACAGTCGAATACATATTAGCGGCCACTAAACAGACGGCCGAAGAAGTTGACGATCCCGTTCTCGCCGTCGCGAATCTGGCCGATCACAGCGCCGATCAGCACGAAGAATGCAATGACAAGCGTATCCCACAGGCCGAGCGTGAGCACCAACACGGCGAGGATAAAGCCAGCGACGGCGCCGAGCGTGGTGTTGGGATGACGCACAGCATAGCTCCAGATGGCAGCGCCCGTACCCTTGATGAGACCCATAGCCTCGTCAAAATCCGCGACTGCCGCATCTTGCAACTCGGTTGCCTCTGCTTTGGAATCAACAGGTTCGCTCGCCGGCGTGGCGCTCTGGTCAATCGTCAGGCGCGGCGTACGAGCGGTCTTATCTTGATTGGTATCACTCACCGGAAACCTCCACGGTCTGGACGGTAGTCTTGGACGGCAAAAAACGGACGCGCGCGGTCGTACCCGGCGTGCCGAGCATGGTGTCGCAAGCTTCCTCGATGCGCTGCTGCATCGCGGTAGCCAGAGATGCCACGTCCTTATCGTCAAGCGCGATAGCCTCGACCTTAAAACGGACATGCGAATCGTCGGAACCTTGGACGCGGGCCTCGACATGCTCGATCATCACGCGATCGTCGCGCTCTGCAGCAGCCCTGGCGCACGAAGAAAGCGCCGCGAGCGTGACCTCGATATTGCGCTCCCCCGCCGGATGCACGCAGGACGGCTCGCGACGGGCGAACATCAGGCGGAAAAAGCTCAGCAGTACGCCAAGCGCAACGACGCCGGCGCACACCGTCACGACAATGCGCGGCATGGGGTCGCGCATCAGCAACATAAAGCGATACGTATACGGCCCCCAAAACTGGCAGACAAGCGTACCCAGCGCCACGATGGTGGCGGCAAGATACACGATCGCTAGGGCTCGTTTGAGTACGCGCACGCGGCGCTCCCTTCAAATCTCGGCTCTCGAAATGCAAAACGGTTCGCATCATTATAAAAGAGCCGGGTCCGGTGCTCTACGCACGCGGATCCGGCTCATCTATTCCACGAGGCTTGCATGCTCGCTTCATTATGCCCAGATATGCACGGCTTAACCCGTGTGGGCGCTACTCCTCCTCGAGGGCAGCGATGACCTCGTCGGTCATGTCCATGGTGCTGTAAACATCCTGGACGTCGTCGAGCTCCTCAAGACGGTCGATGAGGCGCTGAACCTTCTTGGCGTCGGCGCCGGAGACCTCGGTCGGGGTGGTCGGGACCATGGTGGTCTCGGAGCCCTTGACCTGGACGCCCTGCTCCTCGAGCGCCTTGGAGACAGCCATGACCTCGTTGGCAGTAGTCCAGACGATCCACTCCTCGCCGGCGTCCTCGTAGTCCTCGCCACCAGCCTCGGCGATGGCCATCATGAACTCATCCTCGTCACCGGCAGCACCGTTGGCGATCATGGTCTCCTTCTTGGCGTTCTCGTCCAGGATCTCCTTGGCGACGACAATCTGGCCCTTGCGCTCAAACTGGAAGGCGACGGAGCCGGAGGTGCCCAGGTTGCCACCAGCGTGGGAGAAGGCGGAACGGACATCAGCGGCGGTACGGTTGCGGTTGTCGGTCAGGCAGTCGACGTAGACGGCGACACCGGCGGGACCGTAGCCCTCGTACACGATGTTCTCGTAGACGGCGGCATCGGCACCCGAACCAAAAGCCTTGTCGATAGCGGACTTGATCTTGTCCTTAGGCATGGACTGAGCCTTGGCCTTGGCAACGGCAGCGGCGAGGCTGGCGTTGTTCTCGGGCAGCGGGTCACCGCCGAGACGGGCAGCAACGGTGATGTTGCGGCTGAGCTTGGAGAAGAGGGCGGAACGCTTGGCGTCCTGCGCGCCCTTACGATGCTTGGTTGTGGCCCACTTAGAGTGTCCGGACATACGTGTCTCCTATCGGTTTCGACCTAAAGCCCAGCGCGGATGCTCGGGCAATATAAACAAACGTCGTTATGATATACCTACTGGCCTGCGAGATAAACCCCAAAATGAAGGCGTCGTGATGATGACCCCTTTGGTGCAAAGAAACCTGACCCCCAATGCACCAAGTTAGAACCAGAGGAAGTCGCTGCGGGTGACGGTGGCGCCGATGGCGAAGGGCATGCAGGCGATGACCGGATACAGGTAGCGCATGTAAGTCGAGCCGTTGCACGGGCCAATCAGGCACACGGCAAGCACGCCCAACAGCGGCACCCAGATCGCCAGCGCACGCCATGAATGACGACGCAGCAAGTAGACCACCACGGCGATCATGATCCACACATAGGTGGCCGAGCTCATGGTGAGCGAAATAAACGGGATGCGCTGCACCGCCACACGGTACAGATTGATCAGGTGGTCGCACCAGCGCACCACGTTGCTGTCAACCGGATGGAAGTCGAAGTACTTGAGGTTGTCGGGACGCGCCATGATCTCGGCACTACGCGCCGTGCTGTAGACCCAGGCATCGCGCGCGCTCGGATAAAAATAACCATAGTAGTTATTGATAAGCGCCGAAATATAGCACTCGGGATCCTTTTTGAACATCTGGGCCCACACCTCAAAATAGGCATCGATGTCCTCCTGCGAGGCGTACTCGTTAAAGCAGTTCTTGACGGCATCGGACTTGTCGGGGTTGTAGCGGCGGCCCAGGTTCTCGTACTTGAGTACGCGATCGATCACGGCACGCTCTTCGTCGGTCACCGAACCGTCGCAAGGAGCCTCCACGATGGTGCCGTCCTCCTTAACCGTAGGGTTGACGCCCGAGTTGAGGCCGTCGTGCTTTTGGACGAAACGAGCCGTCTGCTGGAACGGAAT
This sequence comes from uncultured Collinsella sp., assembly GCA_902489955.1. Taxonomy (GTDB): domain Bacteria; phylum Actinomycetota; class Coriobacteriia; order Coriobacteriales; family Coriobacteriaceae; genus Collinsella. The sequence goes on along the minus strand of CABUBY010000049.1, from coordinate 6,451 downwards.
CGAGAGGATTTCGCGCTTGGAACCAGGCGTGATATCGTGCGCCGGCATAAAGACCTTGGTGAAGTACATATTAGAGGCAAGGCAGAGCGCGAGCACCGCGAGAACGCCAACCCAGCGGAAACGCGGGATGGCGCCCGAAGGCGCAGCACCAGTCTGCTTGGCTGCACGACGAGCCACATGCACGTCCCATACGCAAAACGCCGCCGCGATTACGCATGCCGCCAGGGGAAACACCAGGCCGCCGTTGCGCAGGAACGTGGAACCCATGGCGCCCAGAGCGAGCAGAAGCCAGTCGTGGCGCGCAAAGAGCACGGGGGCTTTCTCGCCCGCTCGCTCGGCATTGGCATCACGACGGGGCAAGCCACATGCCACGAGCTTGACGGTCTGTACCAGCAGCACCAAGAACGCGTCGGCAAAGAGCACGTCTTTGGTGAGCAACACCGCGTAGTTAGAGAACATCGGCATAAACGCAAAGAACAGCAGGATCGCACCGCGAACCGGCAGGCTCACGCCCAGTTTGCGCAGCGACGAAATGGAATAGGCCATGCAGGCGGCCGTGATGACGAACTGAGCACAGGTATAGATGGCAAGACCCGCGTTAGCGCTGTTGAACAGCGAAAGCCCCAGCCGAACGCACGAGCCGATAATGGCCGTGTGCACTACGGGATGATGCCCGTTGAGCAGCACGTTGGGGTTGAGTAGGCGCAGGTAGTCGCTCGTGCCGTTGGGATAGTTGAACCACTGGCGAATCTGCGCGCCCGTATCTCCCATAAAAAGGCCAGGCAGCGAAGCGATGAGCGTGGGCGCCCAGGCGATCATAAGCACCAGGAAGGGCCCGGCAAAGGGATGGACCGAGAGCACGGCGTGAGTCACACGCCATACGCGGCCAAAGTGCGCCTCGGAAAACGGAATGCGCCGAGAGCTCAGCCAATCTAGACACTCAAAGGCAAGGTAGAAGGCAACGACCGCCAAGAGCATCCAGCCCGCACCGCCAATCCAGGCGCAGATGATGCGGGCTTTGTCGCCAAGGACAATCTCGGCCGAGTCGGTGAGATCGTAGCTGCGGCCGAACACCATGCAGATGGCGAAGAACAGCGACGGCAGAATGATCGATGGACGCCAGGTGTCGCCACGGCCAAAGAACACGTAGCGAAACGGCAAGGTGAGCAGGCAGGCAAGTGCAAGCAGCATGACCGCGTCGGTATGGCCGGCAAACGAGAGAAGCACCTCGTAGCACACGTACAGCATGCCCGAGGCTTTGGGGTCAATCGCCAAGACTGCGTTGCTCGACACCGGGGCGGGATCGATGGAAAACGCCGTGGTCGCCAACAGCGCGAGCAAAAATGCGATGAGCGTCTGCTTGGCGGGGTAGCGCTTAAACCAGACGATGCGGGCAGCGTCGCGCGCAGCCGTTGTGGAGAGATCGGAATCCTTCACAGTCCAAAGAGCCTTTCTAGAAACCTGCCAAAAAGGGACAGGTTTATTTTGGCAGGTTTTATCTGGTGAAACGTTACAGTTCTGTCATCGTTGCCCAGCGAACCACCACAAAGGTGCCTGTCCCCTTTGTGGTGGTTAGGCGTCAAGATAGATGCGCTGGGGTTGGTTGCGGCGACGAGCAAAGATGATGAGCGCCAGGCCCGCGATTACGAGTGGCAGGCTCAGCAGCTGACCCATCGTGATGACGCCACCAAGCAGATAGCCCAGCTGGGCATCGGGCACGCGCACAAACTCAATGAGGAAGCGGACGATGCCGTAGCCCATCACAAACACGCCCATAAACGTGCCTTGGGGCAGTAGCGGCTTTTTGCGGCTGAGCGCCTGCAGAATGCAAAAGAGCACGATGCCCTCAAGAAATGCCTCGTAGAGCTGGGAGGGGTGACGCGGCATATCGCCCGCGGTACCGCCAAAGATTACGCCCCAGGGCAGATCGGTCGGCTTGCCCCACAGCTCACCATTGACAAAGTTGGCACAACGGCCCAGGCACAAGGCCAGCGGCGCGCCTATGACGGCAAGGTCTGCCAAAGTCCATGCGTCGAGCTTATACATGCGGCACACGATGATGCCGCCGATAATGCCGCCCACCAAGCCGCCATGGAAGCTCATGCCGCCTTCGTTGGTGGCAAAGATTTCGAGCGGATGCGCCCAGTAGTAGCCGTCGCCGTAAAAGATGACGTAGAACAGGCGGGCGCCAATGATAAGGCCAAAGACCACGCCGACCACGACACTCGTCAGGTCGTCAATCGTGATGTTAAAGCCCCAGCGATGCTGGGTGCGGTACATGACGACCGCCGTGAGCAGGGCGCCGACCACATAGGCCAGGCCGTACCAGTAGATGGTGATGGGGCCCGCCGAGATCGCGACGGGATCAAGCATATGGTAGAGGTCGTTAAGCATATCGATCCCCTTGCTCCCTACATACAAATGCGGCCGCGGGCCTCACGCTCGCAGCCGCATATTTGGGCGTAACGTCTATGCGGAGCGTACCGTCCGCAGCTTTCGCATCTTAGAACGGCGCGTACTCGTCGTACAGGTCGTCGGTCTCGCCGGAGGCATTGACCTGCTCGACACGGGTAACGCCGGGCACGTGCTCCTTGAGGATGCGCTCGATGCCCATGGACAGGGTCAGTGCGCTCATGGGGCAGCCGGCGCAGGCGCCCTGAAGCTCAAGCTGGACGACGCCCTCGTCGTCGACGCCCACATACTCCATATCGCCGCCGTCAGCCTGCAGGTTGGGGCGGATCTCCTCAAGAACCTTCTTAAGCAGCTCTTCGTTAACAGCCACAGGGGCTCCTTTCTCACAATTACGCGGGCGCGCCCGCGGACAGAAGCTATGTTACTACAGCCGTGTACCCGCTCACGAGCCGTCCATGCGCGCAGACGCGACTTTCACGAGTAGTCAATTTGGGACGGGTCTCTTTTAGCTGCCTTTTGTTGTCAGCTGGCATTACCACGCGCTATTGCTGAGCCTGTCCCCCGGTACCAATCTGGACATCGACGATGACCTGGCGGTAGCTGATGCCACAGGAGTCGAGAATGCGGCGGCTGATACGGCCGTCATCGGTGTCGGCGTACTTGTTGTCCAGGTAGACGACCTCGCCCACACCTACCTGCGCCAGGATCTTGGCGCAGTCGTGGCACGGGAACAGCGTGACGTAGACCGTGGAACCCTCGAGGTCCTTGAGCGAGCCACGGTAGTTGAGCACGGCGTTGGCCTCGGCATGGACCACGTAGTTGTGCTTGTCCTGCAGCGGGTCGTCGCTCGTACCCCACGGAAAAAAGTCGTCGTTGAGCGCCGAGGGTGTACCGTTGTAGCCCACCGAAAGGATGCGGTGGTTGGTGTTGGCGATGCACGCACCCACCTGCGTGTTGGGGTCCTTGCTGCGGCGCTGCGCGGCGATGGCCACGCTCATAAAGAACTCGTCCCAGCTAATGACGTCCAGGCGCTTGCCTGACGAAGTTTGATGAAGATCGTCCGACATGGCAGACACCTCCGTAATCGCAATAGTTTGACCCATTGTAGCAGGTGAAAGGTGGAGGCGTTTGTCCCACCGGCGCCCTCACTTTTACACGCGGCGGGGCTTTTGGTTGATGCGGTAGAGCTCGGCGAGACCCCGCAGCGTCAGTGCGTCATCTACCGTCAGGCTGTGGCCGACCAACGCCGCGAGCGCCTCGGCATCGTCGCCGGTAATGACGATGGGCACGTCGCCCTCCCCCGCGGCCTTGGTCGCGCGCATCTCGGCAAGCACCATGTCGAGCATGCCGTCGATGCGCGCCACCTCGCCCAAAACCACACCCGAGCGCATGGCCTCGCGCGTGTTGCGGCCGATGACGTGTGTCGGCGCCGAGGGCTCAACCTGGGGCAGGCGCGCTGCTGCCGCCGAAAGCGAGCGGGCACCGAGGGCCAGGCCCGGCGCGATAACGCCGCCGACAAAGGTGCCGCGCGCGTCGATGACCTCGATATTGGTTGTCGTGCCCAGGTCGATCACAATGCACGGCGAACCGTAGACGGCGCGGGCAGCCACGGCGTCGGCGATGCGGTCGGGACCGATCTCGGCCGGGTCATCGTAGTGCACGGGTATGCCGGTCTTGAGGCCCGGCCCCACGGTGAGCACGCGCCCCGTGCAGGTACGGGAAAGCGCTGCCTTCCACGGGCGCTCGAGCGCCGGGACCACGCAGCTCAGCACAGCAGCCGCGGGCACAAGCGCACCCGGCATGCCCGCATCGGCCGCCAGTGCGGCCATGACCTGCACGAGACGCATGCGCGCCTCGTCTGCCGTGATGCTCGACGGCGTGGTGATCTCGCACGTCGCAAGCGGACATTCCTGCGCCGCGGCCGAATCCTCTGCAAACAGGCCAAAGCGAATGAACGTGTTGCCCACGTCGACCGTCAATATATATGCGCACCCATTAAGCATCGTCGGCGCTCCTTTCGTCTGCCCAGCAGTATATCGCCTACCTAAACCAGTCATCCCAAAATGACTAGCTTACGGCTATACTGGTGCGCGGTCGCGCGCGAGCTCACGCGGCGGCCCTTGGTAACCCGACTTCCCGCGCCGTATCCGTAGCGGCGCTCCCGGGGGAAGCGGATATACGCAAAGGAGTTCAATATGAGCAATCCCTCGAACCGCGCTTCGATGCGCGGGCAACTCACGCTGCGCGGCGTCGTCATCGGCGTCCTTGGCTGCGTGATCATCACGGCAAGCTCGGCCTACACCGCCCTCAAGATGGGCGCTCTCCCCTGGCCGATCGTCTTCGCTGCCGTCATCTCGCTGTTCTTCCTTAAGCTCATGGGCAATGCCAGCCTCAACGAGGCCAACGTCACCCACACCATCATGTCCGCGGGCGCCATGGTCGCCGGCGGCCTAGCGTTTACCATCCCGGGTGCCTGGATGCTGGGCTATGCCGACCAGATCAGCTGGCTCGACATGTTTATCGTGGCACTCGCCGGCACCATCCTGGGCCTGCTGGCCACCGCGCTCATCCACCGTCACTTTATCGTGGACGCCGCGCTTGAGTTCCCCACCGGCAACGCCGCAGCTCAGACCCTGCGCGCCACCGAGGCCGGCGGCAAAACCGGCAAGCAGCTCTTTGGCTCCATGGCCATCGCCGGCATCTATAGCGTGCTGCGCGACGCCCTGGGCGTGGTGCCCAGCATGCTATGCACGCTCAACATCCCCGGCGTGACCTTTGCCATCTACAACTCGCCCATGCTGCTCTCCGTCGGCTTCCTCGTGGGCTTCGCCCCGGTCGCCTTCTGGTTTGCCGGCGCCCTGCTGGGCAACTTTGGCATCATCGTGGGCGGCACCGCTGCCGGTCTGTTCGACGTTATGACTGCGCAAGGCATCGTCAAGTCCCTGGGCATGGGCCTCATGATGGGCTTTGGCGTCGCCGTCGTCCTCAAGGACATCCTGCCGCAGGTCGCCGGTATCGTCCGCGGTCTTGCCGCCGACAGCTCCACCGACACCGACGAGCAGTCGCTCATCTCGGGATCGCTTAAGCTCGACGCCGGCATCATCGGCCTGGGCGCTGCCGCCATCGCCGTGATCATCGCCATCGTGCTTAACCTTGGCCCCGTTCCGGCCGTCATCGTGACGCTATTCACCTTTGTCACCACCATCATGAGCGCACAGAGCTGCGGCCAGACGGGCATCGACCCCATGGAGATCTTTGGCCTCATCGTTATGCTCATCGTGGCCGCCTTCGCGCAGATCGCTCAGGTCAAGCTGTTCTTTATCGCCGGCATCGTAGCCGTGGCGTGCGGCCTTGCGGGCGACGTCATGAACGACTTTAAGGCCGGCGCCGTGCTGGGCACCAACCCGCGTGCGCAGTGGATCGGCCAAGCCATTGGCGGCATCGTGGGTGCCCTGGTCGCTGCCGCTGTCATGGTCGCGCTCGTCACCGCCTATGGTCCGGACGCCTTCGGCCCCGACAAGAGCTTTGTGGCCGCGCAGGCAAGCGTGGTCGCCACCATGGTCTCGGGCATCCCGAGCGTGCCGTGGTTCGCAGGTGGCTTTATCGCCGGCATCGTCATGTACTGGCTTGGCATTCCGGCCATGATGATCGGCCTGGGCGTGTACCTGCCGTTCTACATGTCACTCACGGCATTCCTGGGCTCCTGCGTCAAGCTCGCCTACGACAAGTGGTCCGCCCACCGCGACGCCACCGCTGGTCTTTCTGACGAGGAGAGGGCTGCCAAGGACGCCGCCTTCCAAGAGCAGGGCCTGGTTGTCGCCAGCGGCCTGCTCGGCGGCGAGTCCATCGTCGGCGTTATCCTGGCGTTTGTCTCCGTGGGCTTGAGCCTGCTGGGCTAAGTCGAGCAGCTGCTCGACAGCAACCATATTGATCGCGTCGAAAATGTTGGTGTAAGGGTGACACCCTAGCGCCCGTTTAACGAAAAACGGCCTTCGTCCTAGAATCTGAAATCACCACAACAACAGGTTCTAGGAAAGGA
>CABUBY010000048.1 GCA_902489955.1 uncultured Collinsella sp. | reverse complement strand
ATGGCGCTTGCGATGATGGCGCCCCAAAGCTCTCCCAGCACGTGGCTGTAAGCGTGCTCCATGGCCTGGACGTCGCCCATGATGGTCTCGGTTAAATCGGCCAGATCACGACGACCAAAAAACGACAGCGGCAGTTTGCGCAAGCGCTCGGCAATCTCCATACGCTGCTTGCCGCACTCCTCGTAAAAGATGCAGTAGGTGTAGTAATACTGCTGCCAGTTAGAGGCAAAGAGCAGCACGAAAAAGACCAGGAGGCCGCCCACGATCGGCAGGGCATCCGGCAGGTCGGCCCCACTGGCAAGATGCTCGACAAAGCCGGCCATAACCAGGAATAAAAAGCCCATGCCGGCCATGGTAATGAGATTGGTGAGCGTGGTCCAGAAAATGCCGCGTTTTACGCCGGCGACGCCTTTATCGGATAGGAAATACTTCTTTTGGAATGAGGTGAACATTTAGGCCTCGCCTCCCTTCGTGACGGCGGCATCCGCGGTCGCTGCAGTGATTTTCCAGCTCGCGGCCTGTTCGTATTCGGCCCACATCTTGGCATACAGACCCTCTTGGGACAGCAGCTCGGCATGGGTACCCGACTCCTGTACACTGCCCTGGTTGAGCACCACGATTTGGTCTGCGCCCACTACAGTCGAGAGTCGGTGCGCAATCATAATGACCGTGCGACCCGCCGCCAGCTTGCTAAAGGCGCGCTGGATGAGCGCCTCGTTCTCGGGGTCGGCAAACGCCGTGGCCTCATCGAGCACCACGATAGGCGCGCCTTTAAGGATCGCGCGGGCGAGTGCCACGCGCTGAACCTCGCCACCCGAAAGATATGCTCCGCCGGCACCGAGCATGGTATTGATGCCCTGGGGGAGCTTGGCCACAATGTCGTCGCACTTAGCTGCGGAGAGGGCCGCACGCACTTCGTCGTCAGTGGCCGTAGGCTTGGAGGCGCGCACGTTGTCGGCAAGTGTTTGCCGGAACAGCTGGTTGGTCTGGAACACGAAGGCGACCTGGTCCATAAGCTCGTGCGGATCCATTTCGCGAACGTCCACACCGCCTACGAGCACTCGACCCGAGGAAACATCCCAAAAACGCGGGATCAGGCTTGCGCAGGTTGACTTACCGCCACCCGAGGGACCCACCAGGGCGAGGGTGCTACCCGCGGAAACGCTAAAACTCACATGGCTGACAGCAGGTGCTTCGGCGCCCTCGTAGGTAACGCTCACGTCCTCAAATCGCACGTCGCCGCCGGCAGGGTGCTTGGGTTGGGCGGGCACGGAGAGCTGCTTGGAATCCATGACGCTTCGGATGCGAGCCAGCGAATCGGCACTCATCTGAGAGGCCTCGCCCACAAACATGAGCTTGGTCATGGCCGTCGGCACCACGGCCGAAAATATCGCGTAAAACGTGAAGTTGGTCATAAAATGCGCGAAGTCCGTCTCGCCCGGCGCCAGCAGCAGCGCCACAGGCAAAAGAAATGCCACAAGGCCGTTGAGCGCAGTAAGGTTGAGCACCTGCGGCCCCCGGCAAAACGTACCCGCATAGTTTTGCGCCATATCGGCGTATTCGGCGATCGCATCGTGGAACGCCTTAAAGGAGTAGACCGTCTGCTGGAATACCTTGACCACGGGGATGCCGCGTACGTATTCGGTGCCGGTCTTGTTCATCTTGACCAGCGCGCCCATGTAAGCCTTCATAAACTCGGCGCCCTTGCCGCTCATCATGGTGGCCATGGCGCAAAACGAAACGACGACCGAGATTAAGCATGCCGCGCCCAAACGCCAATCGAGGGCAAATAGCAGCACAAGCAGGCCCACGACCATGGCGGTGGCACCGGCGATATCGGGCAGCATGTGCGCGAGCAGCGTCTCGGTGGAGGCGGCACAGCCGTCTACGATACGGCGCAGCTCACCGGTGGCGTGCGTGTCAAAGTAGCCGAGCGGCAGCTTAAGCAGATGCTCGCTCGTAGCCTTGCGGATATTGGATGCGCAGCGAAACGCGGACAGGTGCGTACACATGAGTCCCACGAAATAGACCACGATGCTTGCCAGGGCAAAACCAACAGCCCACCAACCATACATCGCGATGTCGGCGGCCTCGCTCCAGTTGGGCGCCACGGCAATCAGGTCTCGCGCAACAAGCCAGATGCACACGTACGGGCCAAAGCTCAACAGCTGCGAGAACGCCGAGAGGGCCATGCCCAAATACGTTAGGAATTTACGGTCACCGGCATATGCAAGTAGCTCGCCGATGCCGCCGCCTTCCTTTTTTGATCCCTTTGCCATGAGATTCCTTTCTAACGGCTTGAGAGTTAACCGTAAGAAACTTATCATGGGCGTGTTAGCCAGGGCACACAATTGGGCCAGGCGTGGACGTTTTCGCAAATGAAGGGGACGCTTTTGAAAATGCGGCGGACAGCAACCGATATAACCGAGCTCTACGCACCGCAGTTTGAGCAGTTTGGTCTGCAGCTTTCCGGCAAGGGCGCCGTCTTTACCGGCGAGGTGGCAAACGATCGGGCACACGGACGCGCATGGATCATGCCCCTTTCCCCCACCTGCATCGTCATGGAGCATTTCATTACCCCGACGCACAACATGCAGCTAGCCGAATACACGCCCGAACCGTACGCGTGCGTGAGCGAGGTCAGCGCGCCCACGCTCATGTGCATGCCCGAAGCCGGCATAACGCCTGCGAACCTTAAACCCCTGCATGGACCGTGGCCGAACAGCGCGATCTGCAGCTTTGTCCAAGATAGCTGCGGTGAGGAGCTAAGCCCGCTGTTTGCAGGGCAGCTCTACCACTCGCGCTCGGTCCTCTTTTTGCCTGGATATTTTGACGAACTGGAGCACCGCTATCCCACCGAGTTCGCGGGGGTCTTTGAGGCGTTTGCCGAGTCATGGCACGAGGAGGCAGCGTCTGCCATCTACCACACGCTGCGCCGGGTTAACGAGGAACGCGCCCGCACCGTAGGCGGACACGTCTATATGCAAGGCATCGTAGAGACCATGGTCGCGGAGCTCGCCTGTTCGCGCGCGGCCCACAGGCAAGCGCAGCAAGCGACAGACACGCGCGCCAGCGTTACCATTGCCCAAGAGGCGGCGAGCCTTGTGGAGCGCTCGCTCGACAAGGGCAGACATGTGAGCATCAACGAGGTGGCCGAGGCGCTCTTCTCAAGCCGCTCCAAGCTATGCGCCACCTTTAAGGCCCAAACTGGCGAGTCCCTGGGCGCCTACATTCGCAGACGCCGTATGGAACGAGCACAGGACCTTTTGGCCGATAGCGCGCTCACGATAGCGCAGGTGGCAGAGCGTCTAGGCTACCCTCAGCAGGCCGCCTTCGCCCAAGCCTTCAAGCAACACACCGGCACCACCCCCACCGCTTGGCGCTCCCAACATATATAAAGAATGAAGGCGCCAACGGCGCCCTCATTCACCAAATTCAATTCAGCCCCACCTGACCCGAACGGCCGAGTCGTCTGGCCGGGGAAGCCCCGAGTCGCCGGGGTGTTTGCTCCAAATGAGTTCCGCATGCAAAGAAGGCCACTAAATGCGGCCTTCGTCTTGCATAGGACTGTTTGAAATTTGGAGGAAATACCCCGGCGACTCGGGGCTTCCCCGGCCTCGCAGCTACGAGAGCGACGTTCTCAGCAACTCATTGAAGAGCTTCGGGTTGCCCTTGCCGCGGCTCGCCTTCATGCACTGCCCCACCAAAAAGCCGATGACCTTCTGGTTGCCGTCACGATACTGCTGCGCCTGATCGGCACAGTTTGCCAGCACCTCGTCCACGATCGGCTGCAGCGCGCCGGCATCGCTCACCTGACGCATGCCGCGCTCGTCAACGATTTTGTTGGGGTCGTCGCCAGTTTGGGCCATGGCCTCAAAGACCTCGTGCGCTTGGTTAGAGCTGATGGCATCGGTCGCCAGCAGCTTGGCAAGCGCTGTCACCTGAGCCGGCGCGATGCCGGACTCGGCCAGCGACACGCCCGCGCCCTTAAGGTAGGCGATCATCTCGTTCACCAGCAAGTTTGCAACCGTCTGGGCCTCCTTGCCGGCCATACCGGCAGCGGCGGCCTCAAAGAAGTCGGCAAACTCCGGGTCGCCGGCGATCTGCTCGGCATCGGCCGCCTTAATGCCAAAGTCGGCCTCAAAACGGGCGCGCTTGGCATCGGGCAGCTCGGGAATCTCGCCACGGCAGCGGTCGATGAACTCGTCGTCCAGATCGAACGGCGCCAGGTCGGGATCGGGGAACAGACGATAGTCGTCTGCCGTTTCCTTCACACGCATGACCACGGTGCGCTTGCGGCTGGGCTCCCAGTGGCGGGTCTCCTGATAGATAATGCCGCCCTCCTCGAGCACCTCTGCCTGGCGGCAAATCTCGTAGGCAAGGCCATCGTGCAGGCTCTTAAACGAGTTGAGGTTCTTGAGCTCGGTCTTGGTACCCAGCTTGGTCTCGCCGCGGCGGCGCAGCGACACGTTGCCGTCGCAGCGCATGGAACCCTTCTCCATGGAGCAATCGGAAATGCCCAGCGTCACAAAAATGCGACGGAGCTTCTCCATAAACAGGCGAGCCTCCTCGGGCGTGCGCAGATCGGGCTCAGTCACGAGCTCAATCAAAGGCGTGCCGCAGCGGTTGTAGTCGACGAGCGACTCGGCCGCGGCGGTAATGCGGCCCTCGGCGCCGCCCACATGAACCATCTTGGCGGCGTCCTCCTCCATGTGGATGCGCAGGATGCGAATGGGCACCGTGTAGGAACCGTCCTCGCGACGCTCGGGCATCTGCAGGTTGGACGCATCGTAGCTGGCCAGATGGCCGGCGCGCTGATTGCCCTCGCGCATGGTCGACGTCATGGACGTGGACAGGCCCTCGGCGTTGGCCGAGGCGCTCGCCAGACTCTGGGCCTCGGCCTCACCAAACGCGCAGTCGGGGCGCTCGGCGGCGCCGCGACCGGTCACGTCCAGGTCCAGGTGGCCGTACATGGCAAAGGCGACCGGACCCTGCGTGGTCTGGAAGTTCTTGGCCATATCGGGATAGAAGTAGTGCTTGCGGTAGAACATCGAGTGGCGCTGGATCTCGCAGTTGGTGGCGAGACCGGCCTTGACGATGCTCTCGATGGCGCGCTTGTTGGGCACCGGCAGGGCGCCGGGCAGGCCCAGGCACACCGGGCACACGTTGGCGTTGGGCTCGTCATCGTGGCTGAGTTTGCAGTTGCAGAACATCTTGGTGTCGAGTGCGGTGAGCTCGGTATGGATCTCTAGGCCGATCACGGCCTCCCAATCCTGCAGGACCTCGGAAAGCTCCTTCATTACAGCTCGCCTCCCTTCCCGGCAAAATCGGGCGCGACGGAAAGCGCGGGCGCACCCGTGGCGGCATCGGCAAAGCCGCGCTCCAGAGCGCGGGCAAACGTGAGCAGCTGACGGTCCTTAAACGCCGGACCCACCAGCTGGGCAGAAACGGGCAGCTTGCTGTCCTCGCCCAGGCCCAGCGGCACCGAGATGCCACCGTTGCCGCAAATGTTGAGCGAAATGGTGTACAGATCGGAGAGGTACATCTGCGTGGGGTCGCTGATCTCGCCAAACTTAAAGGCCGTGCGCGGCGAGGCGGGCATGAGGATGGTGTCCACCTTGGCATACGCGGCGTCGTAGTCCTGCGTGATGAGCGTGCGGGCCTTCTGCGCGGCGTAGTAGTACTTGTCGTACACGCCCGAGCTCAGCAGGTAGGCGCCGAGCATCTGACGGCGCTTGGCCTCGGCACCAAAACCGTGGGCGCGCGAAAGCGAGCTCTGGTCGGACAGGTTGGCGCAGCCCTCCTCCTGATAGCCGTAGCGAATGCCGTCGAAACGAGCCAGATTGGAGAACGCCTCGGCCGGGCCGATAACGTAGTAGGCGGCGATGGCGGCATCCAGGTGCGGCAGGTCGACCTCGACCAGCTCGGCGCCCTGATTCTGCAGCTCCTGGGCGGCGCGCTGAACAGCGGCCTTGACCTCGGGCGTCAGGCCCTCGGCCTCCATAAACGCGGGGATGATGCCCACGCGCTTGCCCTCGATGCTGTCGTTGAGGTGCTCGGTAAAGTCGACGGCGCAATCCTGGCTGGTGCAGTCGTACGGATCGTGGCCCGCGCCGGTAAGCGCGTTCATGGCCAGCGCGACATCCTCGACCGTGCGGCCAAAGGGCCCCACCTGGTCGAGCGACGAGCCAAAGGCAACCACGCCGTAACGGCTCACGGCGCCATACGTGGGCTTAAAGCCCACCACGCCGCACAGCGACGCCGGCTGACGAATGGAGCCACCGGTGTCCGAGCCCAGCGAGAGCGCGACCTCGCCCGCGGCGACGGCTGCAGCGGAGCCGCCCGAAGAGCCGCCGGGTACGCGCTCGGTATCCCAAGGGTTGTTGGTGCGGTGGAAGGCCGAGCTCTCGGTAGAGCTACCGAAGGCGAACTCGTCCATGTTGGCCTTGCCCATGGGCAGGCAGCCGGCGTCGAGCATGCGCTGGACGCAGGTGGCGGTGTAGACGCTCTGGTAGTCCCCGAGCATGCGGGAAGCGCAGGTGGTGCGCGTGCCCACGAGGTTCATGTTGTCCTTAATGGCCAGTGGCACGCCCGCGAGCGGGGCCAGCGGCTTGCCTGCGGCACGGTCGGCATCCACGCGCGCGGCGGCATCGAGCGCGAGCTCGGGCGACACCTGCAGGAATGCCTGAACCCCGCCCTCGCGCGCCTCGATGGCGGCAAGGGAGGCCTGGGCCACCTCCGTAGCGGTAAAGTCGCCGGCGGCAACGCCCGCGGCGATCTGGGCGGCGGTAAGGGAATCGAAGCTCTGCGCCATTACTCGCTCTCCCCCTCTCCCAAAATGGACGGCACGCGGAAGTAGCGGTCGCGCGCGCTGCCGGCGTTTTCGAGCGCAACGTCGAGCGGCAGATCACGCTCAGGCTCGCGCAGGTCATCGCCCATCACGTTGGACAGGCTTCCGATGGGATGGAACGTGGGCTCCACGTCGGGCAAGTCATATTGCAAGACGGGCTCGAGCATCTGGACGGCGTCGTTCAGGTAGGACGTCATCTGGGTGAGCTCGACATCGGTCAGTGCGATCTTTGCGTACTCGGCAATGCCGCGCACGTCTTTCTCGCTGAGTGCCATAGGCGCTCCCTTCCGCATAACAGATAAACCGCTCTAGTATACAAGGCAACGCCGCTTGGAGCAGGTGCTTTACCCAAATGCAGCGAAAACGTAACGAGGGCGGCGGTTGGCAGGCGGCGGGCCGGCGGTTCTGCAGCGAAACCGCACCGTCCATAGCGAAAACCGCGCCGCCCACAACGAAAACCGTCCCGCCCACAACGAAGACCGTCGCGTCCACAACGAAGACCATCACAACATTCGACGCTTTTCGTCAAAATCGAGATTTTCATCGAATGTTGTGATGGTTTGGAAGTCCCGACCACCACAAAGGTGTCTATCCCCATTGTGTGGTTCTGGAGAATGCCCTATGCCGAGGCCTTGGCCTTGCGGCGCTTGTGGATCGCGTGGATCACGATGTCCAGCAGCAACAGCACAATGGCCACGACCACGATAAGCACGGCAAACTCGCGCTTGCCCCAGTGGCGGCCGGCCAGCGACTTTTGCTTGTCGACGTCCTTCTTGTTGTACTTGGTGCGCACGCAATGCACCAGCAGACGATGGTCGTTCACGCCGTAGGGCGTGCAAGTAACGAGCGTCACCTTGTCGGCGCCGGGCTCGATGGTCAGTGACTCCATCTCCTCGGGCAGCACCACCTCGGAGTCCACCATCTTATAGGCGAGCGTCTTGTTCATGGTGTGCAGCAGCACTAGGTCGCCGGGCTCCAGCGAGTGGATGTCGTCGAACATACTCAGGTTGCGCATGCCCGAGTGCGCGGTGAGCACGCAATGCGTCGAGGTGCCGCCCACCGGCAGGCTCGTGCCCTCCAGGTGGCCGACGCCCGCCATAAGGACTTCTTCGCTCGTGCCGTGGTAGATGGGCATGCTCACGTCGATGGAAGGGATCTCGACCCAGCTCATCATGGGGTCGCGGTCAAAGATGAGCTGCTGGGCGTAGGGCTCGATCTGGTCGGCGGGAAGCTCGGTGGCCTCGCCCGCCAGCTGCTCGTTAAAGGAGCGAGCTTGGAGCAGGATGCGCTCGCGCTCCTCTTCGGAGAGTGCGTCCACGGTGCTGGACACGGTGCTGATCTGGTTGAACACACCCGAGGCCTCGAGCCGGTCCAAAATCCACGGCCAAGTCATAAGGCCCACACCAATAAGGATGATGACGATGGTGATGAGCCGGTCGGCCCAGCGCGGCAGCCGCTTGCGACGGCGCTTAGGCTTTGGTTGAGGTTTGGGCTGAGGGCTTGAGCCACCGTTGGCCGCGGCGTTATTGCTCTTCATATGTTTGGCGCCCTGCACCATCGCCGGTCACTCCTCTACAACTCAAGTTGTCTAAACAAATAATAGCCGATTAGCGAACTTCTGCCGCGGGCAACGCAGCTAGGACCGAAACGCCGCCTACGATTCGAATTCTTGGAGACCTTCTACAGCGCTTCTTGCCATGGATATTCCTTTCCAAACATGCGATCGACTTCGAGCTGAATTCGCTCATCGTCGATTGCCGCCAAAGATAGCGCAAGCGAAATGTTGTCGACGCGGGAGGAGTCGGCAAACACGGGCGCATAGCGCCACACTTGGATCAACGCCGTTTCGTTATCCGGCAACCCCCCGTCTGCGACTTCGAGGTCGCTCAGTTGACGCCATGCGCTTCTTAAGACGGCCTTTTGTTCCATGCCCGACGCAGCGAGCATGGAACGCGCAGCGAGAGCCGTCTCCCCGGCGTCAACAAGATAGTCGATCTGCGGCGTCTTCCTTACAAAAAAGACCTTCGAGACAGGCGAGGAGAGCTCGGCCATGTGCTCGCTGAGCAGAAGATCAACGGCAACAGGGAACACGACGACACGTCGCTCGCGACGCTCGCGCCTCGCGAGTCCCCTGTCGACAAGCTCGGTTATGGCCTCACTCGCGCGGCTTGCCGAAATCCCAAGCGCACGACAAAGGTCATAGGGACGATATGGCTCCTGGGCTGCTCCCCAGATTGCGGCAGCCTGCGCGTTGGGTGACATCTTGGTCGCGTGATTGCGAAACCGGACACTGCCCCTCTCCGTGCAGGCCGTGCCCATAAATGGAAGAAAGGCCTGTCTACCTGGGCAGACAAAGGGAATCCCTTGTGCGACCAACGCTTTGCGCTGACGTGCATCGGCATCAGGAAACGAAACGACAACAGGAGTCTCCGCGCGCAAGGCTAGCTGACTATAGACCCTCTTAGCCTCGGGAAGCCCGACGCCTGTAGGCAAGCTTGCAAGCAAAAACGAAAAACCGTTTGCGTCAACAGCGCGGACTTCAATCGCCCGCAGATGCAGCGGCAAGCGTGCGGATCCAGGCCAAGTTTTGGTCTTGGCGGAAAGGCCTAGTGCTTCTTGTAAGTAGATTAGCGCTTCGTTCATTTCCATCGTTTTCGTTTGATTCCAGTTTATATTGGAATTATACATTATTTTCGGAATTAACGAGATTCCTTTCGTGCGTAAGCCCGCATTTGAGTTTTCAAAATGTCCCGAATCGACTGGGCGATTCGGGATACAATGTCAATAGAAGACGACGCATCCCGCGTAAGTGTACGAGAGCGCGGGCGGCCTAGTTTTCTGGTTTTGTTAAATGCCCGGGCTCCGAACCCCGGGCATTCTTATTTGCGCTTGTTGCGGCGCAAATGCCTTCTACCGTCCGCACCGCGCGTGCGCCTACGGACCTTAAACCGAACCTCATACGAGTCAAGAAACGCGATGACAAGCGTGCCCGCATCGGACGATGGAGGCTGCCTGTGTTGTCCAAAAAGAACGGGGCAGACTCCAGTGCGGAGTCTGCCCCGAAAAGAGAATGGCAAAGCAAGAACGTGGATAGACGAGAAAAGTGTCCGCAAGTCTCATGGCCATCACATCCCACCTGCCAAAGGGATGGGTGAGCGAGCGTTACTCCTGCTCGGACTCCTCAGCCTGCTTACGGCTGCGGATGAGGTGCGCCACGCCGATGCACAGCACCGCGCCACCAGCGATCCAAGTGAAGGTCACACCGTTAAGACCGGTGAGCGGGAGGCCAACCTGTTTGGTGTTGCCGATGGTGATGTTGACTTCACCAGTTTGGACATTGGCAGCGGTATTATTCGTAACGGTCAGCGTATTATCACCCGGAGTGCCGTCAAGGGTGCCGAGGGCGACATCGGAACGAAGCTTGTCATTCTGAGAAGGACTAACCGTAATCTTCTCAAGCTCCGCCGCATTATTCTTATACTCTGCCTTAATGGTAAAGGTGAAGGGATTAGCAACGGTATATTTGTCGTTTGGCGCCTTAATCTCAGTTACCTTGTAGGAACCAGCATCAAGGCCCTTTACTTCAATCTTTCCTTTATCGTCAGAAGAGAACTTGAGATAATCCGGAAGATCCTTGTCGCTAAAGTTCACAAGTTGGCCAGCAACGACCTTTCCGTCTGGACTATTTTTTGAAGCAACATATTGATTCAAAGTGTCCGCATCAGCAGACTGGATGCTAAACTCAGCGCCCTCAAGGCCCTTTTCGGTGCCTTGGTCAACCTTATTGAGGTTCAGCTTGAAGGTAAAATCTCCAGCGCCGCTCTCGACAGACGTGCCTGTCCCCTCGGTAGAAGGGTTGTTGGAGTATTCGAGCTTTACAGTGTTGTAATTGCCTTTCTTTCCCTCACTGTCACCATTGCCGGTAACGGCATTCTTATTGAGCTTTGCCCTGTAAAAGACAACAATCTGTGTGTCGGCGTCTACACCCTGGACATCCTTGAGGCCCTTTTTGTTGTTGTCCTTGTCAACGGCAAAGTTAACTGTCAAAACGCGGCTGCTCTCATTTGGAGGAGTAACCTCATAGCCCCCATCGATGAGCGTATAAGCGCCATTGTTCACCGCATAGACCTGAAGCGAACCAGCTACGTAGTCGAGGCCAGCCGAAAGAGTATCCGTGAACTTGTATGCATAGGAGTCATAGGTGGCGTAGTTATCCGCAACCTTACCGGTAAGCTTGTAGGTCACTTCCTGTCCGATTTGAGAGTCAGCAACGCCAGCCCAACCATCCGTCAGCTTCGTGGGATCATCAGAAGTCGCAGCAACAATCTGCTTGTCGACAGTGGGAATGCTGGTCTTCTCAGTTACAGTCACGGCTTCGCCGCCCACGAGGGCGAAAATCGGAGACGTACCGGTGTTCTTCTTGCCATTGTCCAGGCTACTTTCGTTGGTCACAAACAGGTAGTAGCCGTTGCCATGCTCGTCGTCAGGAGTCCAGAGAGTGCCAGCAACGATATCGGACTTATTAACCGGCGTCTCATTCTTTACGGCATTCGCAACTGCATAGAGAATATTATCGGTCGCGATTCGTGTTCCTTTGGTCGATTCCGACCCCGCGGTGCAGCCTCCCGCATGCGCAGTGATGAAATCCGCGACTTCCTGAGGCGTAGGCTTGTTAGGCAGCTTATCCTCAGTCTTCAAGCTGTGATCATTCTCCCAGGTATTAATGGCATTAATCACCTTCGGGCCAACCGTTTCGCTTGCCCACGTAATGTTCTGAGCGGTCTTGCCGCCGTTTTCAACGTCGGTCACCGTAGCCTTGAAGATCTGGTACGCCTTGAACGTGGTGCCCTCGTTTTTCTCGGCCTGACTAATGGTGATGCTGCCCGTCGCACCCTCAGCAAACGCCATGGTCACCGGAGCCATCACGCCGCCGAAGCTCAGCGCTGCTGTGAGGCCTGCTGTCACTGCCAGGCGTGCGATGTTCTTGTTCATGCTCATCTTCTTTTCCTCCGTTTTCCGTTTGATTCCCATTCGATCGATCATCATCTGTCTGTGTCTTAGCATCTAGTTCGCTACGTCTCGCCCCGCTCTCTGTGGGGCTGCCAGCTACTCTTTATGGCTGCCACCTCCCCGCTTGACCAGGAGCGCGACCACGATGAGCGCGGCTCCGACGACCGCAACGGCGGCCGCGGTGAACATTGCCATATCGCCAGTCAAGGGCATAAAGCCTCCGGTGAAGATGCTAGGGGGCGTGCCGGCGGGCGTGTTGATGAGCGACGCCTCCAGGCTGCCCGTCGACCCGTCCACGTTGTCGGCGCGCAGGGGCGACTCGGCGGTGATGGTGAGCTTGGGCTTGGCGGCGGCCACCTGGTCGACGTCCAGGCCCTCGGCCTTGACCGTCACGGAGCGCGTGCCCTCAAAGGCGGTGTAGCCCTTGGGCGCCTTGAGCTCGCGGACCTCCAGCTTGCCCGAGTCCACGCCCGAGACGGTCACACGGCCGTCCTCGCCCGTGGTGACGGTGGCCTTGCCCTCCGCATCCCACGCGCCATCGGCCGCGAGCGTGCGACCGCGGTCGTCGGTGATGCTCAGGACCGCCCCGGGCAGCGGCTTGTCGCTGTCGCTGCCGCGCTTGGTGAGCGCGAGATCCCAGGTGTAGGCCGTCGCGTCATCGCTCGGTGTGCGGGTGAAGCCGGCGTCGCCGGACTGGTCGGCAAAGGGAGAGCGCGGGTAGCGCAGGTAGACCTCGTTGGGGTTGCCCTTCGCGATGCCGTGGTTGCAGCCGCTGGCGAGC
>CABUBY010000047.1 GCA_902489955.1 uncultured Collinsella sp. | reverse complement strand
ATCAAGACGGAGCCGGGCCTTGTTGCATTTGCCCAGATAAAACCTGCCAAAATAAACCTGTCCCTTTTTGGCAGGTTAGCGGAGCTTGCTGGTCTCGAAGTACTCGGGGAACTGGTCCAGAACCTCGGTTTGGTTGCGGAACATCATGTGTAGGTGCTTGCTGACCAAAAAGCTCGCTTCGATGGGGTCGCGACCGGCGATAGCGCGGCGAATTTGCTTGTGCTCGTTCACGATGTCCTGATTGTCGAGAACCTGCGTGGCGGCGCGCAGCCAGCGGAAGCGCTCCAGGTCGGCATTGGTCTCTTCGAGCCACGACCACACGGTGCTGCGACATGCGATGCTAAAAATCATGTGATGCATGAGGTTGTCGCTCAAAAAGAAGCCGATGCGATCCTCTTCGGCCATGGCCTTTTCCTGCAGCGCGATGGCGCGGTCGAGCTGCTCGATGCCGGCCGACGTGGCGCGCGCACAGCACTCCACAATCACCTGCTTTTCCAGATGCTCGCGGATGTAGCAGGCACTCTCGGCAAGGGTGAGGTTGATGGGTGAGACGTAGGTGCCGCTCTGGGGCACGGTGCGCACCAGGCCTTCCTGCGCCAAGCGAACCAAAGCCTCGCGCACAGGGGTGCGCCCCATATCCAGGTCGTCGCAAAGTTGCTTGACGCCCAGCTTTTCGCCCGGCTTGTAGTCCAGGTAGACGATTTTGCGTCGAATGGTGTGGTAGGACTGGTCCTGTAGGCTCGTTTCCTGCTCGCCGACGTGCATCGATTCTTCCATAGCGCCTCGCAACTGTTCTATCAAACTCATATGTCAGTTGTTAATTATGCCGCGAATCAGCTCTCCGCGGTGGGCAATTCGGCTGTTGCCTGAGAACTATTGCGGCATCTTAGTCTGTGTTTGCGCAAGGCTGCGCTCAATGTTGCCGTATCATAAGCCGTCGCAAACGTGAAATAGAAAGAAGGAATCCCATATGCAACTGGCAAATATCGTACGCGAGCGCTGGAAGGGCGTCTTGTTCTGCCTGATCATCGCCATTCCCGCGACGTTGCTCGGCAAACAGATTGAGGTGGTCGGTGGGCCGGTATTTGCCATCCTCTTTGGCATGGTCCTGGCGCTCGTCTTTCCCAAGAATCGTCGCGAACAGCTCGCCGCCGGCGTCACCTATACGTCCAAAAAAGTCTTGCAGTACGCGGTTATCCTGCTTGGCTTTGGCATGAACCTCTCCCAGATTCTGTCCAAGGGCGCCCAGTCGCTGCCGATTATCGTGGCGACAATCTCGACCTCGCTTGTCATCGCCTTTGTGCTCTGCCACGTTATGAACGTGCCGGGTAAGATCGCGACGCTTGTGGGTGTGGGTTCGTCGATTTGCGGCGGTTCGGCCATCGCTGCGACCGCACCCGTCATCGATGCCGACGATTGCGAGATTGCCCAGGCCATTTCGGTCATCTTCCTGTTTAACGTTATCGCGGCGCTCGTGTTTCCGACGCTTGGCGGCATGCTCGGGCTGACCAACGAGGGCTTCGGCCTGTTTGCCGGTACCGCCATCAACGACACCTCGTCCGTAACGGCTGCGGCGAGCGCTTGGGACAGCATGCATCCCGGCGCCAATGTGCTCGAGAGCGCCACGGTGGTCAAGCTCACCAGGACGCTGGCTATCATTCCCATCACGTTGGTCCTCGCATGCTGGCAGATGCATCTAGCACGCAAGGCCGGCGGCGACGCCAAAAGCACGTTCTCGCTTAAACGCGCGTTTCCCATGTTTGTGCTGTTCTTTGTGCTGGCGAGTGTGATCACCACGGTGCTTCAGCTTCCCGCGTCCTTTACGGCGCCCATCAAGGAGCTGTCGAAGTTCTTTATCGTGATGGCCATGGCGGCTATTGGTTTTAATACCGATATCGTCGAGCTGGTCAAAAAGGGCGGCAAGCCCATCGCGCTGGGCTTTTGCTGCTGGATTGGCATTGCGTGCATGAGTTTGGGAATGCAACACGTACTGGGAATCTGGTAGAGAAGTAGCTTGTTTGCGTGCTGCGTGCTGGTGAGCGCATGTCTGCGGTGGAGCGATAGGAGCTCTTGCGGGTATGGCTTGTCCGCAGGTTTATAAGTCCCGAAGAGCTCTTATCGCCCCGCCAGGATGGCGATGCGGGGCAACACCTATACTCGCAGGACGGCGCTTTCTGCCCTATAGTGTTTGGTGAGCAATATCGTTCAATTTTGAAACACTCGGTCGTGCGACCGTCGACGGTTGCACGTCGCTGCGGACAGGGGCAAATAATGGATAGCGATGCCAAGCTGAACATCTTGACCGAGGCCCTGGCTGCTGCCGGGGCCTCGGCATTGGCAATCGATGCGCGTGGGGACGTCGCGATCTCGACCATGAATGACGCGGCGCTCGAGCGGGATGTGGCGGCTTTTGTCGCTGAGCGCCTCGACCGTATAGGAGACGGCGCGCGTCTGGTTATGGGGCGTGCGGGTACGCGCCTGAGCCTGACCGTTCGCCCCACCGACAAAGAGGGCGGGGGCCTTTGGGTCGTCGTGGTCCGCGAGGTGCGCGGCGCCGCGGCGCATGCGGGCATCGAGTGGCTCAACGCCGACGAGGTTGAGGCCCGCTACGAATCGAGCGCGTACGGCATCGTTGAGGGGGCGGCCTCGGTGGCTGCGCCGGTTGCCGAGAGCTACGCGCGCGGTGTGCCCCTTATGCTCGAGGGTGAGCTGGGAGCGGGTCAGATCGAGATCGCCAAGCGCCTCTATCTGGACGGTCCTTTTGCCGATCAGCCCTTTGTTTCCCTTGCGCTTGATGAGCTCACCGAGCGCGGTTGGCGCCATGTGCTCAAAAGCGCCGAATCGCCGTTGTTCCAAACGGGGCTGACCCTTTGCATTGAGGGCTGGAATGCGGTTGGCCCCCAGCGCCTCCGCGAGCTGGTCTCCACGATGACCGACACTGCGTTGGCGACGCGCTGCCATGTGGTGCTGACAGCGAATGACATGCCGGGCGGCGGCGAAAGTGATCAAGCCGCGTTTGTGACCGAGCGCTTCGCCTGTGCGGTGAGCGTGGCGCCGGCAGTCGCCGAGCAGGGAGCCGCGTCGACGAAGGTTGCGCGCTATTTGGAATATCTCGCTGATGCATTTGAGACGGCAGCACCCACGCTGTCTGCCGCGGCGACGAAGACGCTCGATGCTTACCGCTGGCCGCGCAATTATCTGCAGCTCCGCGAGGTCTCGGAACGACTGTATATATTGGCGGGGACGGGCACGGTGGACCGCGCTGTGGCGGAGGAAGTGCTCGCCCAAGAGGACGTGATTAAGACCGCAACCTTTGGCGCCCCGACGCTCGAAAGTGACCTGTATATCCTGCGACCGCTGGCCGATACCGAGCGAGATATCGCGCATCTGGTTGTAGACCATCTCCACGGCAACCGAACCCGTGCGGCGGAGGTGCTGGGCATAAGCCGTACAACGCTGTGGCGCTTGCTGAAGGACGATGACCGTTGAGCGAGGCGCCCGTGACCGCGCGCGACGCGTGTGCTACAGTCCAAAGCGTTATTGTTTCGATTTGGTTACGGCGTGCGAGGGCATATGGCTGAGACTTCAAAACCGAGCCGCAGAAGGCGGAGCGCCGCGCCGGTTAACCGACGCACGACATCGGTGACGTGGGGCAAACACGCCTCGGGGTTTGATGGCTCGTTCAAGCGCACTAAATACGGCTATCCTTCGGCAAGCGCCCGCTTGGCAATGCAGGCAGAGTCCTCGCTGTTGGGCCGCAAACGCGTGGTGGGCTCAAAGCTCAAGCACGACGGAACGCTCGGCTACATCAGCCGCGGGGCGGCTCGCCGCAGCGGGCTCAATCCCGCCGGCTGGCATCGCTACGTGCCGATCGTGGCCGCCGTTGCAGTGATCGTCATCGCGCTCGCTGCGCTTGGCTACGCCGGCGGTGGCGCCAACTTGGACGCAATGTTTAAATCGCCCGAGCTCGCGCATGTAGGTACAGAAGTTGTCGAGGGCGCTCAGGCCCAGACGGGCGTCGCGCCCCAACGCGGTATCGTCGCGGCGGCCTCCACCATCGCCGATGCGCAAAAGGACGAGGACGAACAGGGCGACGACGCCGAAACGACTCACACGAACGAAACGACGACAACGGCGACGTCAATATAAGTTGCGAGTGGGGTAGCTAAAATAGCCCCGTCCAAAATTAGCTACCCCCGCTGACGCTCCTGGGTTACCTTACATACACCACGTTGTCGCGGCGCGGCTTTGCCTCGGGAAGCGTGTCCTCGGCATAGCCCAGAATGCAGTGACCGACACCGCGCAGGCTGCCGTCGGCGAGCAGGCCCCAGCTGGCCAGCAGCTCCAGGCCCTCGGGCGAGTCAAAGACCTCATGCGCGCGGTGAATCCAGCACGAATCGACACCCAGTGCATAGGCGGCGTTGAGCAGGTTGCCCATGGCGAGCGAGCCGTCTTCCAGATGTGTGGGCACGCTGCGGTCAACCAGCACCACCACAACGGTCTTGGCGCCATAGAAGGGGTCGCTGTTGCTGCCCATGACCTGGGCGTTGAGCTGCGAGAGACGCTCGACGGTCGCGGGGTCGGTGACGGCGACAAACGTCACCGGCTGGCGGCCCATGCCGCTCGGTGCATATTGGCCGGCTTCGATAATACGTGCAAGCTTTTCGGCCTCGACGGGACGATCGCTGTAGTTGCGGCAGCTGCGGCGGTGAATGAGTGCTTCGATGGTCTCCATGGTGTCTCCTTGCGGTGGCGTTGCAGATGCCACGTTCATACCCGTCGGGCTCAAACGATAGACGGTCAATTGCCCGGCCAAAAGGATGGATTCCAATTGGGAAAGTGGGTTTGCATAAAAGTACCTTCAGAATGTGACAAACAAATGGGATGGTTAAACGTTTTATCCCGTCTACCCTGCGGTTTTTTACCACTTGCCTAAATGACGAACGCATAACCTCTGATAAAGGTTTTACTAAAGGAGCACCAACGTTTATCAACGCGCCATGGTGGCGCCGGGCCAGGAGGTAACATCATGTTCCAGGCTGGAGATGTCGTCGAGACCGACTTCGAAGGATTTCTGAAGCTGCTGCGTTCCAAGACGCGCGCTTTCGTGTCGATCAACGATCACGAGTACTACATCACGCACACCGATGGCTATTGGCGTGTTCAGGATTGCGAGGCCCTCAACGACAAGGGCCACTTTACTGACTACTCCGAGCTGGTCAACACGGTCTGCGAGGTCGTCGAGCTGCCGTGGATTGCCGGCAAGAGCCTGCATGACAGCTTCTCGGGCGCTACGGTCTATGAGGCCGTCGCCGCTTAACAGGCAATAAAACTCGATTTTCACGTGACCGCTGGCGCCGCCCCCGCGCCGGCGGTCTTTTTCTGCCGATCGGCCATAAAAATGCACACATTTGCGGAGAGCCTGTTGACGATAGTCAAAACTCGGACTAATCTAGAGACACATAATTGGTCAAAAATCGGACAATTGAATGGTGGGATAGATGAATAGTGCGGTTACGCTGGTCGACTTTGATCGGTTGCTCAATGGACTCGACCATATCTATTCGGAGTTCTCGCGCGCCTGCGGCCTTTCGGACTGCGCTTACTGGATGCTCGTCGATACCAGCACGGCGGGCGGCAGTATTGCCGTAAGTCGTCTGACAAGCGAATGGTTCTACAGCAAGCAGACCATCAACTCGGCAATTAAAACCTTGACGGCGCGGGGCTTCGCAACGTTGGAGTTTGCTGAAGGCAGTCGTAAGAACAAGGTTGTGAGCCTGACCGAAGAGGGCAGGCGATTTGCCGAGCGTTATGCGCTGCCGGCACTCAAGGCCGAACAGCGAGCCTTTGGCGCGCTTGAGCCATGTGAGCAGCGCGAGATTATGCGCTTGGTCGGCAAATTCTCTCAGGTGCTCGGCGAGGAGTGCGATGCCTTTAAGCAGCATATCGCTGCCGAGAGCCAAGCCGAGAATCAAGGTGAGGGGGAGTCGTGCGACTGTTAATGAGGTTTCTAAAGCCATATCGAGGGCTTGTCGCGGTGACGTTGTTGGTGCTGCTAATCGACAACATCGGCACGCTGCTGGTGCCCACGATGCTGGCGAACATGGTCAACACCGGTATTACCACGGGCGATGTCGACTACATTTTACGCAACGGCCTATACATGTTTATCGCGACCAGCATGGCTAGCGGCGGCACGGTGCTGGGCTGCTATCTTTCGGCGCGCCTGGCCGCCAACGTGGCTTGCGATATCCGCAATGCCGTGTACGACAAATCGCTCGAGCTCGCGGCCAGCGATTTTGAGCGCTTTGGCACCGGATCGATGATCACGCGCTCGCTCAACGACATCAACGTGATTCAGCAGGCTATCCTGCAGACGATTCAGTTGGTGCTGCCGGTGCCGTTTTTGGCTGTGGCGGGCATCATCTTCGCCTGGTTTATCGATCCCGCCATGGGCACGCTTCTGGGCGTAGTCGTTGCGATTGTGCTGGTGGCGGCGGTCTTTACGGTTGCCAACGCGGCTCCGATCTTTATGCGCTTGCAGAGCTTTATCGACCGCATGAACGTGGTGCTGCGCGAAAACATCGTGGGCGTGCGCGTCATCCGTGCGTTTAACAAGGAACGCCATGAGGAGCAACGCCTAGACGAGGTGTTTAGCGATTACGCGGCCAACGCCATCAAGGTCAACCACCTGTTTGTGGGCCTCGACAGCTCCAGCTTCTTTTTGATGAACATCGCCGAGGTGGCGGTGCTGTGGGTTGGCGGCAACCGCGTGGGCGCCCATGCGATGCAGATCGCGAGCATCTCTGCGGTGCTGGAGTATGCAATCCTGATCCTGTTCTTTGTGATGATGGCGCAGATGGTGGTGCTAACGCTGCCACGCGCCGCGGCATGCCTAAGCCGTGCGCAGCAAGTGCTGGAGATTGAGCCGAGCATCGTCGATGGCCAGCGTACGCTTGATGCGGCCGCGTCCGACTCAAAGGACGGGGCCGATGCGGTCGCCGTGTTCGATCATATGTCGTTTCGCTTTGACGACGCCGACGAGGACACACTGTGCGATCTGAACTTTACCTGTCGTCGCGGTCAGACGACCGCGATTGTGGGCTCGACGGGCTCGGGCAAGTCGACGGTGGCAAAGCTTCTGTTGCGCTTCCACGATGCCACGAAGGGTGCCATTCGCTTGAGCGGCGTCGATTTGCGCGAGCTTTCGCAAGGCGAGATTCGCGGGCGCATCGCCTACGTGCCGCAGAAGGCGTGGCTGTTCTCGGGCACCGTGGCAAGCAACCTGCGCTTTGGCGACAAAGACGCGACCGAGACCGACATGCTTCATGCGCTGCAGGTTGCCCAGAGCACCTTTGTGCTCGATCAGCCGCAGGGGCTCGATACCCCGGTGGCGCAGGGCGGCACGAACTTTTCGGGCGGCCAGCGCCAGCGTCTGGCCATTGCTCGCGCGCTCATGAAGCATGCCGATTTATATATCTTCGACGATAGTTTTTCGGCCCTGGACTTTAAGACTGATGCCGCCCTGCGCCATGCGTTGCAAGACGAGACGCGTGGCGCTGCGGTGCTCATCATCGCGCAGCGCATCTCGACGATCTTGCACGCCGACCAGATAGTTGTGCTCAAGGACGGCGAGGTTGTGGGCTTGGGCACGCACGAGGAGCTTATGGAAACCTGCGAGGTGTACCGCGCCATCGCGGAATCGCAGATGAAGGGAGGTGAGTAGCATGACCGAGGAGCTCAAGAAACAGGGCGGCCTTGATGACGCTGTTGCCGCGGGACTGCTCGAGGAAACGGCTGCCGTGGCATCTGAGCTGGATGACGCCGCCAAGGCTGCAGCCGAGCGCGAGGCTCGCCGCCAAGCGCTCTACGAGGAAAACGAGCGCGCCGAGGACGAGCGTGCCCGTGCCGAGGCAGAGCGTATGCGCGACGTGGACGACGAAGAAGAGGACGAGACGCCCCGTGATACCTGGGCGACGGTGCGCCGCCTGTGGAGCGAGGCTGCCGGCGACCATTGGCGCTTCTATATCGTGTTCGCGAGCATTGTGTTCTATGTCATCTTTAACACCGCCGCGCCGGCATATAGCGCCCGCGTGATCGATGAGCTGTGGGGCCACATTCAGGTGGCGTTTGCCAACGACACCACTTTCAGCATCACCTGGGAGAACTGCGGCAAGACCATTTTCGTCTACTTTATGATCTGGACTGCCGCTGCCTCGTTCTATGCGCTCCAGAGCTTTTTGATGTCGAGCGTCGCTGAGCGTCTCAATCTGCGCCTGCGCAACCGCATCGCGCAAAAGCTCAGCCGCCTGCCGCTCGCCTACTTTGATGCGCATCGTCCCGGCGAGGTCGTCAGCCGCGCGACCAACGACCTGGACAAGATGTCCGAGAGCATGCAGCGCGGATTGCTGCAGCTGCTCGTGTCGATCGGCACGGTTGTTGGTGCTGTGAGCGTGATGTTCGTGTTCAGCGTGCAGCTCACGTTGGTCTTTTTGTTCTTTACGGCGTTGTCACTGCTGGTGACCAAGGTGGTCTCGCGCCGTACGCATGACGTAACCGGTGAGCGCCAGGAGTGGGTATCCAAAATCACGAGCGCGGTCGAGGAAGGCTATTCGGGCCGTCTGGTGATCCGCGCGTTTAACCGCGAACGTCAGAGCTCCGCTGAGGTGCACGAGGCTTCGAAGGAACTGGCTCGTGTGAGTACCAAGGCCGACTTTATGATCAATGCCGTCGGCCCTGCGGTGCGCTTTATCGGTCGTTTGGCGCAGATTGTGATCGCGCTGGTGGGCTGCAGCATGCTGGTTGCCGGTCACATGACCGTCGGCGTGTTCCAGGCGTTCTTCCAGTTTATCTACGAGGCGTCCGAACCCATGACGCAGCTGTCGTTTACCTTCAACTCGCTGCAGAGCGCGCTGGCGAGTGCAGAGCGCGTGTTCGACCTGCTCGATGAGCCCGAGATGGAGGCCGATCCGCTGCCGGACAAGGCCGCCAAGCTGCCGGGTCGCGTGGAGGGCCGCGTCTCCTTTGAGCATGTGCGCTTTGGTTATTCGCCCGACAAGCCGCTTATGCGCGACGTGTCGTTTACCGCCGAGCCGGGCCAGAAGATTGCCGTGGTGGGAACCACGGGCGCAGGCAAGACGACGCTCATCAACCTGCTCATGCGCTTCTATGAGATTGACGGCGTGGATACGAGCCGCATGGACCGCGGCGAGCTACGTCAGCAGTTTGGCATGGTGCTGCAAGACGCCTGGCTGTTCGATGGCACGATTGCCGAAAACATCGCCTACGGCTGTCCTGAGGCGACGCGCGACGAGATCGTGGCCGCCGCTCGTGCCGCGCAGGTCGACTTCTTTGTGCGCACGATGCCGCAGGGCTACGACACGCGCGTGGCCAACGATGCCGAGAGCATCAGCCAGGGCCAGCGTCAGCTGCTGACCATCGCACGCGTGCTGCTCAACAACCCGGCGATTCTCATCTTGGACGAGGCGACCTCAAGCGTGGATACGCGTACCGAGCTTGCCATCGGTCGTGCCATGGACGCGCTCATGCGCGGGCGTACGAGTTTTGTGATCGCGCACCGCCTGTCGACGATTGTGGATGCCGACCTGATCTTGGTCATGGATCACGGCAACATTATCGAGCAGGGCACGCATAAGGAGCTGCTGGCTGCCGAGGGTGCCTACGCCGACCTCTATCTGAGCCAGTTCGCATAATGTGACAAAGGGACAGTTCCGCATGTCACATCACAAATAAGGCGCGTTAGGGGTGAATCCTCTGGCGCGCCTTTGCGTTGGCGTCAATGTTGTCGGTGGCCGTCCGCCTCTAGCGCTCGTCCACGAGCTTGGCGACGAGGGCCTTGAGCTCGGCCACCTCTCGCTCGAGTTCCTTGACGCGGCGGGCATTCTCGGTGATGCCTTGACGGTTGAGCGCGGATTGCTCGGCGGCATCGTCGGGCATGTACTCGCGATGCTGCTTGGCATCGAAGCTCTCCTCGAACACGCGGCAGCCGTTGCGCTTGATGATGCGTCCCGGCACGCCCACGACGGTGCAGTTGTCGGGCACGTCCTTGACGACAACCGAGTTGCCGCCGATCTTGACATTGTTGCCGATGCGGATGTTGCCGAGCACCTTGGCGCCCGTGCCCACGGTGACGTTGTTGCCGAGCGTTGGGTGGCGTTTGCCGGTCTCGTTGCCGGTGCCGCCGAGCGTGACGCCCTGGTAGAGCACGCAGTTGTCGCCCACGATGGTGGTTTCGCCGATGACGACGCCCATGGCGTGGTCGATAAAGAAGTGCTTGCCGATCTGTGCGGCGGGATGAATCTCGACGCCGGTGATGTGGCGGGTGATTTGCGAGAGCACGCGGGCGAGCGAGCGATGACCGTGCTCCCAGAGCCAGTGCTCGGGCACGTGGTTCCACTTGGCGTGCAGGCCAGGATAGGAAAGGAAGATGACCAGACCGTTTTGCGCGGCGGGATCCTGCGCTTGGACGGTCTTGATGTCCTCGCGAATGGTATTGATAAAGCTCACCGGCCGCCCTCCCTTAGCGCCATGGCAATGCGATTCAATAAAGTATAGCGATTCGCTAGGGATTAGGAAGGACAATCTTGGCGGCATTGCGCAACAGGTGTCAGTTATGCAAACTTGCTGGTAATGGAGTCATGCTTTTGTGGGGTTGCGCACGAGGGGGCACCGCAACCGTATACTGGTCAACTTGGACGTATCCGCGCCCACAACTGAGAGGTTTTACTTCATGGGTTTCATCAATTTTATCGCCGAGCTGCTCAAAGACCCGCGCACCGCGATTGCCAGCTGGATCGCCGCCGGCCCGCTTATGGCCTACGGCTGCGTGTTCCTGATTATCTTTATCGAGACGGGCGTGGTGTTCTTCCCGTTCCTTCCCGGCGATTCACTGCTGTTTGCTTCGGGCTTCTTTGCCCACAACGGTGGCTTTAACATCGTGGCTCTGCTGGCCGTCGCATGGGCTGCTGCCATCCTGGGTGACCAGTGCAACTTTATGATCGGTCACTTCTTTGGCAAAAAGATTATCGCTTCGGGCAAGGTCAAGGCCATGACGCCCGAGCGCATCAAAAAGTCCGAGGATTTCTTGGACAAGTGGGGTCACCTGGCCATCTTCCTGGGTCGCTTCTTCCCGTTTATCCGCACCTTTGTGCCCTTTATCGCCGGCATGGGCGGCATGCACTGGCGCAACTTTGTCATCTTTAACGTGCTGGGCGGCATTACCTGGTCAACGCTCTTTACGCTGCTGGGCTACTTCTTTGGCGGCATTCCCTTTGTGCAGGAGCACTTTGAGCTGCTGATTATCGGCATCGTCGCCGTGTCGATCATCCCGACTGTGGTCGGTCTGGTTAAGGCAAAGCTGGGCAAAAAGAACGCGTAGATCGAGCTAGCGCGCAAACCGTGCAGTTGAGGCCCGTCACCGCTTACGGTGGCGGGCCTTTTTGCTTCGGTCAAATGAAAATACTTTACTTAGTTAAAGAAAAGCGTTTTATCAGACGCGTACGGGGAGTACAATCTCGTGCATGCGAATCGACGTGCCATCGGCTTTGATGCCGTTCGCGTGTCCCGTCCGGCTCTACGCTCCGGACGTGCGACGTTGCGACGCGGTCGGCCTCGGTCCTTGCGTGCGGGTTCGCGAGTATGCAACTGTGTATGTAAGGAGCGACATATGACTGTCGAGAAGAAGGATATCGATTGGGGTAGCCTCGGCTTTGGCTACATGAAGACCGATTACAGTTACGAGGCTCATTGGAAGGATGGCGAGTGGGACGAGGGCGGCCTGACCACCGACCACACCCTGCATGTCTCCGAGTGCGGTGGCATCTTCCATTACTGCCAGGAGGTCTTTGAGGGCCTGAAGGCCTACACCGCCGAGGATGGCAGCATCGTCTGCTTCCGTCCCGACATGAACGCCGAGCGTATGTACAACTCTGCGCAGCGCCTCGAGATGCCCCCGTTCCCCAAGGACAAGTTCGTTGAGGCCGTCAAGCAGGTCGTTTCTGCCAACGCCGCCTGGGTTCCGCCCTTCGGTTCCGGCGCAACCCTGTACGTGCGTCCGTTTATGATCGGCTCCGGTGACGTGATCGGCGTGGCTCCCGCTCCTGAGTACACGTTCCGCATCCTCGTGACCCCGGTCGGTCCGTACTTTAAGGGTGGCCTCAAGCCCGTCAAGCTGCGCGTTTCCGAGTATGACCGTGCCGCACCGCACGGCACCGGCAACATCAAGGCCGGCCTGAACTACGCCATGTCCCTTAAGCCCACGATGGAGGCCCATCGCGAGGGCTATGCCGAGAACCTGTATCTCGACTCCGAGTCCCGCACCTATGTCGAGGAGACCGGTGGCGCCAATGTCCTGTTCGTGAAAGAGGATGGCACGCTCGTCGTTCCGCAGTCGCACACCGACTCCATCCTGCCCTCTATCACCCGTCGTTCGCTCGTTCAGGTTGCTCAGGACCTGGGCATGACCGTTGACCAGCGTCCCGTCGAGTGGGCCGAGGTCAAGGCCGGTACCTTTGTCGAGTGCGGCCTGTGCGGCACCGCTGCCGTCATCTCCCCGGTTGGCGAGATTGACAACAAGGTTTACGGCGCCGACGAGACCGTGACCTTCCCGGCTGGCTACACCGAGATCGGCCCTGTGATGAAGAAGCTCCGCGAGACTCTGACCGGCATCCAGTCTGGTGCTGTCGAGGACAAGCACAACTGGGTTTACACCGTCGCGTAATTAGCCTTTCCTGTCCGGGCAGAGAGTAAGCTCCCTCCCGGCGCGTCCTCGGACATGCAAGAAGCCCTCGCTGCGCACTTCGTGCGGCGAGGGCTTCT
>CABUBY010000046.1 GCA_902489955.1 uncultured Collinsella sp. | reverse complement strand
CCGCCGGCGTGAGCTGGTATTCTTCATCCGGCGCCATCGCGTCGGGCTCCTCAGGCACCATATCGACAGCGCGCGGCTTCTTGCGAGCGCCCGAGACGGCGGCGTCGACCTCATCGACAACCGCCGCCTCGTCACCCAAGGGATCTAGATTGTTGTAATCGGTGGTGGAATCTGCCATCTGCGCTGCTACTCGGCCTCTTCGGTATCCTTCGCATCGTCGGGCTCAACGGACTCGACGGGCACCGAGGTCACGTTGTCCTCGACCGAATCGACGATGTCGCGCACATGGGCCAGGAAGGCCGTGCGCTCGGGGGCGGTCATGACGCGGACGCGAGCCAGAATGAGCTCGTCAAGCACGCGCTGGGCCGCGGTCTCGCCCTGCATGCCCAAGCGCTCGGTCAGGTCGGAGATGGTGCCACCGGCCTGCTCGAACATGTCGGACACGCTGCGGGCGATATCGGGGGCGCCTGCGTCCTTGCGCACCTGCTCACCCTTGGTATTGAGGTCGTCGAGGACCTTCTTGCTACCCTCGACGGCAACAGCGGCGGCGCCGAAGCCCACGTTGATGGCGCCGTTAACAAGCTGATCGAGTTTCATAACCATGGTTGTCTCCAATCACAAACAACTGCATTGGCGTTCTTGTACCCAAGATTGAGTGAAAGCGACAAAGCGTTTTAGCGCTATTCGATCGACGGGAAATCCCTATCTCACGTTGTCGTTCATCGCGAAAGAGTTCTTCATGGCGCAGCTCGTGGTGTAGAGCACCTTGCCCAACAGGGCATCGGTCTCCACGCGCACGAGCTCGGCAAAGGCCTCGTTGGCGCGTGCAAGCTCGGCAGGCACCTCGGCCTCGGGCAGCGCGGCTACGACAGCGTCGACGTCATGGATCTGCTTGTGGCCCATGCCACCGACCTTCTCCTGGTAATCCTCGACCGCGCGACCGCACTCATGGAAGCGGACATCAGCCAGCGCGCCGATCAGGCGGTTGGCCCAGTAGAAGTTTTCGGACGTCACGCGAGCCTGCGTGTCGGCATAGTACTCGGGCATGGTCTCGACGTTGGCGTACAGCGGAACCAGCGCGTTAAAAGAGTTGGAGCCAAAGGCCATCCACTGCACGGCGCGGTAGGCCGGCTGCGCATAGGGACGCAGCTGCAGTACGGCGAGTTGGCTGTTGCGGTTGATCCCGATGGGACGATAGGCGCCGCGTGTGGCGGGCGTACCCTTGCTGCCGTAGCAGTCGTACTCCGTGCCCTGGTAGTGGCTCGAGAGCACGTACTTGATGTCCTCGATGGTCACCTTGCGCTCGGGCACGCGGCTCCAGGGGATATCGTCGCTCTCGGGCGTGTAGTCGGCGTCGGGGCCATCCCACACGTCGCTGGGGTTGAGGCAGCGCTGCATGTACCAGGCGCGCGGCGTGTTGTAGACATGGTCGCTGTCGCTGTGCGAGCCAAAGGCCTCGCGCGGGTTAAAGACGGCAGCCGGGCCGTCGCTCTCGACGCCCAGCGTCAGGTCCAGATGCCACTCGGCCATCCAGACGCGCAGGTCGGCGGAGCACATATGGTCGGCCTGGGCGCCCTCGGCGTCATCCAGGTCAAAGCTGTCGATGCCCAGCTGGTTGGGCATGGTCACATAGGCGTCGTCAGGCACGCGCTTGGCGATCCAGTGGTGACCGCCGATGGTCTCGAGCCACCAGATCTCGTCCACGTCGCTAAAGGCGATGCCGTTGTTCTCGTAAGTGCCGTAGCGCTCGAGCAGGTCGCCCAAGATACGCACGCCGTCGCGGGCGGACTTGGCATACGGCAGCACCAGGGTCACCATGTCCTCCTCGCCCAGGCCACCGGGCTGCGCCGGCACATAGCCGTCCTCACCCTCGTTGCCCTTGGCGGGCACGTAGTCCACGAGCGGATCGGCGCCGCGGACGCGCTCGTTGGTGGTAAGCGTCTCGGTTGCGGACATGCCAACATTGAGCTCGTTGAAACCGGCCTCGGCCCAGATACCGTGGCCCGGAACAACATCGGGGACGCTCGTATAGCGCATGGGGTTATCGGGCAGCTCAAC
This sequence comes from uncultured Collinsella sp., assembly GCA_902489955.1. Lineage (GTDB taxonomy): Bacteria > Actinomycetota > Coriobacteriia > Coriobacteriales > Coriobacteriaceae > Collinsella. Next base: position 11,361 of record CABUBY010000046.1, on the reverse strand, counting down.
GGTCAGGTGGCTCAGGACGCTCGTGTAGACGCGCGGCTGCTCGTCGGGATGCACTACGCGCATGCGCTTGGGCTCAAATACCCCGTTGGACGAGTCCTCGTTACGCGCGACCAGGGTCGACCCGTCGTAGCTTGCGTTTTTACCGACCAGAATCGTTGTGCACGGCATGCGCATCCTCCTTGAGCGAAAAAATCAAACGGCAACAGTGTATCGCTTCGGCGCAGAAAGGGCGAAACCACGGCCTCGGCAGCCGCCGTGGTCAAAAAATGCCAAATATGAGTACTGTCACAAATTTAGTGGCAGCAAATTGCACTGTTCCGGGCGCCGGGAATCCTCACCTGTCCAAAAACTGAGTCTAGTAATTCCCCATACGTCCAATAAAATTGGCTCTTTAACGATATTACTTATCGCTAAAGAGCCAAAATGATCTCAAACATATGTGACTAACTTGGCAACAGTACTCATATTTGGCATTTTTTGACCACGGGGTATCTAACCAACCCCCTAAACAGCCTCCAAACGCCTATTTTACCGCGCGCTCAGCCGCCTCGATCACGTGCTTGGCGAGAATTGCTGTCGTCACGGCGCCCACGCCACCCGGCACGGGGGTGATTGCGCCAACAACCGGCTCCGCGGCATCAAAATCGACGTCGCCGACCAGCTTGCCAGCGGCTTCGTCCCAATTAATGCCAACATCGATGATCGTCTGGCCCTCGCGAACCGCATCCGCGCCAATCGTGCGCGCGCGTCCAACCGCGGCAACAACAATGTCGGCAGAACAGCACTCGGCAGCTAGGTCACGCGTATGCGTATGGCACGTCGTCACCGTGGCATTGCGAGCCGTAAGCATGGCGGCAACGGGACGGCCAATTACCAGCGAGCGACCAACAACGGCAACTTTAGCTCCATCCAGTTCAACGCCGTAATGGTCCAGCAACGCCAACACGGCTTCTGCCGTGCAGGGAGCAAAGCCCTCGCCTCGCCCCGAAAGCGTGGTGAGCAGCGAGGCCGGCGTCATGGAGTCGACGTCCTTGGCGGGATCGAGTGCCGCGGCAACTGTATCCTCCTCAAGCCCAGCGGGCAACGGACGAAACATCAGGCATCCGTGAACAGCGGGGTCAGCATTGATGCCCTCGATAGCCGCCAGCAGCTCATCCTGCGAAACATCGGCAGGCAGCAACACGCGACGAGCTTCGATGCCCACCTTTTCGCAGCGTTTGAGTGCACCGCGCTCGTAGGACAGGTCGTCCTCGCGCTCGCCCACGCGAACGATGGCCAGCGTCGGCACAACGCCGCGCTCACGCAAAGCCGCGCAGCGAGCAGCGAGCTCCTCAGTCAACGCGCGGGCGACGGGAGCACCCTTCAATAGCTCGGCCATGGCTATCCCCTCTTCCTTGCGGCGTCGGCGGCGCGGCGCGCCAGCGCATCGGCGCGCGGCAGCCACGTATCCAGCAGCTCATCGCACGCCGCCTCGAGCTCCTCGGCACGCGCCCGGTCTTTCATAGATGTGGTGTTGGCAAAGAGCGTCAGGCTCGCACCCTGCATGGCAGCGCGGCAGAACACGGCGCCGCAGGCCACGTCGGACAACAGCTGGCGCGAGCCCTTATCGGCCATGTCCTCGAGCAGCGCCAGCGCGCGGCCGCAGGCATCCATAATGCGGTACGGCGGCATGGCGGCCACGTGCAGCGCATCTTGAATCGCAGCGGTTCGAGCCGGGTCATCGCGCGGAATACCGTATGCGGCAGACACCTGCCCGTAGGCACGGACATCCTCGGCAACCAAGTCGACAAGCTCCTGCGCCAACTCATCCGCCTGGGCAAATGCGCTCGTCAGGCCATCCGCACGATCAGCAAGCGCGGGATTGGCCGCACCGTAGCGGGCAACCATTCCGCACAGTGAGGCGCCCAGCGCGCCCACAAAGGCGCTCGCGCTGCCACCGCCGGGAACCGGCTCGCGCGCAGCCAATGCCTCAGCAAAACCGCGACAGGTTTTATCCATCATCTCTTGGCTCATACGCATGCACCTTCAAGTCGTATATATCGGTCGGGTGGCAATCGCCTGCCGACCGCATCGATCACATAATGGTGCTAAGTCTAGCCCATAAGCACATGTGCGTCATCGCACCTGGCCATCGCGGATTTCTATGGCACGCGATAGGCGGCGGCAACACAAACATGGGACACATGGCCCACCTTTCGAGACTCTCTGGCAGCACAAACCGGGGCATATCTATAAATAAGGAGCCCGTTGGGGCACGGCTGCGCAACGACCACAAACCACGAACGGAGGTATTAACGCACTCATACAACCCACGCACAAAGACATCCGCCGCAAACACAATCGACGCCCCGGCAGCATGCGGTGCCGCGATGTCGCCAACAGACAAGGAGGACGCCACCATGAAGAAAAAGACCCTATCGATCCTTTCCCTTTGCATCGCCCTCTTTGCCGCGCTCGCCCTTGTGGGCTGCGGCGGGAGCGCTTCGAGCGGAGGCAGCAGCGCCGCCAAGAGCGAGAGCAAGGAAAAAGCTCCTGTCGCCGAAAAGACCGACTTTATCTGGTTTAAGGTCGAGATGCCCGAAGGCGTCGGCGTAAGCGACTCCGCCGGTAAGAACGCCGACAGAGTCCATCTCACCTTCCCCGAGAACGAGAACACCACGGTCGACCAATTCATCCCCGTTTGGCAAGAGAAGATGACGGCCGAAGAGTCCTTTGCCGAGCAGGCCGAAAGGCATACGGGGACGTTCCAGTGGGAAGACGGCGACCCCGCCGAGTACAACGGCAGGACATGGCTCACCGGAACGTACAAGGACAACAGCGGTACCTCAACCATGCTCTTTACCGACGTTGAGCCGGGAAGCATCTACATCCTCATCCCGAACTTCGACCAGCATAAGAAAGAAGCCGAGGCACTCCTCAACTCCATCGAGTTCCCTGACGACATGAAGGAGGCCGTGAAAGAGGCCCGCGGCGTCGAGATTTCGAGCATCGAGATCAAGTAGCAATTGTCCACGCACGCCCGTGCACGCGCTCCATTAAAAGCGTGGGCACCAAACCCCGGGGAGGGTCGGCAGCATCGGCCCTCCCCTCTCTTGCGTCCGCACATATTGCCACTTATCGGCGCAAATCCGACCCCCAGAATGGGACACATGGCCCACCCTAGCGAGCCGTCCGCGCGTACAGTAAAGGCAGGTAATCCATGGGCGGTTACAAATCGAGGAGGACACGACCATGAAAAAGAAGGCCTTTGCGATTCTCACCCTCTGCATCAGCCTCTTTGCCGCAGTTGCCCTGGCGGGTTGCGGTGGGGGCGGCGCCGCTGCCGGCAGCGGCGGGGGCGGCGGCGCAGAAAAGCCGGCCGTGGACATGAGGACCGACTTTATCTGGTTTAAGGTCGAGGTCCCCGAGGGCGTCGAGATCACCGACGTCGCAGGCGACACCGCCGACAGGGCCCAGTTTAAGTTCACCGAAAGCGAGCATGCGAGCGACCGCTTCATTCCGGTCTTCGACCCCGATAAGAACGCCGACGAGCTGTTCGACTACGAGGCAAAGTGGAAGGCCAACTCCGGATGGACCGAGAGCGACTCTGTTAAATACAACGGCAAGACCTGGCGCAGCGCTTACTTCACGCACTCGGGCGGCGTAACGACCGAGTACTTCACCGACGTTGAGGGCGGCAGCGTCTACGTGCGCATCGACAACGTCGAGGAGCACAAGGACGCCGTCGAGACCATGATGAAGTCCCTGGAATTTGCCGATGACATCGCCGAGGCCAAGACCGAGGCCATGGACGTCAAGCTCGACGATATCGAGATCAAGCGCTAGGCAGCTGGCGAGCGCAACGGGAAACATGGGCGCAGCGCAAGCAAGCGACGGTGACCCAGCGCTTCGTACCAAGGGAGGGTCGCATCACCGGCCCTCCCTTTCGTATGCCGGTAACCGACGAACGCGAGGGCGCCGGTTACCAAAACCATCCCCCCAAGCGCGGTGGCGGCACAAAATGGACAGGCACCCCAGTACGTCCGCCCGCCGATTTATAGCGCCGTGCAGACAATTTAGTCGACGCCCGTTAACATCCGGGCAGTATAGTGACCAAAACGGGCGCATATCCACACGCTGCGAATGGAGGAATTATGACCGAACACCATGTCATCAGCCGCCGAACATTTGCACTGGGCCTAGGACTTGCGGCGCTGTCGCCGCTTGCAAGCCTGCCCGAAACCGCGGCGCCGGGCATTCCCCTGCGAGCGGCATTTGCAGACGACACGCCCAAACCGGCGGAGCACCTCGGTAATTTCGTGATTCGCCTTCGCCCCGCGGGCTATTTTCGCACCGCGAGCGTCAACCAAGACGGCAACGTTCGCGGCAACGTCTGCCACCTGTTTAACGACGGCACGTCCAGCAAGCTCATCCTTGAGCACGTAGTGACCGAAACAGACGAAACAGGGCATACAATCATTGCAAACTGGTATGCCATCCGTACCTTGCTCAATTTCGAAGAGCATAAAAAGACGGGCTACAGCATTTGGTCGGTCGACGACGACTCGGACAAAGAAGGAAAGGTCATCCACGTATGGGGCGGCGAGTATGACAACAAGCCCAGCCGCGCTTTTGCGTTCGAGCGTCAGTTAGACGGAACCTATATCATCCGAGACCGCACCGTCGAGAAAAACGACAAGAAAAAAAACCATTAAATACCTGGCAATAGAATCGAACGGCAAAGACCAGGACAACAACAAGATCTGCCATAAGAGTGAGAGCATTCCGTGGGAGCTCGAACTTATCGGTTACGACATGGGCAAGACCAATGCCACGGTTAGCAGCCTCGACTGGAAGACATATAGCAGCTACGTCGATGGGCCATGTTGGATGGGCAACGTCCACGACAACAAGTTCCTCGACGAGCTGAGCATCCCGGGTACGCACGATTCGGGCACCTGCAGTGTGGACAACGACACCGAGCCTCAAACCTCGCAAGTAAAATGCCAGCAGGATTACATCCCCACGCAGTTGCTCGAAGGCATTCGCTATTTTGATATTCGACTCGGAAAGGGCGATGACCCCGGCATCGACCACGGAGGTTTCTATCTGTTTAAAAAAGACGGGAACTTTTTGCATCTTTCCGATGTCATAGGCTACTTCACAACGTTTTTGAAGGAAAACCCGACAGAGGCGCTCATCATGCTTGTATCACGAGGCAACGACGAGGCTACCGACGAAAGTGTTACGACGGCTTTCGCCAAGGTTTTGGACGACAACCCCAAACTGTTCTATACGTCGAGCCGAATCCCCACGCTACACGAGGTGCGCGGAAAGATCGTTCTGCTGCGTCGATTTAGGCTCGCCGGCAACAGTGTAAGCGGCCACACGTGGGGCCTCGACCTTACCGAATGGGATGACAAGATCAAGGCTCACTCCGACAGCGCCACTATGTGTCTCGTCCAAGACGCGCGGGGCTTTGAAGCCGCGGGGGAAACAGGCGACAAAGAGCCCTATTGCACCAAGGTATACGCCCAGGACAAGTACAAACTCACGGGAACCGACAAGCTCAGCTGGGTCGATAATGCGCTGAAGGAAACGACCGGGCGCACGCGCAACGAGGTAGATGTCGAGGACGATAACGGGGCCAAGGAGAAAGTCCTGGAGCGTTGCTGGTCTATCAACTACACCAGCTGCACGGGCTTGTCGCACGGAGGCAATCCTTTTACCTCGGCACGAGTAGTCAACGAGCATCTGTATAAGAGCCCGTACATCAATCCCAGCGGCATCGAGGATACAAAGTCAGATTACCTCAAGCACATTGGCATCATCGCATCCGACTTTGTTGATGCGGCGCTGGCCCGGAGCATCTATCAGCGCAATTACGATACGGAGCACAAGCAGACGGCTTCGTACTATCTCCCGTACTATCTCCCGACCCGCATGCGCATGACGTACGGCGACTCGCTGAGCGATGCCTCATTCCAGGATGGCAAGACCGTTGGCGAGGGTCATTTCCGCCTTGCCGACAGCAGCAACGCGCTCAACGCGACAGCTTCGGGCCATGCGTTTGCCATTGAATACGTGGATGTCGACGCCCTGGGCAACGAGACCGTTACGGGGCTGCAGGGCTCTGTGCCCATCGATATCGATCCACGCGCGCTGACGCCCCATTTTGAGGGACTCGAAGGCCTTAAGGCCGGCGAAGACGTGCGCGCCAAGATTGCGGCATCACTCGAGGGCAAGCTCGAAACCGATGCCTGCACGGCCCAGCTCGAGTTTGTGCACGACGCGAACGGCGCTCCGGGCACAGCAATGGCCGAGGGCGAAACATTTGCCGCAGGAACGTACTGGGTGCGCGTGAACGGTCTCTTGGGCAACGCGGCGCAGAACTACACGCTCGCCAGCGACGGAGCCGCAAGCTTTACCGTAGCGGCCTCGGACAGTGCTGCCGGCGCCGGCACCGGCAGCGGCACGGGTTCCAACGCAGGCAGCGCTGATAAGAACGGTAAGGGCAACAAGGGCAAGGGCTCGGGCGGAAAGCTCGCCGACACGGGCGACAGCTCTGGCGTTGCCGCCGGGCTCGCTGCCGCCGCCGTGGCGACAACGGTCGCCGGCGCGGCGATGCTTGCCAGTGACGGTGAAAACAACGAGGACGTTGTCGAATAGGCAAGCCGGCCTTTTAGACACATCGACTCAATCGGGGGCGCAGAACACCGTTCTGTGCCCCCGATTTTTACCTTGGTCCGAACGCCGCTATCGGCTACATCACCATGTTCAGCGCGTTAACAAACTCCTGGGCCTTCGCACGGCTGTTCAGGCTAAAGACGCAAGCGGTCAACAGACGATTGCGCAGAAAAACGTCGCGGCCCTTGATCCTGCTGACCCCCGTAATGTCCTTAAGATAAACAATCTCGGTGTGCTTGCCACCAAAAGTGCCCTTCTTGAGCACCTCGATACGATTGGGGTAGATCTTAACGTCTTTAAAGCTACCCGAACCTTTGTCCTGGAATAGCAGCGTGTTGTTGTCCATACGCGTCACTCCCGTGGGGTTCGCTAAAACTGTCTCTATGGTCACATTTTAGTCACCGCAAGGCCCCCATGCGAAGGTGCCAAACAGCACAGTAATTCGTGTCCGCGCGAGGCTTTAAACTAAATTCGATAAAGATGCATTCCACAAGAGGAAAGTGGGGCGACAGTGATGGGCGAACTGGTAAACCGTGGAGAATCGGCAATCGTGCCCGAAGGTTTTTACAAGCAGGTCTCCTCGATTCTCAACGCCGCTCGCGACAAGGCCTATACCGCCGTTAACTTTGCGATGGTTGAGGCATATTGGGAGATCGGCAAGAGTATTGTTGATGAACAGGGCGGAGAGGGGCGCGCAGCATATGGAGAGGCATTGATTGCAGGCCTCTCCAGAAGGCTTACCGCGGATTTCGGAAGAGGCTTTGGCATCGCAAACCTTCGCAATATGCGTCAGTTCTTTCTTGCGTTTCCAATTCGCGACGCACTGCGTAGCGAATTGAGCTGGACTCATTACCGCAGGTTGATGCGCATTTCCGACCCTGACGCTCGCACCTGGTACATGAACGAATGCGCCGATTCTCGTTGGAGCACGCGTCAGCTCGAACGCCAGATCAATACCATGTTCCGCGAGCGCCTACTTGCCAGCAAGGACAAGGAGGCCGTCACCCAGGAAATCCAAAAGAGCGCCCCGGCTCGTCGCCCCGAGGATATCATCCGCGACCCATATGTACTGGAGTTTTTAGGTTTCTCGGACGATACTGCGTTTCGCGAGAGCGATCTAGAGCAGGCGCTCATCACGCATCTTCAGAAGTTCCTGCTGGAGCTTGGCCGTGGTTTCGCTTTCGAGGCGCGCCAAAAGCGCATCACCTTTGATGGACGCCATTTCTATATTGACCTTGTGTTTTACAACTATCTGATGCGCTGCTTCGTGCTCATCGACCTTAAGACCGATGACCTTACGCATCAGGACCTAGGCCAGATGCAAATGTATGTGAACTACTACACGCGCGAACTCATGAACGAAGGCGACAATCCGCCCATAGGCATCGTGCTCTGCGCGGACAAAAGCGATTCGATCGTCGAGTACACGCTGCCCGAAGACAACGACCAAGTGTTTGCCGCCAAATACCTGCCGTATCTTCCAAGCAAGGAAGAGCTGGCGCGCGAGCTGAGTGCCGAGTACCGCGCCATCAATGAAGCGTCTAATGGCGAAGCGCAAGGGTAGCAGCACGTTGCGACCGAAGCCACCGCAGCCGTCGCAGGCGCACTCGCGGTTGCGACGCACGCTACGAAACAATACCGGTCATGGACGCCGGCAACGACATTCTAGCCGTGGCTGGCGAGCGTGACCTGACAGGCAAAGACGCGGCCTTCGTCTGATGTGGGTCCATTGGCTGCCACAGAAAAGGGCCGGTTGCAGCCGGCCCTTTAGACGATAATACCTGCGTTGCCCGCGCTTCCGAAGTGTGACTAGCTGAGGAGCGGGTTCCGCGGCACAACCTGATTTTACCCAGTGAGGAGGCTCTTTTGCAGCCGCTCCACTGTTTATTTACATCTGGCACCCTCAAACAATCAGACGGCAGCCCGCACTCCTGAGAGCTGCCCCGCACCCCCGGCCATCACCTTACGGCAACAACCGGTGCTACTCCCCTACTTCCCAAATAGCGCACCCAGTAGGCCGCGGCGTTTGGGCTTTTCTTCTCGGTAAGAACCCTCGACGGCGGCTGCAACCTGGCGCGGTTGCTCGCCGCCTCCACGGCGCACGATCTGGTACAGGAAGGGCGATTTAACGTATTTGACCTCGACGGGCGTGGCGTGCACGGTGCTCTCGCCGGACAGATGCAGGCTCGGGCTGAGCGACGCCACGATATGCGTTTCGCGCTTGTCGCTAAACACCACCGCGGCCGCGCGGCCCGTCTGGCCGTTTACGGCAATGCGCACCTGCTCGCCATCGCGGCCGTCTGTCGCCGGACGATCGACAAAGTAGACCGGCACCATCACCAGGCCGTCCTTATGTTTGCGGGCCTTGCGCGCCCACATGCGAATGCTCTTTTTATTGAGCCCCAGTACAGCCTCGGCGTCGTTGCCCGCAACGTCGAGCGCCAACTTATCAATGACCACCTGGTCCTTGGTAGACGCATCGACTGAGACAACGCGAAAGTCACCTTCCTGCATGGCGGGATCGAACGGACCGACCTTGGCAAAGTCCCACGGCTCCAAAATGCCCATGAGGCGAACGTCCAGGTAGTTTGCCCTGGGGTATGCCCAGTCGAGCACCTCGTAGTACACCAAGGCCTCCTTGCTCAGGCCCTTGCCCGGGAAGCTCGCCATCATGCGCAAGTCCGCCAGCGCCATGGGGAAATAGAAGAGCATCATGTCGTTTTGGATCGCGTCTTCCACGTCGTGCCCGGCAAAGGCATCCGGATACTGGCGCACCAGCTGCAGCGCGTTGGCACGTGCCTGCTGCGGCGAGATTTCGCAGGGAATACCCTGCTCCGGCACATACTCTGCACCCACGCCCATGGTCAGACGCTTGCTGAAGGTACCGGGCTTGAGCAGGTCGGCAATGCCGATCTTGTTGCCGCAGGACGGGCACTCAAACACACGCTGCGTTGACTCGCCCTCAAAGGACGCTCCGCAGAAGGGACAAGGAATGCTCACGTGCGTCGCTTCTTGGAACTCCTGCGCCGTGCCGCGGTCCTCCCACAGCAGATGTTCCAGGACCGACTGATTGCGCCAGTGCGAATTGAAGAAATACCAGTCCGGGTCCTCCGGGCGCTCGAGTTGCGACACATGCGTGAGCTTGAGCAGTCCATCCACTACCGTCAACGGCGTATGGCGAATGCCCAAAGCGCTCTTGGGCTCTCCGGCGTCCGCCTGCCACGGAATGACCGCACCGCAATAAGCGCACTCAAAGCTGCGCTTAGCTTGGTGCGAGTACATAGGGCCGCCGCAGTTTTGACATTTAATGGCAAACATCTCGTCCATGGAAACGTCCTCCTTTGCACAGGGGCTGTCGACATTAAGTATGTCGAGCAAACAGGCACATGCCCATACCCATGTGGCCCAAAATGGACCACCCAGGCAGACGAGAAGGCTCGCTCGTTAGCACCGGCAGACTATTGCTGCATTTTCTGAGCATCGGTGCACGGCGCCCCCGCGCGAGCTACACTATCCCCTTAAACATGATTGTGAGGACGACCGCTATGCTATTTGTAAATCGGCTGGTACATACGCTTGTTCCCGGCAGCGAGAGCGAGCCGGTCGATGCATCTTGCCGCACCAACGCGGGCTTTTCCGCAAGCCTCGTCTGCATTGGCCTCAACATCACCCTGTGCTTGGCCAAGGGCATCGCGGGCCTGCTCGCCGGCTCCGTCTCCCTCATCGCCGACGCTTTCAACAACCTCTCCGATGCCTCGAGCAACATCGTGAGTCTGCTCGGGTTCCGCCTTGCCAGCCGCCCGGCAGACGAAGGCCACCCCTATGGCCACGGTCGCTATGAGTACCTAGCCGGCCTGTTCGTCGCCGTCCTGGTTTGCGCCGTCGGCATCAATCTGATCCTCGAGTCGGTCACTAAGATCATCAAGCCTTCCCCCACTGCATATTCGGTGCTCTCCTTAGCCGCCCTCGTCTTATCCATGCTCGTCAAATTGTGGATGGCCGCATTCAACCGCGCGCTGGGCGACCGCATCGACTCGGAGACGCTCATCGCCACGGCACAGGACTCCAAAAACGACGTCATCACCTCGGGCTCGGTCTTGGTGGCGGCGCTTATTTCGCAGACGACAGGCTTTGACCTCGATGGCTGGGCAGGCCTGGGTGTGGGCATCTTCATCTGCATCAGCGGCATGGGCCTAGTGCGCGACGCCATCAGCCCGTTGCTGGGGCAAGCGCCCGACCCCAAGCTCGTCCAGGCAATCCGCGACAAGATCATGTCCTATCCGCAAGTCTTGGGTACGCACGACCTCATGGTGCACGACTACGGCCCCGGCCGTCAGTTTGCCAGCGCCCACGTAGAGATGCCCGGCGAGGGCGACGCGTTTGAACACCACGAGATCCTGGACACCATCGAGCACGACATCAAGCGCCAGATGGGCATCGGCATCACGCTGCACTGCGACCCCATCGCCACCACCGGCGACGACCTGCGCGGCTGGGTCAAGCGCGGCGTCATGCAGATCGATCCCGCGCTCTCCATCCACGACCTGCACGAGCACGACGGGTTCGTTTCGTTTGACCTGGTGCGTCCCGACGGCTTTGACATATCCGACGAGGAACTGCTGGAGCTCGTCACGCGCATCGTGCACGAGCGCCGGCCCGACGTCTCGTGCGTCGTCACGTTTGATTCGGGCTTTA
>CABUBY010000045.1 GCA_902489955.1 uncultured Collinsella sp. | reverse complement strand
CCCTGTCGGTCACCTTGGACGAAATGATCCATCATTGCCGCGCGGTTGTGCAGGGAATACATCACGCCCTCGTCGTTGCGGACACGCGGCGAGATGGTCAAAATGCCGTCGCTCGCGCGCGGGGCCGATGCAAAGCGGCCCGTCGATTTCCAAATTGTCTCGGCCTTGGATTCATCAAGTGAGCGACGATAGCAAAACGAATCACTACTCGTTTTATTGCCGCCTGCCGAAGGCATTTTATACCAGATGACTGATGACCCGAACGCCGTAAACAGGGGCGGATCATAGTCCTTGCCACCTCGATCGAGCTCAACCACATCGCCAGAGAGCGAAGCGCCCGACAGATTTTGAGCGTAGAGCTTCCACGATGAATTGGCAAAGTTCATCTCAACCCACGCGAATACGCCGTCGCCGGCGCGGACATCGTAGAATGCATATCCCGTGCCCTCGACAGGATCCTCGATTAATGTGGTAAGCGAGCCATCGCCCAGGTTGAGCACACCGAGCGTGTTGGCGTGCAGTGCCGATGCGGGCGCCATCATCGCCGCGGCGTAATCGCCGTCGCAGTAGTACAGCAGCGTACCCAGAGGCAGCGTCCACGACGCCGCTGGCTCAAGATCGATGTCGACAGCCTCATACTCATCCGTAATCGAGATAATTTTGGAATCGTCCTTGATAACCTGCGGCTCGCCGGAGGCATCATCGCTGGTACCCGTTTTTTTCGAGCATCCGGCAAGCACCGTGGCAGCGCCCGCGGCAGCCCCACCGAGTACAAAGCCGCGACGCGATATTCCGTTCTCGATGTGATCCGCGATACCCATTAGGCGATCTCGGCGCGAGCGGCCTCGATGGCGCGCGTAAGCTGGTCGGCGCAGGAGGTCTTTTTCATACCGCAGGTATTACCGGCGAGAACCTCGATTACGCGATCGGCAGGAGCGCCCTCGACCAGCTTGGAGATTGCCTTGAGATTGCCGTCGCAGCCACCGGTAAACTCAACGCCTATCACCTTGTTGCCGTCATCGGAAAGGTCAAGGTGAATATTGCGAGCACACACGCCCTGAGGCTTGTAATCAAACGAAATCATGCGATCCCCTCTCAGAATGTTATTCGAGACGACTATTATCCCCGTCTTTCCCTAAATGCAACGAGGCGCTTTGCCGGCAACACACATTACCAGCAAAGCGCCCTAAAAAGCTAACGTTATGCCCGAACCTACTCGAAGCTCAGCTGCTCCAGACGATCAAAGACCGTGTCGATACGGGTGAGGAAGTCCCATGGATCAAAGATCTCGTCGAGCTTCTCCTGGCTGACGGTGCAGCGCGGGTCGGCCTCGAGACGCTCCTTAAAGGTGGGGCCGGAGACACAATCCTGCACCTCGTGCCAGGTTGCCATGGCGTTCTCCTGCACAATGGCGTACGCGTCCTCGCGGGTGATGCCCGTATCGACGAGGGCGAGCAGCACCTTGGAGGAGAAGATGAGGCCGCGGGTCTTATTGAGGTTGGCCATCATGCGGGCAGGATACAGCTGCAGGCCGTCGATAACGCGGATGAGGCACTGGAACATGTGGTCGAGTGCGATGAAGCTATCGGCCTGGGCGACGCGCTCGGCAGAGGAGTGCGAAATGTCACGCTCGTGCCACAGGGCGACGTTATCGAAGGCGACCTGGGCGTTGGACTTCACGACGCGCGACAGACCGCAGACCTTCTCCATGGTGATGGGGTTGCGCTTGTGCGGCATGGCGGAGCTGCCCTTTTGGCCCTTGCGGAAGGGCTCCTCGGCCTCGAGCGTATCGGTCTTCTGCAGGTTGCGGACCTCGGTCGCGATGCGCTCGCAGGTGGCCGCTGTAGTGGCAAGCACGCCGGCAAGGTAGGCATGGTGATCGCGGCTGATGACCTGCGTGGACAGAGGATCGTGGATCAGGCCCAGGTGCTCGCAGACGTACTCCTCGACGAACGGCTCGATGGAGCTGTACGTGCCGACAGCGCCCGAGATAGCACCAAAGGCAACGTTCTTGCGGGCGTCCTCAAGACGATCCAGATCGCGCTTGAGCTCCCAGGCCCAAGAGCCAAACTTCATGCCGAAGGTCATCGGCTCGGCGTGGATGCCATGAGTGCGGCCGGCACAGAGCGTGTTGCGCTCCTCAAAGGCGCGACGCTTGCAAATCTCGCCGAGCTTCTTGACGTCCTCGATGATCAGGTCGCAGGCCTGGGTGAGCTGGTAGCACAGGGCCGTGTCGCCCAGATCCGAGCTGGTCATGCCATAGTGAACCCAGCGGCTGGGCTTGGGGTCGCCCTCGGGAACATCGGCATCGATGTATTCCTTCATGTTGGTCAGGAAGGCAATGACGTCGTGGCGCGTGACTTCCTCGATCTCATCGACCTTCGCCTTCTCAAAGTTGGCATGGTCGCGGATCCACTGGGCCTCGTCTTTGGAAATACCGATCTTGCCGAGCTCCGCCTGGGCCTCGCAGGCCAGAACCTCGATTTCCTGCCAAATGGCGTACTTGTTCTCGAGGGAGAAGATGTGTCCCATCTCCGGGCGGGTATAGCGATCGATCATAGCGGCTCCTTTTTGGTTATTGGCACGTTGGTCGTAACCCAACCATTGTACCGTGCGCAGGTGCAAGTATGGGCAGCAGGCATTAACCTAACATTTTGGAATTGGAGCGACCATGAGGACGTCTGCGTATTTGCTTCGCAAATCCGCACCGGCTGCGGTCGGCATGCCCCGGTCCGGGGAAGCGGCGGTAACGTCGGTTGAATCCGCTTTTCCCAAAATCCACCCTGGTCGATGGAGCGGGCAACGGGACGTCTGCGTATTTGCTTCGCAAATCCGCACCGACTTCAGGCGCCTGTCGGCGCCTTCGCCTGCTCGCTACAAACGCTTCGCGTTTGCTTAACGCTCGCACCCTGGCGGGTTCGAGCCCCGGCGCTTGGTAGTGAAAAGCACGGCAACGTAACGCTGCCGTGCTTGTGCTTTTTACTGGAGCGGGCAACGGGACTCGAACCCGCGAGTGTCAGCTTGGGAAGCTGATGCCTTACCACTTGGCGATGCCCGCTTGTGTGTTGGCTAGTATAACGCGGTTGTCTTGTTCGATACAAGGGTGGCGATGCTTGTTTTAGCTGTGGAGATTCGTTTGAAAATCACGTCAATTGTGGAGATGAGGACCTTTAACCTCCTGTTCTCCCTATCTTCTACCTGCACTTTTGCTTGATTGTTGTATTTGAGCTCAATTTGTCAGGAATTGGGCAAGCTTTTGGTCAGGCTCCGGTACTTACCCGCATGAACCTCGGGAGTAGCCTCATCCTACGCGTCGCAGCCTCCCCGTGCGACGCACGAGGGATAAGGAGCAGCCATGTCCAACGCACCCACGCACTCTGTCCACAGCGCAATCGCAACAGGTCCGCTGCTCCTGCTCCTCTTCCTGCTTTTCGGCTGCCTGGCACCGGGAGCCGCATTTGCCGTCGATGGCTACGACCAGCTCGGCTTCCGCACTATTAGCGATGATTGTGGACCCTTCTTCATCGGCAAGTATGAAGCTCAAGACACCTCGATTGCCTACTGCATGAACCAGGAGCGCCCCGGCCCCACCAAGCCGGGCGGCCCATGGCTCAACTTTGATCAAGGCTGGGTGTGGCTCGACGACGAGTTCGCGGCAATCGTTTGTCACGGATATCCTACCGCCACGTCGTTTGGCGGCTACCATCTTTCACCCGATCGCGCCCGCGCCGCAACCCAGCTTGCCGTATGGATGCTCAACGGCACTACCCATGTCGACGGCACCTACTCCTACACGACCGCTCAGGGCAAAACCAAGAGTGGGCACTTTACCGCCGACAATGAAGTCGTGGCGGCTGCGCGGTGGCTCCACGACAACGCAAAATCAGGAAGCATCAAAGCCGCCCCGCACCGCGCGCGGCGCTATCTAGGAGCCGTATCGGGCGGCAGCAAACGTCAAGACATGCTCTATGTACTGCCGACGGTCTCTGTTTCCTTCCAAAAGCAGTCTGCAAACGCTGCCATTACCAGCAGAAACAATACTTATCAGTTTGCCGGGACAACATTCGATGTTTTTGAGAGCGCCAGCGACGCACGTGTTGGCACCATCCAGATGGACAGCAACGGTCGGGCGCAAGCAACACTTCTGCCCAACACAGCATACTACCTAGTTGAAACGAAGGCGCCGGCCGGCTATGTCCCCCGCCACGATCGCATCGCCTTTACCACGGGGAATGACGGTGGACAGGTCGCCATTGATGAACAGCCCGGCACCATCAACCTGCGTATCGTAAAACTCGATACCGCGACGAATGCCGGCCCCCAGGTAGGTTCTTCACTCGCAGGAGCAGAGTTCACGTGTGTGTCGCAATCAACCCCTGGATGGGCGCAAATCCTCACGACCGACGAAAGCGGTCAGGCCACCCTCGCCGATGTCCCCTTAGGAACCTTTACCATCTACGAATCAAAAGCCCCCGAGGGCTACCTGCCATCCAACGACAGCTGGACCTATACCGTTGGAGCCGACCAGCTCGGCGATTCAGGCGTGGTCGAGATCGAATCTCGCATTTCCGATATCCCCATTGCGTTTGACCTTGAGATTTCCAAATTCAAGGATTACGGCAATAGCGACCAATCCGGCCTGGAGCAGCCGGCGGGTGGTGTTGTCTTTGAGGTTGTCAGCAACAGCTCTCAGCAGGTTGTTGGCACACTGACCACAAACATCTATGGCTTTGCCTCCACCAAAGATCAGCCCGAAGCATGGTTCGGCACAGGCAAGCGACCCGCCGGTGTCCACGGAGCCGTCCCATACGACCGTGCCGGCTACACGATTCGCGAGGTTCCGGAAACCGTCCCCGAGGGTTTTAAACGTGCAGGGGAATGGACCGTCGGGGCCAATCAGATTTCCGACGGCGCCGAGCTTCAATATATCGTGGACAACCACGCTCTGTCGACGCATCTCCAGATTGTAAAACGCGATGCCCAAACAGGCGCTTCTGTTCCCCTAGCCGGATTCTCCTTCCAACTCCTCGACAGCAATCACGAACCTGTCTCACAAACTTGCTGGTATCCAGCACATAACGTAATGGACACCTTTACGACTGACGCGACCGGGACCGTCACACTGCCCGAATCGCTCGTGCCGGGCACCTATTATGTACGCGAAACCTCGGCCAAAGAGCCCTATCTTGTCGGCGAAGAAATCGAGGTAAACATACCCGCCGACATGAACCTAACGCCCGTTGCAATCGCCTCGTATTATGACCACGCCGCGACCGGAAATATCAGGATCGTTAAAACCGATGCCGTAGACGGCAGCAGCCTCGCGGGCGCCATCTTTGAGATCCGTGCCTCGGGTGATATCGTGCGCCCCGACGGTAGCATTGCCGCACTCGACGGTGAGACTGTCGCTACCGTCACGACGGATGAAACTGGAGAAGCACGCGCGGACAACCTCCCACTGGGATCTGGCACCGCACGCTACGAGGTTGTCGAGACTCAAGCGCCGGCAGGCTTCTTGCTCGATCAGACAACCCATATTGTCGACCTTACTTATGCCGACCAGAAAACACCCGTTGTAGAAGCACGGCTTAACGTATCCGACGATTACACCAAGGTTGATATCTCCAAGGTCGATGCAAGCGGTGAGCAGGAAGTAGAAGGCGCACGGCTCACCTTATATGGTCCCGATAAAACCGAAATAGACTCCTGGACCTCATCCGACAAGCCACACCGCGTCGAACATCTTGCACCCGGCACCTACTCGTTGCGCGAAATGATGTCTCCGCGGACCTATGACCTTGCCGAGGAGATAACGTTTGAAATAAAGGATACGGGAGAAGTCCAATCCGTCGCGATGAAGGATGCGCCCATCGAGATCAAGGGGCAGGTCGACAAGCGTCAGGAACTTGTCCAACCTATCGAAAAGGGCCTGTTGGCTAACGGCGATGGTAAAAACCGCGCCGCGATGCAAACCAATACGGATGGGCTTTTCTCCTATACCATCGACGCTCGAAACAATTCAACTACCTGGGTTGATGAGTTCACACTTACCGATGATCTTGAGTGTGCCGAGGACGATACGGCGAGATTCGTCTCAATCGAAACCCCCGTCGCCATCGGCGACCTCAATGGTCTGTGCAACGTGTGGTATCGCACGACGCCGTTGGACTCGACAGACGTCGATGAGCCGGCAAACGCGACACTTGACGATGGGCACGAAAATCCTTGGCTTGAGTCCGATGAAGTAAGGGAGAGTCTGGGTGAGGATTGCCGCCTCGTCGATTACGACGGCTGGCACCTCTGGAAGGCGGATGTCTCGACCACGGAATCCACCACACTCGAGGCGAAAGAACTCGACCTTGCGTCCAATACCGTCGTAACGGGCATTCGAATTGAATACGGTGCGGTAGCCGCCGACTTTACGACTCGAAGCGATGCGGATTCTTGGACCCGCGATGATCTCAAGGATGAGCACGACGACCTTGACGATGCCAAAGCAATCCTTGGCACAGACGCTCGGGGCGCAGTCGTACACATGCAGGCAACGTCGGCTTATACGCCCCAAACCGCACTCACCAACAGCGCACGCGTCGATCTTTGCCGCAACGGTGGCGGCGATAAACTTGAGTCACATGACGAGGACCGTGTCATTCAACGCTGTACCCTACCGCAGGACCTACCGGCAACAGGATCAGTTCCCATCGCCGCTTGCATCACCGCGCTCCTGACCTCGGGTGCCGCAGCCCTATGGTTCGCTCGCCTTAGGTCGATCCCAAAGAAGCGCTAGCGCGATGAAAAAGCGGGAGCCAGTCCCCTGGCTCGCCCGCTTTCAATCATGTAAATCGCCGTATCTACTCTGCAGACGAAGATCCACCATCAACGATTGTCTGCTCGGACTCAGGAATCCCATCGGCACCCGTACTCTGTTCTTGCTCCACCTCTTCGCTGATTGCGGAGGCAGGGGTCGAGCCCTTCGCACCCACGATGTAGGCAGCCCCAAATCCTAACGCAATGGCAATCAAGGTCAAAATCACGTAGACAGGCCAATGGCGCTTAATATACGAAAACACGTTGACTCCTTAGAGCTCCGTCTACGAACGGCGGATAACCTCGGTCACGACCTCGGATACCGTGGCAATGTTCGTCGGGTTGACATTGTGAGGCAGGTCGTCCTCAGTACGAGCGCAAGCCAGACGCGTGCCGTCCACGCCGGCGATGGTGAGGGCTCGGCGGCTCGCCTCGAGCGCGGCATAGGCATCGGTCTTGGCATAGGGCATCTCGAGCGCGCCACAATCGACATGGAACGACTTGCACACCTTGCTGACCAGGTTCATGATGCGGCGATCGCCCTTGAGCAGCTGTTGTTCGCCCTCAACCGTCACCACCGAAAGCCTACCGGCGCCGACGGATTCAAGATTGATAAAGAATACGCCGCGGAGCTTATCGCGATGCGAAGCCAAGAAGGCCTTCATGCCGGCGCCATCACAATCCGAGGCGCCCGTTGCCACAAACCAGATATCGTGACCGAGCAGCTCATCATCGCCCATAGAGGCGACAGCCGAGAGCATATCTTCGGAAGAAGCGCCATCGGAAGACGTAGCGCCACCCTTCCAGCCATCGTTATCGTCCTCGAAGTTATCCCACGAACCGATGCCGCGACCGGACTTTTTGGCATCGTAATCGTCTTCGACGCCCAGCCAGTCACTCATGCTGTCCTGCTCGTTTTTCTTTTTACGACCGAACAGGCCACCCAGGCCGCGCTTGCGAGACTTGGGTGCCGCCGGGGCGGGAGCCGAAATGGTCTCGATCGGCTGCGCGCCCGACGCAACGGGCATAGGAGGCGCAACGGGTGCCGATGTGGGTTCGGGACCCTGGGCAGTAGCAAAGGGGTCGTTGACCTGGGCAGAGGGATCGGGAAGGTCGAACAGCGACGTGCGAGACGCAACGTTTGCCTGCTTCATAGACGGCAGCGACGGATCGGGGACCGAAGCCAGCGGAGACGAGGAAGGTGCAGGCGACGGTGCCGACGCCGGATCGGGAACATTCATCTGCGGACGCGGCGATGCCTGGGAGGAAATCTGGGCCATAAGGGAATCGACTGTTTCGTCCTGGGTGGGAGCAACATCGGCAACCGTGGCACCGGAACCGCTCGGGGTCGGCATGGTGAAAATCTGCGTGGAGTAAGGCCTCGACTCATCCGTCTCGGGAGTCTCGGAAACCGCAGACACTTCCTCCTGCTCGACCTCGGTCGAATCATCTTGCTCGGCTGCCGCGTACTGCTCTTCGTCAGAGTTGGCCTCGACGGGCTCGTCCTCGGCAGCATCCTGAATTTCGGCAGCATCAATGGGC
This sequence comes from uncultured Collinsella sp., assembly GCA_902489955.1. Lineage (GTDB taxonomy): Bacteria > Actinomycetota > Coriobacteriia > Coriobacteriales > Coriobacteriaceae > Collinsella. Next base: position 5,431 of record CABUBY010000045.1, on the reverse strand, counting down.
TCGTCATCGTCCACCGCGTCGCCCTGCTCATCGGACACAGGAAGGGGCTCGGCAATCGCGGTGCCCTGCTTTTCAAACGTTATCGTGGAATCGAACTGCGCGGCATCAAACGACATGGTGCTATCGACGTGCTGCTGAGCCTCGAAAGACGTTGTCGCCTCAACAACATCCGCGGACGTCGGTTGCTGGGACTCAAAGGACGTTGTAGCTTCGGCGGCGTCGACGGGCACGGACTGCATAGCCTCGTTCTGCTCAAACTCTTGCGCCGCGCGCTCACGTGCCGCCTCGGCTGCCTGCTGCTGAGCGATAGCCTCCTGCTCGGCAGCCTCGCGTGCGGCAGCGCGCTTCTCCTCGAAATCGTCGACAAATTTCCTGCCCTTTGCAAGCGCACCCTTAAAGAAGCTGGAAGCGCTGGCGCCAATCGAAGAGAACGCGGATGCAATATCGGCATGGGGCGTTGCCGCGGGAATCTCGGCAGAGAAATCAGTATCGCTCTCGTAAGACACGCGCCTCGGCTGTTCAACGTAATCGTCGTCAGACTCGTCCGCAACGTCTTGCGCCGGCGTGGCGGGAGCCAAAATGTCCAGTCCTGCCGCGGGATCGATCGCGGACACCGCCTCGGGCTCGGCAACGGCAGCGGTAACCGCGGCAGACTCATCATCCGCAGTGACAACGGGCGCAGGCTCGGGCTCAAACGTCGGCTCCTCGCCCTCCTCGTAATCGAGCGTGCAGGACTCGGGAAGCATTCCGAGCGCACGGATGGCATCCGAACCAAAGCGGATGTTGCCGGCGGCATTGCGATAGAGCTTGGGCTCGGGCTCGGCCGCGACAGGCTCCTCCACCGGCTCGGCAGCGGAAACCTCGTCATTGAACTCTTCGGCCTGGACAGCCTGATTCTGATCCTCGGGCACGATGGCGCCAATCAGCGTCTCGTCGGCAGACGCACCCTCAAAGCCCTCGATCTGCTCGTCGAAAGCCTCGCCCTGTTCGGGCTCAGTCTGAGTGTCGGGAGCAATCGGCTGACCGAATTCGTCCTCGGCGTAGGTAGGCTCTTCATACTCGATAGTGTTGCCGTAGTCGTTTTGCTGCTGGGCCGCGGCATATTCCGCCGCTGCGCGCGCCATTTCCTCGGCACGACGCTTCTGCTCCCCAAAATAGGTATCGAACGGAACATCGTCGGGAAACTCGTTTTCGCCCTGGAAGGGAGCAACGTTGTCCATAACGCCGAGCATAGCGGCGACAGAAGACTTGTTGCACACCGCGCCGGACGTATAGGGAAGAATGTGGCGGTTAGAGATGATGTTTGCCGCGTTGGCAAGCGCAACGAGGGAAGCGAGGATCGCGACAAGCCACAGCAGAACCTTAAGCGCGCCGGGGAGCGGCAGGATGCGCAGGATGGCAACGGCAGCGGGGGCAACCGTGGCAACGGGCAACAGCTTGGCGATGAGCGCACGATACGAAGCATAGGGCTCGCGGGCGAGCAGCTCAGCACGGGGAGAGTCGTAGTGTGCGACAACGACCACCGGGCGGTTGCGCGGAGACGCGAGCGGGCCCGAGGCCTTGTGGTAGGCGATGACATTTTGGCTCACGCCCGTCTTGCCCAGGCGCGAAACCACGGGATGCCCTGTGCGCTCGAGCACGTAGAGCACGGCACCGACAATGGCCAGCAAGGTGCCGACCAAGCCGATACCGCCGCCGATGCCCATCAGCAGGGCGCCGGCAAACGCAAGAATACCGGTAACGGCAAATGCCAACCTACTGGGCGCCGGGGCATTGAACTCCTGAACCTCGGGGTCAAAGCCGTGGTTGCGGAAGATCTGAGCGATATCCTCGGCAGCCAAGCGCTCTTCTTCGCTGCATGCCGGCGTAATGCCGGTGTTCTGCAGCAGGTGGTTAATATAGTTCTGGGTGTTCGCCATGTGCGCTCCACATCCATAATCCGACAAATAGGCCCAATGCATGCACATTAGAACCGTATATAGTCGAAAGTATACCCCGAGCGAGCGCAAACGACCGAATTCGGGCCATCTTAACGCCCCAGCGGACAAGGATATAGCCTAATCTCCATATCGGACTAAAATCATGGCAGCAAACCACCTTCTCATGCGAGGACTCTATGACGGCAAGCGACACGACCGAGACAATTAAAAAGGGAAATTCGGAGCCCAGTTTCGATAAAACGGCTCAGCGCATCCTCAATCTTTTCTTTGTGCTCAATAGCTCCCCCGAACCGCTGACGACCGAGCAGATCGTCTTGGATTCTGACCTGGGATATGGCTCGGGCAATATCGACTCGGATAAGCGCAAGTTTCGACGCGATCGTGACAAACTGCTCGAGCGTGGCATCTTAATCAAGGAGGTTCGCCCCGCCGGTGCGCAGGAGACCGAGGAAAGCTCGTGGACAATCGACCGCGAGCACACGTTTGCAGCAGGTGGCCTCATCACCGCAGACGACGCCGACATCCTACTCAACGCCATCGACCAGACGCTAGCGGCCGGCTCTTCCACCTTTGCCGCGCCGCTTGCCGATATTCGCTCCAAAATTGCCTACCTCACCGGCATGTCGGCGCTGGACGAAGCACCGATCCGCCGCTCTCCCACCGTCGATGCGGTATGGAGCGCCTTTGCCGAGCGATGCGCGCTGCGATTTTTATATCAGAACGGACGCGGCGAGCAGAAAGAACGTACCGTCTGCGTCTACGGCATGTTCGAGCGCGAGGGCGTGGCGTACTTCTGCGGCCTCGACAATGCCACCGACGACATCAGGACATTCCGCTGCGACCGTATCGTTCGCGCTTGGCGTCCTTCGAAGGCCTACGCCATCCCTGCAGACTTCAATCTCAACGACTATCTGTTCTTTGAATTCGATTTTGCCGACCGACCGCCCGTTGCAGCCACGTTCTCGTTCGGTCCTCAGACGCAGATCGATATGATCAACGGCCTCACGCGCGGGCGAGGTGAGCTCGCACACACCGATGCGGGATGGACCTGGACCGTTGACGTGCGTGACCTTGAAGCCGCCGCCTCATTTTGCATGGCCCACGCCATGGACGGCATGAGGCCCATGGCCCCCAAATCGCTCAAGCAGGCGTGGAACCACCTCATTGAAAGGACGGTGCACGAGCATGCCCGTGCGTAAACTCACCAGCGAGCAGAGACTCTCGCGCGCCATCGACATCATGGAGGCCCTCTACGCCGCCGGCGATGGCGGCATGACACGAACCGAGATTTGCAGCCGCTTTGACATCACGGGGGCGTCGCTCGACGAGATTCTCGAGATCGTCTCGACGCTCGCGGACCGAGAATCGGGCGCGCGCATCATCTGCGAATGCCGCGGCGAGCGCGTGGCCCTCACTGGTGACGCCGGGCGCGTGCTGCCGTTGCGCCTGAGTGCCGCCGAGGGCGCTGTGCTCAACCATGAACTTGAATCGTTGGGGATCGAGCCGCAGACGGCAGCTCGGATTCGACATGCCCTTCTGCCCGAAGAGCTCGGCTATAACCAGCGCGTCTTTGACACCGTCAACCACGGGTCGCACTGGCAGCAGCTGAGCTGCGCCATTCAGGACGGTGTTCGCTGCCGCATCTCGTATCGCTCGATGGACGATGCGCGGCCACGCGAGCGTCTGGTCGACCCCTTGCGCATTACGGTAAACGGCGACCAAACATACCTGATTGCCTGGGACATCGCGGTCGATGAGCAGCGCACCTATCGCATGGATAAAATCGAGGGACTCACCTTGACGGAAGACTCCGTCGTGCCTCACGCACCGGGCGTCGCATCCCTCCACGATTCCCTTGCCCGGACGCAGCGTAGCGCAAAGCTCTTGATGCCATTCGATATGACGGAGCATCTGGACTGGGCCGGCATCACCCTAATCGAGCGCAGCGGGGCAGACATGGCAACGGTAACCGTGCATTACGGCTCCGAGCGTTGGCTACTGAGCCAGATAATCGCAGCGGGCGGAGCCATCCGCATCTTGGATGACCCCGCCCTGTCAAAGAGTCTGTGCGACATGGCAAAAACCCTCGTCTGTCCGCTTTAGCGCCGCCGCTCGTGACGTGCGCGCCACAGTTGCAGATAGTGACCGATCTGCGCCGATTCGATGCGCTGGTAGGAGCTCGTAGGCAGCGACGTTAAGAACTTCTTTCCGTAGCCCTTCGTCACCAGGCGCGGGTCGGCCAGAATCAGCACGCCGCAATCGGTCGACGAGCGGATAAGGCGGCCGGCCGCCTGCTTGACCTCGAGCACCGCCTCGGGCAGCGAATAGCGCGCCCAAGCGCGGTCTTCGCGCAGGTTGCGCTCGCACGAGAGCGGGTCCGTGGGGCTCGAGAACGGCAGCTTGGGAATGATGACGCAACGCAGCGTCTCGCCGCTGGCGTCAAACCCCTCCCAGAAGGCCTTAAGCGCAAAAAGCGACGAGGTCGGCTCATTGATAAACCGGTCGCGCAGGCGACGAGGAGATAAGTTGCGCTGCTGGCAGTTGAGCTCCAGACCCGCACGGGCCATCTTGGGCTCAACGCGGGCGTACAGGTCTTCCATGTCGCGCCGATTGGTGAACAGCGTGAGCACCGATCCGCCCATGGCAAGATGGGCGTCGACCAGCACGCGCTCGAGCGCCGTAAGATAGCTCTCACGATCGCGCGGATCGGGGATATCGCCCGCAACGACTACAGCCATGTTCGAATCGAAGTCGTAGCTCGAGTCCAAGTGCAGCGATGAGGATGTTGAAGCACCGATGCGATCGAGGCCGACCGCGTGGTTAAAGTGTTCAAAGCTTTTGGACACCGTCATGGTCGCCGAGGCAAAGATAGCCGTGTGAACCTCGGGCAGCCACTCGGTTGCCAAGGCCTCACCAATGTCGATGCGCTCTGCAGTCATTGACTCTCCGCCGGCACGCAACCTGCGATTGACCTGCAGCGAATACACGTAGTGTTCATCGGTGCCATCAATGATGAGTTTGAGGTTCTCGTCCAGCTCGTGCAGGCGGCGCGAGACATCACCCAGGTCGACAACAACCTCGGGCTTGTCGGCGGCGACGGCTTGCACCAGCGCGTCGACGCTCTTGTCAGCCTGTTCCAATGCGTCGATGGCAGCGTAGGCCGACTGTAAGAAATCATGCCAGTCGTCAGATTCGCGCAGCTCGGGGCCAATCCATAGATTGGCATTGTCATAACCCCCACGGGCATGGCGACCGAGCTCGCGAACGCCATCGAACACGTCGGCGATTGCCATGCTCGCGCGCGCAACCGTCGACGTTGCCTTGGCAGTAAGGCCCAGATAGAGCGTAGAGCCCTCGGAGGTTGCCAAATCACGGGAAACCTGGTTTAGCGCGCCGGTGCTCGAGCCACCCAGGCGCTCAAACAGAACGCGTGACTCGTCCGCCGACACCACGCGCGCCCACTGGCGGCGCGCCTCGCGCTCGATGAGCGC